>CAZEAF010000025.1:13994-19594 GCA_964510125.1 uncultured Coriobacteriaceae bacterium
GCCGGCAAGACCGGGCTGCCTCGCGAGTTCTGGGCCTACACCTGCTTCTGCGGCCTTATGCTGGCCGGTATCGGCACCTTCGGTGTCATGTCCTTCCACATGGTGCAAACTGGCGTGACGACCACCCCCATGGTCCCCGTCCTCTACGCCGTCGCCCAGGCGGTGGACGCCGTCTTCGCCCTGGTCTCGGGCTCCCTCTACGACCGCTTCGGCACCAAGACCCTTCTCGCCTTGCCGGTGGTCTCGGCCCTCATCCCCCTCTTTGCCTACACCGATTCCTTTGCCCTGGTCCTGGCGGGCGTGGTCTTGTGGGGCGCCAGCCTGGGCATCCAGGAGTCCACCATGCGCGCCGCCGTGGCCGACATGATTCCCGGCGGCAAGCGGGCCACCAGCTACGGCCTCTTCAGTGTGGCCACGGGCATCGGGTCGCTGGTCGGCGCGGCCGTCACCGGCGCCCTCTACGATGGCCCCGGTTTTGCCGCCATCGCCGTCTACTCCGTGGCCATGGAGGCTGCGGCCTTGGTCCTATTAGCCCGCACCCTGCACGTGGCCAGGCAGGATCGCCAAAGCTGACAGGGCTGCCAAGGTTGGAGCCCTCGCGCTACCGGACGCCTGACACTCTTTCGAGCAGCACGCCAGTGGGACTGGCTGGCGGGCAAGGCAGACCGGCGAGCTGGCGGGCGGGGCTGACGGGCAAGGCCGGCCTTCCCGCACACCCCGCGCCCGTCCACGCTAGGACCGCCCATCCTTGGTAGAATTGTCCAACGGGTGTCTAGGGCCTCTCGTGCAAAGGAGGAGGGTCCGCCGCGCCTTCGTCCGTCTGGATGGGAAACGTCGCAAGAAGGGACCGCCTGTTATGCCCAACGTCCTGGAGCTCATGAAGGATGCCCGCTCAATCGCCCAAGGGGCAAGCGTGCTCACCAGCCCGCGCTTCAAGGAAATCCTCTCCATCGCCCGCAAGCACGACCTCAAGTCCGGCCTCACCCCCGAGAAGGCCACGGCCCTGCTGCAGGACCTGGGCGCCACCTTTGTCAAGCTGGGCCAGATTGCCTCGACCCATCCCGACGTGCTGCCGCCCGAGTACTGCGAGGCCTTCGGCAAGCTCCGGTCCCATGCCAACCCCCTGCCTTTTGACGAGGTAAAGGCTCAGGTCGAGCACGAGTTGGGCAAGCCTTTGAACAAGCTCTTCGCCTCCTTTGACGAGACGCCTCTGGGCTCGGCCTCCATGGCCCAGGTGCACCGGGCGACCCTGCACAACGGGACGGTCGTGGCTGTGAAGGTCCAGCGGCCGGGCGTGCCCGAGCAGGTCACAAGTGACCTGGCCATCATGGAGCGGCTGGTCGACATATACGACCTGGTCAGCCGGGACGGGGGCCTATCCGTCAAGGAGCTGGTCGCCGAGATGGTGCGCACCTCGGTCGAGGAGCTGGGCTTTTTGAACGAGGCCTCCAACCTCGAGCGCTTCTACGCCAACAACAAGGACAGGCCGGGCGTGAGCTCCCCCAAGTGCTACCGGAATCTGTGCACGTCCGCCGTGCTCACCGAGGACTACGCCTCCTCACCGGCCGTTGAGGGCATCGAGGAGATGGGCCTTACGGACGACCAGCGCGAGCAGCTGGCCTACCTTCTAGCCCGCAACTACATGCAGCAGATCATGGAGGACGGCTTTTACCACGCCGACCCCCACGCTGGCAACGTCTTGGTGGTGGAGGGCACGGGCATCGAGTGGATCGACTTCGGCATGATGGGCACGCTCACCGCCAGCCAGCGCGACTCCCTGCAGGCCATCATCGACGCCTTGGTCAAGGGCAATGCCTACGGGCTCAAGCGTGCCATCCTGCGCGTGGCCACGCCCACCGGCCCCGTCGACCACGCGTCCTTGCTGGAGATGTGCGAGTCCACGGCCGACAAGTTCGTGGATGTGGACCTGGAGAGCTTTGACACGGGCGCAATCATGCAGTCTTTCCTGCGGGGGATTGGCGGGTCCGGCTTCGAGGTGGAGCCCTTCCTCATGTCCTTGTCCCGCGGTCTGGTTACTCTCGAGGGCACGGTTCACCTCATCTCGCCCAAGCTCAACATCATGAAGGTCATCACCGAATACATGGTGTCGAGCTTCAACCCGAAGTCGCTTCAGCGCAGGGTCCTTGGGGACATGGCACGGGCGGCCGACAGCGCCGAGGCCCTGGAGTCCCTGCCCACCCAGGCCTCGGCCACCCTGGATATGATTCAAAAGGGACAGGTCCGCGTCGGCTTCACCATCTCGACCGACGAGAAGCTGACCAAGCTGGCCCGGGGGCTGGCAGCCGCCCTGGCCTTGGCCTTTGTGGTCGTGGGCCTAATCATCGGCTCGGCCATCCTGTCTCTGTCGGGCAGGGGTGTTGGGATTGGCATCGCAGGCATCGTGCTCGGCGCGCTCTTCTCCATTTTCCTGGCCATAACCACCTGGAAGAACCTGCGCTAGAGCGGCGCCGAGGAGCTGCCCGGGTGAGGGCCGTCCCCAGGCAGGACTGTCCGCCAAGCAGGCCCGCCCTGCCAGCCACCCGGCCCTAGTTGGCCATGGGCAGGTGGATGGTGAACGTGGACCCCTTGCCGGGGGTGCTGGCCAGGGCGATGCTGCCGTCGGCCCGGTTCACGGCATGGCGCACGAGGGACAGGCCCAAGCCAGTGCCGCCCATCTCCCGGGACCGGGCGGTGTCCACCCGGTAGAAGCGCTCGAAGATGCGCTCTTGGTCGGCCAAGGGGACGCCGATACCCGTGTCGGTCACCTCAAGCACCAGGTCGTCGCCCTCCTCGGTGAGCTTGACTCTGACGCTGCCCTCCTCGGTGTAGCTGATGGCGTTTTCCAGCAGGTTGTCGATGATGAGAGAGCAGTCGGCAGGGGAGAGATGCACCTTGTGCAGGCGGTCGGGGGACAGCTCGTCGTCCAGCGAGAAGTCGAGCCCTTTCTGGCGGGCGCGCGGCAGGTGGGCCTCAAAGGAGGTGGCCACAACGCTGGACAGGTCGGCCGCCTGGGAGGACCGGCCCTTGAGCCCGCCGCTCTCCAGGCGGGACAGGTCGAGCAGCTCGGTGACCAGGCTCTGCAGGCGGCGGCTCTCCTTGCTCAGGCGCTGGGAGAAGAGGGCGATGGCCTCGGTATTGCCGTCCTTGGCCGCCTGCTCAATCGACTCGGACAGAAGCGCGATGCCGGCGACGGGCGTCTTGAGCTCGTGACTGGCGTTGGCCACGAAGTCGGTGCGGACGCGCTCGAGGCGAGTGACGGGAGTGGAGGTCTTGCGCGTGGCGACGACGGACACGGCCACGGTCACGACGGCGGCGACGAAGAGGAGGATGAAGCCCATCCGCCGGGAGGTCTGGGTGAGCTGCTCCACGTGCGAGATGGGCACGCAGACGCTCAGGATTACGTCCTGGCCGTCAAAGGTCGCAAGTTGGGCCAGGTAGAGGTATTCGTTGCCGTCAGTGGCCGACACGCGGCGGGACCGGCCCGTCTGGCCCTCGAGCGCCTGCTGGACCTCGGGCCTGCCCGCGTGGTTCTCCATGGTGGAGGCGTTGTTGACGCTGTCGGCCAGCACCGTCCCGTCCGAGGCGATGAGGGTGATGCGGACCGACCCGGAGTTGGACAGGGTGTCCGCGGCCTTCTGGGCGTCCAGGTCGGTGTCGGCCAGGTAGGCTGAGGCGGCGTTGGCGATGGTGGACATGCTCTGGAATTGTTGGTCTTCCTCGGCCTGCTCGATGGGGATGTTGAGCGAGACGCCCCAGAGGACCACGAGGATGGTCACGACCGCCGCATAGCCGGCAATCAGCCAGACGCGCCAGTTGTCATTGCGGCCGACGGGCTTGGCCCGCATGCGCTCCTTGAGACCCCTTGCCATGGCTTACTCCGCGTCCTCGTGGATGGCCTCGAAGCGGTAGCCCATGCCGTGGACGGTCTGGATGTAGGTCCAGCCGTCCCGGTCGATGGCCTTGCGGACCCGCCGCACGTGGGTGTCGATGGTGCGGGAGGTGGCCAGGAACTCCTCGCCCCACACCTCGTGGGCCAGAAGCTGGCGGGTGCAGAGGGCGCCGGGCCGGGAGGCGAGGGCCAGCAGGAGCTTGTACTCCTTGGCGCGCAGGTCAATCGGCTCGCCGGCCACGGTGACCCGGGACTTGCCGGGGTCGATCATGAGCTCGCCGGCCGTGGTGACGCGGGCGGTCTCGGCGTCAGAGGGGTCGACCCGGCGGATGTTGGCGCGGATGCGGGCCAGGAGCTCCTGGGTGGAGAAGGGCTTGGTGATGTAGTCGTCGGCGCCGGCATCCAGGCCCGCCACCTTGTCCTGTTCGCGGTCCAGGGCCGTGAGCATAATGATGGGGACCCGGCTGCCCTGGTGGCGCAGGGTCTTGGCCACGTCGATGCCCGAGACCTTGGGAAGCATGAGGTCGAGCAGGATGAGGTCGGGCGCAGTCTCGCGGGCCAGGCTGATGGCCTCCTGGCCGTCCGCGGCGGTCCTCACCGTGTAGCCGGCCTTGGTGAGGGCGTACTCGACGGTGAGCCGGATGGTCTTGTCGTCTTCGACAAGCAGAATCGATGCCATGTGACCGGCGCCTCCTTGGCTGAGGGACGGGCAGGGAACGGGACAATAGACACGCAGCTACATTCTATATTCCAGAGGGGTCCTCGCCGCAAGGTCTAGGCCCGGGGCGCCGCCAGGTAGAACTTCTTGATGCCCGTCCGCCACAGGTCCTTGCTGTCGCCCTTGACCGCCATCTTGGCAGGCCCGGCGTCTGCGACCACCGACCCGGCTATGGCGTCCACCCCGTGGGCGAAAAGGACCGGGCTGGGGACGGAGGAGGGGCCCACCAGGATTGTCTGGGCATTGGCGGACAGGGCGAGGAGCCGGGGCGCCGTCTTGTTGGTGAGGGTGGTGCCGGTCAAAAAGACGAAGTCCTGGTCCGGCAGGATGTACTCGCAGGCCGGGTCGGGCACGTCGATGGGTGAGGTGCAAGACCGTTCGAGGACCGTGAGCTGGGATTTTTTCGCCAATGACGACACACCGGGGAAGTGGCCTATCACCGTCACCTTCTTGCCGGCATAGGCGGACCCGTCCCCGTACAGAGGGTTGCGGGCGTCACCCGAGGCCTGCATGTCCTCGTCGATAGTCCCGCCCAGCTTCTCGACGCATTCGCGCGTGGAGTACCAGGCGTTGATGGCCGCGAAGCCCAGGGAGGCGTCGATGAAGTTCCAGGATTTGGCCAGCCCGGCTAGGCTCCGCAGGTCGCAGGAGAGAGGGTCGCCCTCAAAACCCCGCAGCGCCCCGCCGGCCACGATGTGGGCGATGCCCATGCCGCAGGCTGCCTCCACGTAGCACCAGTGGACGCCCAGGCAGAAGTCGGTGACCTCGATGCCTGCGGGGATACCCGCGATTAGCTCGTCGTAGAGAGCCCAGGGGCCGGGCTGGGCAGCTCCGGTCCGGGTGGCGGGGCTTGCAATCGGCGAGGCGGCCGTCTCTTTTGTGTCCGTCGGTGCCATGGGGACTCCTTGTCTTGTCTTGTCTTGTGCCGAAGCGTTCGGTCAGGTGCGGGAAACGTGGCCTGCCCCCTATAATACGAAAAGGCGGCGATAAAGC
>CAZEAF010000026.1:0-19222 GCA_964510125.1 uncultured Coriobacteriaceae bacterium
CCTGCTGGACCGGCTCGGCCCACGTGCTGGCCGGGGCTGTCGTGCGGGCAGGGGCTATCTGCTGGATGGGCTCGGACCAGGTGCAGGCCTGCTGCCGGGCGGGCTCGGCCTGCGGCTGGGTCTGTTCGGCAGGGGCGGCCTGGGGTGTGATGAGGGAGAGGTAGGCATCGGTGGAAAAGTCGCTGTCAGAAAAGGAGCAGGCAGGGTCCTCGGGCTTGGAGCCGCGGGGGCTATCCGGACCGTCGGGGCCGTCGTCGTCGCAGGTGTGGAAGGAAAGGGTGGAGGCCACCTTACCGGAGGAGGCCGCATACGTGTCAGAGCCTCCCTGGGCTGCGGCTTCGCTTGCGACAAAGGCCATGGCCATGCGCTCCAGCTCGTCCATGTCGTCATCCGCGGTATAAGCCGGGGCGACCGGGCAGGCAGCGGTAGCCTCGGCAATCGGGGCGACCGGGCAGGCAGCGGTGGCTTCGGTGACCTGGGCCGCCGCCCAGCGCTGCTCGGGGGTGTAGGCGATTGTGGTCTCCTCGTCGTCATCGGCATTCAAGGCGACCGCAGGGACCCCGCTGGCAGAGGACATGGGCAGGGTCTCGCCGGTTGACTCGCCCTCAATCGGGGGCACGGCCGCGGCGATGGCGGCGGTGCTCTCGAGGAAGGCGCCCTCGTCCTCACCCTCGCTCTCGCCCTCGTACCCGTCTTCCTGGCCGCGAGACCGCACGGCCCCGCGCACAGCCAGGAAGGCGCCCACGGCGGCCGCCGAGCCAAGCACGCCCACAGCCGCACCGATGGCGTAGGCGGAAAGGGGCAGGGCCTCAGAAGCCGGCTGCTCGTAGCTGGTGTAGAGGTCCGAGCTGGCAAGAGAGTCGTCCACGCCCTGGGCAAAGGACACGACAGCGGGCACGACCTGCTCGCGCACGGCGCTGGCAGATTGCTCCTGCTGGACGGCAAAAGTCGAGCCGGCGACGGGCTCCGAGCTCAGACCCGAGTTCTCGTCGATGGCTGTCAGCTCGATGGCCGCCAGGTCTGTGCCCTCGGGCAGGACGATGGTGAAGATGCCGTCGTCGCCTGCCACGGCCTGGCCAATCTGGGCGCCATCCGCCATAACGACTACGGTCGTTCCTGCGGGGGCCGTGCCGGTGACGGTGCGCGTGGCGTCGTCCCAGCTGGTGATTGCGGGGGCGGCGGGGGCGACCTCCTGGACCTCCTCGGGCTCAGCCTCGGGCTCGGTCGTGTCGACGGGTATGTCGCTATAGGTGGTCGTGGCGTCGGACACGGGCGTGCCCGTCACGTCGCCGTACTGCTCGGGGATATAGGCGTCGTAGTCAGACTCGGTACCGCCCGTCTCCTCTTCCGTGGGAACGGTGCTGGGGTCGGGGTCGAGGTTAGGCGCAGACGCCTCCTCGCCGCCTCCGGACTCGCTGCTTCCAGACTCCTCGTCTCCAGGCACTTCCGTCTCGCCACTGGGCGGTTCCTCGGACGACGTGCCCGAGCCGGTCATATTCGGCACGTCCGGCTCCCAATTGTAGTCGGGGACGTCGGGCGTCGTCGCCATCGCCACAGGCGACAGGGTCAGCGACAGGAGCGCCGCCATACCTGCCGCGCAGACGGCCCGGTGCACGGCCCCAGGGCGGGCGGGCGCCAGATGGGCCGGCTCGTAGGGGTGCACGGGGGTGTTGAGGCGGGCCGGCTCCGGGGAGCAGGCGGGCTGGATGTCGTTAGTTTCCTGCATAGACCGGCACCTCGAAAGTCAGGTAGTAGGCGGATGGGTCGGGGTAGAAGTAGGAGATGAGTGTCGCAATCTTGGCAGCCCAGGCTATGTCCGTGGCGTACTCGTGCCAGGGCTTTTCGTAGGACCCGTTCTCGAGGTTCGCGACCGCGCACTCTGGGTGGAAGAGCATCTTGTAGAGGGTGTTCTGGCCCGAGAGGGTGGTGGATCCCGCGCTGAGATACCTTTCGTAGATGAGTTCCGCGGCCCCTTTGATGGAGTCGCTCACACTCGTCCAGCCCTGCTCGTAGGCCATCTTTGCGCCGCCGTAGAGGGGGTTGGAGTCGTAGGCGCCGAAGCCGAACTGGTTGTAGACCTTGACCGCGTCGGGATAGTCTTTCAGATCGAAGTCCTCGACCTCGCCGTTTGCCGAGTAGGCCTTCTTGCTGTAGGGGTCGTAGGCGATGTCGGACTCGGGGTCGTACCAGACGCCGCGTGAAAGGTCGCTCTTGCCGTGGCCGCTCTCCAGCTCAGAGTGGGCAATCAGGTAGGCCTCGTTGATTCCGTACTGCTGGCAGGCGTCGTAGAAGGCCTGGCCCTGGCCCTCCAGCACGCCCTCGCCCACCAGGAAGCCGTTGAGCTGGTCGACCGTGAAGCCGCTGACCTGGTCGAGACGGAGGAACTGGTAGTAGCCCGTGGTCCCCTGGGGGAAGTTGGCCGGGTTGAGGTAGGACCGCAGCTCGTAATCGCTGGCGCTCCTCCAGCTCCCGTCGCGCGAGACAATCCAGGAGGAGCTGCTCTCCACCTCGACCAGCTGGGTCAGGGTGATGTCGTAGGAGTACCCGTTGGGGTCGGTCGAGACGACCGGCGGCACGTAGGGGTCGGTCGTGACGCTGCTCTTGAGAACGTAGACCGTGCGCCCGTCGAGCGAGGCCGCGTACCAGTCGGCGTTGAAGTCGGCGAAGTAGAGGGTCGTCCCCAGGTCGTAGGCGGCCAGGACGGTGGAGCTGGTGTCGGGGGCTGCGTACACGATGGTGCCGCCCTCGCCCGCGAAGCGCATCAGGGTGCCTTCCTCGGTGGGGTTGTAGAGAGCCACCGAGCTAGCCGGGATGTAGCAGACCTGGCCAGAGGCGAGGCGGGCCGCGTACCAGCCATCGCTAAAGGAGATGAACTGGATGGTCTGCCCCTCGGAGAACCACTGCAGGACATCGGTGCCCGTGGAAGGGGCCACATAGACGTTGAGCCCGCCCGCCATCACCGCACCGTGCAGGACGCCGCTTGCGACCGGCTGGTAAAGGACGATGCCGGAGAGGTCCGAGAAGTAGAGGGGAACCGAGGCTCCGTCGATAGGGAACTTGGCCCCGTACCAGCCGTTGCCCACGCCGGCAGCCTGGAAGGACGTGCCCGGGGCCAAAGAGGAGCCCTGCGCGGCACCTTCCTCAGGCGACTCGTAAAGCGCGAGCTCCGAGGTGACCGTTCCGTAAATCATGTCGCCCTCGGTGGCCTGGGCCGTGGAGGGAGTCGCGACGAGAAGCAGCAACGCGAGGGCCGCGACCACCGCCAGAAGTGCGATGACGCGAGAGCGCGCCGCGCTCACGAGCGACAACGGTTGGGTGCGATTCAAGGGTATGTCTCCGTTGTCTGTGACCGCCAGAATGCTGGACCTGCCTAAAGCCTAGCGCTTGACTTGAGAGTAAGCAAGTAACAGAAGCAAGTTTGTGGGTTATCTCAACAGCTTGTGCATCGAAAACACCCCGCCCTGTTGATGAATGGAGACGCTGCTTCACTTTATTGCGAGCCTTTGTTGTCGCGGCCCCCTGGGCAAGCTTGTTGAGGCCCCTGGGCAAGCGAATCAAGCCCGGACCCTGCCGAGACGCCCGGCCGAGAAAAAAGGGAGCGCGACCACGAAGGCCGCACTCCCAAAGGCGGTTTCCGGCGACGCGGCGCCAGGGCCGGCAGGCGCATTCTCTCTGGACGCCTGGCTCTTGCATCTAGGCGCCCAGCTCCCGCAACTGGACGCCCAGGTCTTGCATCTAGATGCTCAGCTCCTGCAACTAGGCGCCCAGGTCTTGCGTCTAGATACTCAGCTCCTGCATCTGGGCCTTTTTGGCGCAGCGGATGAGGAACTCGCGGTTGTTCTCCGTCTGCTTGAGGCCGCGGATGAGCTGGGTCATGGCGCGCTCGTTGTTGTTCATGCCAGCCAAGATGCGGCGCAGGCCCCACACGAAGGGCGCCATGTTGGGCTCAATCAGGAGCTCCTCCTTGCGGGTGCCCGAGGCGACGGGGTCGATGGCCGGGAAGATGCGGCGGTCGGCCAGGTCGCGGTCAAGGCGCAGCTCCATGTTGCCCGTGCCCTTGAACTCCTCGAAGATAACCTCGTCCATCTTGGAGCTGGTCTCCACCAGCGCGGAGGCGAGGATGGTGAGCGACCCGCCGTTCTCGATGTTGCGCGCCGCCCCTAGGAAGCGTTTGGGCGGGTAGAGGGCTGTGGAGTCAACACCACCCGACAGGATGCGGCCGCTGGCGGGCTGGGCTAGGTTGTAGGCGCGGGCAAGGCGGGTGATGGAGTCGAGCAGAATCACGACGTCCTGGCCGAGCTCGACCAGGCGCTTGGCCCGCTCAATCACCAGCTCGGACACCATGATGTGGTTGTCGCTGGGCATGTCGAAGGTCGAGGCCACGACCTCGCCGTTGATGGAGCGCCGCATGTCGGTGACTTCCTCGGGGCGCTCGTCCACCAGCAGGCAGATGAGGTGTACCTCGGGGTTGTTGGCGGCAATGGAGGCGGCGATGCTCTTGAGGACCGTGGTCTTGCCGGCCTTGGGCGGAGACACAATCAGGCCGCGCTGGCCCTTGCCTATGGGCGAGACGATGTCGATGCAGCGGCCAAGGATGGAGTCCTTGCCGTGCTCCATGAGCAGGCGCTCAGAGGGGAAGACCGGCGTGAGGTCGCCGAAGCGCGGGCGGCGGCGAACCTCCTCGACAGACAGGCCGTTGACGGTGGTCACCTTGTTGAGCCCGGCGTACTTGTCACCGGGACGGCCGGCGCGGGCGACACCCGTAATCTCGTCGCCGCGGCGCAAGCCCGAGTTGCGGATGACCTGCTGGGAGCAGTAGACGTCGTTCTCGGAGGGCAGGTAGCCCTTGGTGCGGACGAAACCAAAGCCCTCCTGCACGATATCCAGGATACCGCGGAACTCGAAATAGCCCTCCTGGCGGACGAGGCCCTCGTACACGGCGTCGACCAGCTCGGCCTTTTTGAGACCGAGAACGTCGAGGCCCAGCTCGGCGGCCTTGGCGCGGAGCTCGGCCACCTTGAGGGATGCGATTTCCTCGCGGTTGGTGCGCGGGCCCATCACCTGCTCGCGCTGCTGGCGGCGCTGGTGACGGCCCTTGCCGCCCTGCTGGCTGCTGCCGGCGTAGGCGTTGCGGTCGTTACCGAAGCCGTTGCGGTCGCCGTTAAAACCGTTGCGGTCGCTGCCATAGGCGTTGCGGTCGCTGCTATAGGCGTTGCGGTCGCGCTGACCTTGGCGCTGGGGACGGTCGTAACGGCCCTTGCCGCCCTGCTGGTCGCGCTGGTCGTCGTGGTGGTGCTGGCGGCGCGAGCCCTGGTGCTGGTAGTCTGCCTGGCCGGCGTTGGCGGCCGTGCCCTGGGAGGGGGCATCCTGGGCCAGGGCGGGGCCCTCCGCGTCGCCGAGCTTGGCCTCACCGGCCTTGGCCTCGGCCATCACCCCGTCGGCCTCGGCGCGGGCCGCGTTTTTGGCCTGGCTCTCCTCGCTTTGGACCAGGCCGTTCTCCACAGCGTCGCGCGCACGGGTGCGGCGACGGGAGCGACGCGGAGCGGCAGGCGCCTCGGGGTTCTCGCCGTCAAGACCGGCCTGCTCGGCGGAGGTTGCGGGGGCGGGGGCGGTCTCGGGGGCGGGGCCGGCCTCGGGAGCACCCTGGGCGGCCTGGGTAGGCGCAGCCTCGGCAGCCGTCTGGGCAAGGGCTGCCTCGGGGTCTTGAACTGCGGCATTGCGGGGCCGGCGGCCGCGGGGCCTGCCAGGCCTTCTGGCAGCGGGAGCCTCGGCGGAGGCGGAAGCCTGGCCTGCGGGCGCTGGCGTCTCCTGAGCAGGTGCCTCCTGAGCAGGCGCGGACGGGGCCGGGACGGCCTCGTCGCTGGCTGCGGCCTGGGGCTCTGCGGAGGCGGCGGGCCTGCCAGGCCGACGGCGGCGCGTGGCAGGCTTCTTCTCGACGGCTTCCGCCTGCCCGTCAGGCGCGGCGGGCGCCTCGGGGGTCATGGCGATTGGCAGCTCCATCTGGGTGCCCGCGGATGCCTGCTCGTCCTGTGGCTGAGCAGAGGCGGCGGACTTGCGGGTGGTGCGGCGGGCCCTGGTCGCGCGGGGTCTGGCCAGCGCGGGCTCCGCCGCCTCCTCACTTGCTACGACCTGCTGCTGGGAGGGAGCCTCGGGGGCCGCGTCCGCGGGCCGTTCGGCCTGGGATGCAGCATCGGCCGCGCTCTTGCGGCGCGTGGTCGTGCGCCGGCGGCGCGGGGCCTCGGGTGTGTCGGCGCTCTGCGCGCCTATGCTCTCGGTCTCGGATGCGGTCTCACTCATGCTTGCTCAACTTTCTTCCAGTCCGCCAGAAAGGACTCAAGGCCGCGGTCGGTCAGCGGGTGCTTGACAATCTTGTTGAGCACGCCGAAGGGAATCGTGGCGATGTCGGCGCCCATAAGCGCCGACTGGGCCACGTGCAGGGGCGAGCGGACGCTGGCGGCGATAATCTCCACCTCATGGCCGAAGTCGTAGTTGCCGACCGCAGCGATAATGTCGCCCAGCTGGGAGAGTCCGTCCTCGGCGATGTCGTCGAAGCGGCCCACGAAGGGTGAGATGTAGCGGGCGCCGGCACGGGCGGCCAGGATGGCCTGGGGCACGCTGAACACCAGGGTCATGTTCACCGGGATGCCCTCCTCGGCCAGCTGGCGGGTGGCGGCGAGGCCCTCGGGCATCACGGGAATCTTGACGACCACGTTGGGGGCCAAGGCGTGCAGGCGGCGGCCGTCGGCCACAATCTCGTCGCGCGTCATGGCCGTGGTCTCGGCGGAGACCGGACCGTCGACGACCTCGCAGATCCTCTTAATGTGGTCCTCAAAGTCGGCGAGCTTGCCCCCGATTTTGGCGTAGAGAGAGGGGTTGGTGGTCACGCCAGCGATGACGCCCCACGAAGCCGCCTCGCGAATCTCGCCGAGGTCTGCGGTGTCCAGGAAGAACTTCACGGTAAATACTCCTTCGCTGCCTGTCATTATTAGGCATGTGGAAAGGGAGGCGGGCGCGCAGCCATACACAATCAGCGCGACCACGTGGTCCGCCCTGCGCTGTGTGTGTTGGAAGATGGCTGCAGATTGTACGGGCACATGCGCCCGTGCACGGGGCACTATAACACATGAGAGGGACCACCCGTCAAGAAGGGAAGGCATATTGTCTGAAAAAACAAGCCCTGCCAGCTCGCCCGCAGAGACCGGCGGCGTCTTCATCACGCTCGAGGGCGTCGACGGGGCCGGCAAGTCCACCCAGTGCGCCCTGCTCTGCCAGGCCCTGGAGCTCGCCGGCCGCGACGTCGTGCGCCTGCGCGAGCCCGGCGGCACCCGTCTGGGCGAGAAGATCCGTCCCCTCTTGCTGGCCTCACCCGAGGAGGAGGCCGCCGAGCCCATGGCCCCCATGGCCGAGCTCATGCTCTACGAGGCCGCCCGCGCCCAGCTGGTTGCCCGCGTAGTGGGGCCCGCCCTGGCCCGTGGCGCCGCGGTGGTGAGCGACCGCTTCTTTGACTCAACCCTGGCCTATCAGGGGACGGCCCGCGGCATAGGCGAGGGGATTGTGCGTCAGCTCTCGGCCTTGGCCTGCGGAGACGTGGTCCCTTCGCGCACGGTCGTCCTCGATCTCGACCCTGCCCAGGCCTTGGCGCGCGCTGTGGGCGAGGCGGGCCCCGACCGGCTGGAGGGCGAGGGGGTGGCGTTCGAGCGCCGCGTGCGCGAGGGCTTCCTGTCCATCGCCCAGGCCGAGCCCGACCGCGTGCGGGTCGTGAGCGCCCTGGGAACCCCAGCCGAGGTCTACGCCCGCATGGCCGCCCAGCTGGCCGACCTGGTGGAGCTTCCGACATACGAGCAGGTAAAAGGGGCCGCCCATGGCGAATAGCGAAGCCGCCCCCTCCCCTACCGCACGGTCGGGACTGCTGGCCCGCGGCCTGGTGGGCCAGGATGGCGTGCGGTCCTTTTTGGAGCGCGCCGTGGACACCGGCCGGGTGAGCCACGCCTACCTCTTTGTGGGGCCTCCCGGCTCGGGCAAGCTCGATGCAGCCCTCGCTCTGGCCCAGGCGGTCCTCTGCGAGCGGAGCGTCGGCTGCGGGACCTGCGACTCCTGCATCCGGGTCGCCCACCGCACCCACCCCGACGTGCATCTGTTCCGGCCCGAGAGCGCCCAGGGCTACCTGGTCTCCCAGGTCCGCGACCTCATCGAGGACCTGCCCCTGGCACCGGTCAGGGCGGACGCCAAGGCCTACATCCTCGACGAGGCCGAGGCCCTCACCGCCAGCAGCGCGAACGCCCTGCTCAAGTCCCTGGAGGAGCCTCCCCGGGGCGTGGTCTTCATCCTGCTCGGCACCAACCAGGACGCCGTTCTCCCCACCATCGTGTCCCGCTGCCAGGTGGTCCCCTTCCGGTCCGTCTCGCCCGAGGCCGCCTTGGAGAGTCTGTCCCGCGAGCTCTCGGTGCCTGAGAGCCTCTGCCGGCGGGCCATCGGCTGCTGTTCCTCCCCCAGCGAAGCCCGTGCCTTCCTCGGCTCCGAGGAGCGCCAGGAGGCCCGCCGCTGTGCCCTGCGCGCCCTGGACGCCCTTCCCCGGGCCGACGAGCTCGACGTCCTCCATCTGGCGGCCGCGACCGTGGAGGCGGCGAAAGCCCCCTTCGAGGCCATCAAGGCCGACCAGAAGACTGCCCGCGACGAGGGCGCCGAGTGGATGAGCCCCAAGGCGCTCAAGATGCTTGATGAACGGCAGAAACGTGAGCTTTCGGCACGCGAGCGCTCGGGTATCATGGAAGTGTTCGCTGCACAGCGCTGCCTTTTGCGCGACGCCCTCGGCCTTGCCACCAACAGCGCAGGTCAGGTGGTGTGCGATGACTTTGCGCGCACGGCCCAGGCCTATGCGGGCTCCCTTAGGGCTGAGGGGCTGGTCCGTGCCCTCTCTGCCGTCGACGCCGCCTGCGCCCGCGTGAGCGCCAACGTTTCGCCCCAGCTGGCCCTTGAGGTCATGCTGTTCGACATCAAGGAGATGCTCCCGTGCCAACCGTGATTCCCGTGCGTACGCACTACAGCTCAGAGGACCTGTGGTTCGACCCAGGCCGTTCGGGCGCCGTCGAGGGCGACCACGTCGTCGTCTCCACCGAGCGCGGGACCGAGTTCGGCCTGGCCACCAGCGACCCCTTCGAGGCCCCCGCCGAGGAGGTCAAGGGCAAGCTCAAGAGCGTCATCCGCGTTGCCAACGAGGACGACGTGGCTCAGGCCGAGACCCTGGCCCGCAAGGGCGACGAAGCCATGCCCATCTTCCGCCGCCTTGTCAAGAAGCAGGAGCTGGACATGAAGCCCGTGGGCGTGGAGTTCCTCTTTGGCGGCGAGAAGGCGGTCTTTTACTTCGCGGCCGAGGAGCGCGTGGACTTCCGTGAGCTGGTGCGGGAGCTGTCCAGTCAGTTCAGGACCCGCGTGGACATGCGCCAGATTGGCGTGCGCGACGAGACCCGCCTGCGCGGGGGCTACGCCACCTGCGGCCAGGAGCTGTGCTGCACCCGCATGGGAGGCCGCTTCGAGCCCGTCTCCATTCGCATGGCCAAAGAGCAGGACCTGCCCCTTAACTCGGCCAAGATCTCGGGCGTGTGCGGCCGCCTCATGTGCTGCCTGCGCTACGAGTTCGAGGCCTACAGGGACTTCAAGTCGCGGGCCCCCAAGCGCAACGCCGTCATCGACACGCCCCTGGGCAAGGCCAAAATCGTGGAGTACAACACCCCCCGCGAGACTATGACCATGAGGCTGGAGAACGGCAAGTCCTTCACCGTGGCCCTGGCCGACATGGCAGCCTCGCCCGCCTGCTGCAAGAAGGCCAAGGAGCAAAACGTCCCCCTGCGCCCCGACACGGTGGGCCGCGAGGCCCTGGAGAAGTTCGGCAGCGCCGAGATCAAGGCCCAGCTGGCCGAGCTCGACCGTCTGGCCGAGCCCAACCGGGGCTTTGAGCTGGACACCTCGCTTGTCTCCCCCCGCCGCCGGTCCCGCATCCAGCGCCAGCAGGAGGCCGCCGCAGCCGAGTCGATGGCAGGCGAAGAAGGCCAAGCGCGGACCCGCAGCCAGTCCCACCGCGACCGCAGCGAGGGCGAGGACGGACTGGAGGGCATAATCCGCCGTCGCACCAGGAAGGCCGCGGGGGCCGGGGCCGGCCGTGCCGCCGACCTGGCCGAACCCACCCGTCCCGGCCGTGGCTCGCGGGCCCAGGCGCCCGAAGACCAGGCGGCCTACGACGAGCAGGGGCGCGACACCCGCCCCCAGCGCCGCCGCGGCATGCAGCCCCGCCACCAGAGTGCGGGCAGGGCGCAGGCCGAGGGTCGCAAAGGCGCCGCCGAAGGCGCTCCGGCCCGCCGCCAGCGCACGGCCCCCGCGGCATCCGCGCAGGCCAGCCAAGTCGATGACCAGACCCGTGCCCGCCGCACGCGCCGCCACCACACGGTGGCGGGCGGGACGGACGCCGCAAGCGTCCCGCAGGAGCGGGCCCAGACGAGAACCCGGACCGAGAGCGGCGACGCCCAGGGCGAGACCCGGCAGCGGACGCCCCGCCAGCGGGGGCCGCAGTCGCAGGACCGCCCCGCCCAGTCCCGTACCAGCCCGGCGTCCACGTCGGCTGCGGGTCAGGACGACCAGGCCCGGCTGGTCCGCCGCCGCCACCGGCACCCCGGCGACAAGGGCGGCCAGGCAGACACCCCCTCCGACCAGCAGTAGGAGCATCCGTACATGGCATACACAGTCGCAGTCGTCTGGGGCGGCGCCCAAGGCGGTCCCTCCCAGCTGGGGGCCGAGCGCGTGGCCCAGGCCCTCCGGGCCAGCGGCCACGAGGCCCGGCTGGTCCGCATGGGCAAGACCCTGGCCCGCGAGCTCGTCTCCCTGGGCGCCGACGTCGCCTTCCCCTGCCTTGCCCAGGCTCCCGCGACCCCGGCCGACCTGGCCAGCCTGCTCGAGCTGATTCGCCTGCCCTTCGTGGGCACCGGCGCCCGCATGGCCCGGCTAGCCGCCGACAAGTCCAACCTGCCGCCCGCCCTGCGCCTGGCGGCCCGTCAGGGCCCCACGGCCGCATCCTCGCCCATGGGCGTCTGCCTGAGCTCCGAGGCGGTGGCCAAGTTGGGCGCCCTCGACCTATCCGAGCTGGTCCTCGACCGCTGCGGAGGCGCCTTTCCCCTCTGCGTCAAGCCCGCCCACGGAACCCGGGGCGCGGGCGTCACGCGCGTGGCCACCCTCCAGGAGCTGGCCGACGCGGCGGCCGCCGCGGCCCGCAAAGACGACCAGGTGGTCGTCGAGCAGTGGGTCGAGGGCCCGCTCGTCTCGGTCGCCGTGGTGGGCGATGAGGACAACCTGGGGGTCTTGCCCGCGGCCCTGATTCAGCCTGCGGCTCCCGCTGACGGCCGAGTCGAGGCGGCGGCTGAGGGTCCCCTCTGCCCGGACACCCCTTTCGCGCAAGCCGTCGCCCCCCTCCCCTGCCACCTGCTGTCCCCGGACCCCGTGGCGGCCCAGGACGCGCGCAGCCAGATTGAGCGCGACGCCCTCGACGCCTTTCTCGCCTGCGGGGCCCGCGACCTGGCCCGAGTGGACCTGGTCTGGGACGGGGCCGCCTCCCGCGTCCTCGAGGTCGACCTGGCCCCCTCCCTGACCGAGGGCTCGGTTCTCTCCTGCTGCCTGGCCCTGGCCGGCGTCCCCTTCGAGGACCTGGTGAACGAGCTGGTAGAGGGCGCTGTGGAGAGGGGCTGCTGACCATGGGGCCGGCCCAGCTCCCCGGCTTGGACGCCCTCGTGCGCGACTGGGCTGCCCGCGTGCGCGTGGTCTTCTGCGACCTGGACAACACCCTGCTCACCTCAGCCTCGGCCCTACCCGGGGACTTTGACGCCGTGGCGGGGCGGCTGGCGGCCACGGGCGTGCGCTTCGTTCCTGCAACGGGCCGCACCCTGCACTCCCTGAGCGGCATCTTTGCGGCCAGCGCCTACGCCCGCGGCCATCGCGACTTCGTGGCCAGCAACGGCATGGACGTCCTGGCCGGGGGCGCCCCCATCCGCCACCTGACCTACGACCGGGCCCTGGTGGCCGAGCTCGTGGGCATGGCCTGCGCCGACCCCGAGCGGCCGGGCATCGTCGTCTACACCGACGAGCAGGCCGCCGTCATCAACCTGGACCTTTCCTTTTTTGCTGACTGGGGCATCCATGACCCTGCCCGGTTCACCGCCGCCGACCGGGTCCCCGAGGGGGCTGTCAGCAAGGTGGCCTTGGTGGCCCGCCATGACATCAAGGGGGTCATCGCCCGCTACCAGCCACGCTTTGAGGGCCGGCTCTACTTTGCCCGCTGCGGCCAGCATTGGATTGACCTGCCTCTGGCGGGGGCCGGCAAGGGGTCGGGTGCGCTCGCCTTCCTCTCGGCCGTGGGCGCCGGGCCCCAACAGGCCATGGCCCTGGGCGACTCCATGAACGACGCCGAACTTATGCGGGTCGTGGGGGCCCCGGTGGCCGTGGCCAACGCCCTGCCCGACCTCAAGAGCCTGTGCTCCTACCAGGTGGGGGCCTGTGCCGACGGAGGGGCTCTGCAGGCGCTCTCGGCCATCGCCCGGGCCCGCGAGGGGATGGGTCTGCGGGCCGGCGTGTGAGTCCTTAGGGCAACGCTGCACAAATAGGCCCCGCCGCCTGTGCCAGCAGCAGGACGCGAGATGCGGCGGCCACGCGACACACGGCGCAACCTGTATTCCATTGTCTGTACACATGCGCAGGCAACGTGGACGCCCCCACATACTAAAAACCTGCAGAACGTTTAAGAGCATCTCGGTTATTCTGTTTCCCTGAGCGCTGCTATGCTCGTGTCCCACACGATGATGGATTGGGCGGCTTTGGCTGGCCTTTGGCCTCGGAAAGAAAGACTGGTCGTATGAGCGACGGAGTCCGCGGGCATTCTGATACGGCGAGCGACGCAAAGGTCGCCGTCATTATCCCGTGCTACAACGAGGCTGCGACGATTAAAAAGGTCGTGACGGACTTCCGCCGGGTCCTGCCTTATGCCGACGTCTACGTGTACGACAACAACTCCGAGGACGACACCGCGAGGCTGGCTACCGAAGCCGGCGCTATCGTCCGCCACGAGCCGCGCCAGGGCAAGGGCAACGTCGTCCGCGCCATGCTGCGCGAGATTGACGCCGACTGCTACGTCCTGATCGACGGCGACGACACCTATCCCGCCGAGGCCGCCCCCGCCATGGTCTCCAAGGTGCTCGACGAGGGCTACGACATGGTGGACGGCGACCGTCTCTCCACCACCTACTTCACCGAGAACAAGCGCCCTTTTCACAGCTTTGGCAACAAGCTGGTGCGCGACCTCATCAACATGTTGTTCGACAGCAGCATCCGCGACGTCATGACCGGCTACCGCGTCATGTCCTTCGGCTTTGCCAAGACCTTGCCGGTCCTCTCCCACGGCTTCGAGCTCGAAACCGAGATGACCATCCACGCCTTGGACAAGAACGTGCGCGTGTGGGAAGAGCCCGTTGAGTACCGCGACCGGCCCAGCGGCTCCACCTCCAAGCTCAGCACCGTGTCCGACGGCGTCAGGGTGCTCCTGTCCATCTTCAACCTGGTGCGCAGCTATCGACCCCTGCTCTTCTACGCCATCCTGGGCGCCATCTGCCTCATCGTCGGCGGCATCCTGGACGTCTCCACCGTGGCCAGCCTCATTTCCACCCACACCATCACCAACATGGCGGCCTTCGTCATCGGCTCCACGCTCCTACTCCTGGCGGTCACCTTCTTCGCGGCCGGCTTCGTGCTCTCCAGCTCGGCCCGCCGCAACCGCCAGGACTTTGAGATCAAGCTCAACCAGGTCGATTGGCAGTGGCGCCACCGCTTCGACAGGCCCGCGCGGTCTGACCACTAGCCAAAAGGCCGCCCTCTTCGGTATGTCGGTGTGCCGGCGCACGGTATCGCCCACTGCCGGCCGGACTCGCTAGGGACGCCAGACCCGCCAGGGACAGGCCACGTCGCAAAGATCGGGGTTCGCATGACGCAGACCGCACGCACATACAGCCCGAGCCGCTGGTTCGCCTGGCCCGTCCTCATCCCTGTGCTGCTCGGCATCCTCTTTGCGCTAGGTGTCCAGGCGACGGACGGCAAGGGGACCATCGACCTGACCGCCTTCACCTTTTGGCAGTACCTGGTGGCCAGTGAGCTCATCTTTGTGGGCGGCTTCTCGCTCGCCTACCACCTGCTCGTTACCGTACCCGCCAAAAAGGCCGCAGCCGCCCGCCTCGCCAGCGCCAAGGAGGGCAGCCTCGGTGCCACGGCTTTTGCCAGCACGGCCCCCTCGAAGGTGGCGGACCCGACAGGCGCCTCGGCCGCTGAGGCCCACGGTCTGCGCCGCTTCCTCAGCTTTGGCTGGAGCCCGGCCCCCGTCATCCTGGGCGCCCTGGTCATCTTAGCCTGCTGGATGGTCTACATCGTGCTGCTGTTCCCCGGCACCATGTGGTACGACACCTCCTGGCAGGTCTACGAGTACTACGCCCAGAGCT
This sequence comes from uncultured Coriobacteriaceae bacterium, assembly GCA_964510125.1. Taxonomy (GTDB): domain Bacteria; phylum Actinomycetota; class Coriobacteriia; order Coriobacteriales; family UMGS124; genus CAIFEU01. The sequence continues at coordinate 14,520 of CAZEAF010000026.1, forward strand.
ACTCCGACCACCATCCCTTCCTGCTGGTCTTTCTCTTCGGTTGGTTCATCGACCTGGGCCGCTTTTTGTTCAACGACGGCGCCGCGGGCCTCTTCATCCTCATCGCCATCCAGATTGCCGCGACCGTGACGGCCTTTTCGCTCATCTGCTCCTATCTGCGCCGAGTTGGAGTGCGCTGGGGGGTCTGCCTGGGCTTTTTGCTCTTCTTCGCCCTCTTCCCCTTCTTCCCCATGACCTTTGTGTCCATCGTCAAGGACACCCTGCAGGCCACCCTGTTCATGTACTTCGCCCTGCTCTTTGCCGAGGTCGTGCGCACGCGGGGTGACGTCCTGCGCCACTGGTGGGTGCCCGTGGCCTTCATCCTGCTGGGCCTGGGCATCTGCGTGTCCAAGAAGACCGGCATCTACATGGTTGCCATACCCCTCATCGCCTGCGCCTTTATGCATCTGCGCAACGGGGGCCGGGCCCTTTTGCCCCTAATCGGCGCTCTGCTGGCCGTCTTCATGTTCATCTTCCTGCCCCGCGTCGTCATGCCCGCCATGGGCGTGGAGCCTGGCGGCAAGCAGGAGATGCTGGCCGTGCCCATCCAGCAGGTGGCCCACGAGTACGTGCTGTACAGCAAGGGTGTCGAGGGCTACGAGGACGCCTTCTCAGCCGAGGACATCAAGCTGCTGGACGACTTCCTCATCATCAACCACGCGGACATCCCCTCCGAGTTCGACTACACGATTGTCGACCCCATCAAGGACGGCGCGCTGGCCGACGAGACCCTAATCCCCGAGTTCTTGCAGCTCTGGGCCCGTCTGGGCTTGGAGCACCCCATGGGCCACCTGGAGGCCTGGATTGGCATGGAGGCCGGCTGGGTCTCCTACGAGCCCGCCATCACCGTCAAGGTGGCGAGCGGCACCATCGCTAACAACGACCTGGTCTCCCAGTACGTGACCTGGCCTGACTCCAGCTGGAAGAACGACTTTGTGACCAGGCTCTACAACTTCGTGGGCTCGATTCCCCTCCTCAACGTGAGCTACAGCTCGGCCCTGTGGGCGTCCGTCCTGCCGGCCTTCGGCCTCTACCTGCTGTCCCGCGCCAAGTCCGCCCCTGGGCGCCGCGGCCGCATGCTCCTGGCCGTGTCCCCGTGGCTCATGGCCGCCGTGACCCTGTTTGTGTGTCCCGTGTCCACGGGCGTCGAGGTGGCCCGCTACATCCTGCCCCTGACCTGCTTGGCCTTCCTCTGTCTGGGCATGGAGGTCGTCTGGATGCGCCAGGGTGTGGTGGACGGGCTGGCCCCGCTGCCCGGGAATGAGGATGCCGAGGTCGCCGTCGAGACTACCACCGAGGCTGCCGTCGAGGCAGCGGGCGGCGGGCAGCATAACACACCTCCGTCCCCTGTTACGCTAGGCTAGATCAGGCCGTCGCGCTTGTCCTCTTCCTCGGGGAGGTGGAGGCGCTCCTCGTCGGCGCGGCGGATGGCCACGCGGCGAATTTTGCCGTTGACGGTCTTGGGCAGCTCGTCCACGTAGTCGATGATGCGCGGGTACTTGTAGGGGGCCGTCTTGTCCTTGACCCAGCGCTGCAGCTCGCGGGTCAGCTCGTCGGAGCCCTCGTAGCCCTCGAAGAGGACGACCGTGGCCTTGACGGCCTTGCCGCGCACGGGGTCGGGCACGCCGGTCACCGCGCACTCGCGCACGGCGGGGTGCTCTAGCAGGACACTCTCAATCTCAAAGGGCCCGATGCGGTAGCCGCTGGACTTGATGACGTCGTCGTTGCGGCCCACGTACCAGAGGTAGCCGTCCTCGTCGGCCCAGGCGGTGTCGCCCGTGTGGTACCAGCCGTCGTGGATGGCCGCGTCGGTCTTCTCGGGGTTGCGGTAGTACTCCATCATGATGCCGTCCGGCGGGTCGTCCCGGTCGTAGGCGATGCAAATCTCGCCCGTCTGCCCGGCGTCGCAGACCGTGCCGTTCTCACGCAGCAAAGCCAGGGTGTACAGGGGCATAGGATGGCCCATGGAGCCGGGCTTGGGTGTGGAGTTCTGCAGATTGGCAATCGTGAGGGGTGTCTCTGTCTGGCCGAAGCCCTCATAAATCGTGAGGCCCGTGTGCTCGCGCCAGAAGTCAAAGAGGTCGGGGTTGAGCGCCTCGCCGGCCGTGGTGCAGTAGACCAGCGAGGACAGGTCGTGGCCGCCGAGCCCCGCCTGCATCATGAGGCGGTACATGGTGGGCGGGCAGCACAGGGTCGTGATGTGGTACTTGTCCACCAGGTCCAGAATCTCGCCGGGGTGGAAGCGGTCGAAGTCGTAGGTGAAGACGCACGCCTCCATGGTCCAGGCCCCGTAGAACTTGCCCCAGACGGCCTTGCCCCAGCCGGTGTCGGCGATGGTGAAGTGCAGGCCCCCGTCGGACACCACGTTGTGCCAGTGCTTGGCTGTGACCGTGTGGGCCAGGGCGTAGGTCCCGTTGTGGAGGACCATCTTGGGGTTGCCCGAGGTACCGCTCGAGAAATACATGAGCATGGGTTCGTGGATGCTGACAGGGACGCGTTCGAGGTCCTCTCCCGCGGCCCGCACGCCGGCGTTGAAGTCAATCCAACCGGGCCGCGCGCAGGTCAGCTCGCACACGTGGTCGGGGCCGGACAGCCAGGCGTCGCGATCGCCGGAGCCCTCGGGGTTGGCGCCTGTCGCGCTCATGCCGCCGCCACCGCCGTTGACGATGAAGAGCTTCTCGACCTCGGGGCAGCTGGGCGCCACGTTGTCCACCACATCGGCGATGGTTCCCACGTTGGTGCAGATGATAGCCTTGACCGAGGCTGACTTGAGCCGGAAGTCCAGGTCGTGCTCGCGCAGCATGAAGGTGGCGGGAACCATGACGGCGCCGAGCTTTTGCAGAGCCACGCCCACAAACCAGAACTGGTAGTGGCGGCGCAGGATGACCATGACCATGTCGCCCTTGCCGATACCCTGGCTGGCCAGGAAGTTTGCCGTCTTGTCGCTCCAGCGCTTGATGTCGCCGAAGGTGAAGTGGTGCTCCTCCCCCTCGGGGTTGCACCAGACCATGGCGGGCCGGTCGGGCTCGGCGGCGGCGATGTCGTCCACGACGTCGTAGGCCCAGTTGAAGTCGTCGGGGTAGGTTAGCGTGAGCTTGGAGAGCACGCCGTTCTCGTCAAAGGTCTCGTTGAGATAGCGGAGGTTGATGTTGCGCATGGAAACACTGGTCCCTTCGGGGGCTCGATGGCGGTAGCGCGCCTGCAGGCTAGTTGACTGGCTTGCGGATTGGCGGGCTGGCGGGTTGATTGGTTGGCGGATTGGCGGGCTGGCGGGCCGGGGGGTTGGCGGGCTTGCGGGCCGGCCTTGCCCGGTCTGGTTGTCCGCGCAGCTCGCAGAGGTTGCGCCCGCATCCGTGCAAGCGCGTGCGTGCAGGTCCGACCGCCTGGGAAACGTCGGATGGGTTATGGCACCGTCCGCAGGAAGGCGGGCGATGCCTAGCTAATCTGACCCTCCGGGGAGCCAGCGTGGTACTCGGACACGCCTCCACCCGGGCGCAGGACAATGGCCAGGATTACGCACGGCTCGCCGTCGAGCGCCGCCAGACCGTGGCCTCGACCGGAGTCGTACATGATTGAATCGCCGGTGCTGAGGTCCTCCATGCGGCGGCCTTCGTAGGAAAAGCGCACGCGACCTTGGAGGACGTAATCGAATTCCTGGCCCTCATGAAAGGAGAGGTGGGGATTCTCGACTTCGCTTTCCATATAAGGGATGGTGACGTAGAAGGGCTCGGCCAGTTTGCCCTTGAAGGAAGGGGCCTTGTGCAGGTACTGGTAGCCGTTGTAGCGCTTGGTGACCGCCAGGCCCTCGCCCGCGCGCACGAGCTCGTAGCCCGTGAGGTGGGGATTCTCGCCCGTCAGGATTTCGACGACGTCGATGCCGAAGCGCTTGGCACACTTGTAGAGGAAGGTGAAGGACAGGTCGGCCGCGCCGGCTTCCTGGGCCTCGTACTCCTCGACGCTGCGGCCGGTGGCTGCGGCCATGTCCCCCAGGCTGATGCCCATGTCCTCACGGAGGGCGCGAATTCGGCTAGCAACCTCTTTGATATTGGCCTCGACGGGTTCCATGACTCTCGCTCCCTTCCTCTCGTGACGTGGGCGCGGCTCCGGCTGGACAGACGGGCCCCTCTGCCTTTTGTTGGGGCGAGTCTAGCGCAAGCCGCAGGCAAGGGGTGCGAGAATGACCGTATTTCCACCGGCTCATAGGCAATTCGACATGACCGCCCCATGTGCGGGGTCGCGGCAGCCGGGCAGGCGTAACAGAAGATATGCGTTACGCCCCGCCCATTCCCTCCCCCAAGACGCCGCCGGTATCAGGGTGCGATATGCAGGGCCGGCCTGGCGGAGGGGCGGCTTGACATGGCCGCTCGACATGGGACTGCCGGCGCAGGGGCGTCGCTTGGCACGGATTCGAGAAAAAATATTCCGGTGGCACGGATTCGAGATTTCGTATGTTTCGGGGGGCTTCAGACGGTCGTTCGGGCGACCTGCTCGGACGGTGGATTTCTCTGAGTTACACATTACTTCTAAGATAATTGATTATATGGAGATGTAATTTCTCATTACGACATTTTTCAGGTTCCTGAATGTGGTTGGCACCTGAAAGGACATACGAAATCTCGAATCCGTGCCAAGCAAATATTATTTCTCGAATCCGTGCCAGAGTT
>CAZEAF010000027.1:0-14613 GCA_964510125.1 uncultured Coriobacteriaceae bacterium
CGTAGGTGTGGTCGGCAGGCTGGTCCTGCTTGCCCAGGACCGTGACGTGGTGGTAGGCCCCGTACATGGCCGGGCGCATGAGGTTGGCCGCGCAGGCGTCCACGCCGATGTACTCCTTGTAGGTATGCTTCTCGTGGATGGCCGTGGTGACCAGGGCGCCGAAGGGGGCGAGCATGAAGCGGCCCATCTCGGTGAAGATGGCGACGTCGCCCATACCCGCAGGCACGAGCACCCGTTCGTACTCGCGGCGCACGCCCTCGCCAATGACGGCTATGTCGTTGGCCGGCTGGTCGGGCCGGTAGTCGATGCCCACGCCGCCTGACAGGTTTACGGCTGTGACCTCGACCCCGGCCGCCTGGGAGACGCGCACGGCTAGCTCGAAAAGCTGTGAGGCCAGCGCGGGGTAGTAGTCGTTGGAAACCGTGTTGGAGGCCAAAAAGGCGTGAATGCCGAAGTGCTTGGCACCTGCGGCCTTGAGGCGGGTGAAGGCCTCGACCATCTGGGCCTCGCTCATGCCGTACTTGGCGTCGCCGGGGTCGTCCATGATGGAGGTGCCCAGCTCGAACTTGCCGCCCGGGTTGTAGCGGCAGAAGACCGTCTCGGGCACGGGGGCCACCTGCTCCAGGAAGTCAACCATGGTCAGGTCGTCCAGGTTGATGAGGGCGCCCAGGCGGGCAGCCTCGCGCATGTCGCGGGCGGGCGTCTCGTTGCTGGAGAACATTATGTCGTGGCCGGTAAAGCCGCAGGCATCCGAGAGGACCAGCTCCGTGTAGCTGGAGGTGTCCACGCCGCAGCCCTCTTCCTGCAAGATTTTGAGCAGGTAGGGGTTGGGCGTGGCCTTGACCGCGAAATACTCGCGAAAGCCCGGGTTCCAGGCAAAGGCGGCGTTGACGGCGCGGGCGCGGGCGCGGATTCCTGCCTCGTCGTAGAGGTGGAAGGGTGTGGGCACGTCCGCGGCAATCTCGCGCGCCTGGCCGAGCGTGACGAAAGGCTTCTTCTCCATTGCAGCAATCTCCCTGATGGTCAAGGCCCGCAGCCTGACGGGCCTGCTGATGCTGAATCCGATGGTGGGCCGAAGGCGAACTATAGACCCCTCCTGCGACCAATGTGTTTCCAAGCGCCGGCTCCATGGCCTTTGCGCTAGCCGGCCGGCCTGGGCCCAGCCAAAAAGGGCGTCCACGATTCCTCCAGACACCACGCGGCGACGTGGGACTTTCTGTCCCCATCCGTGCGGTACCATCGCGGAAACGGTACCCGAGAGGAGACACGATGAGGCTCCTGCACGTCGCCGACCTGCACGTCGGAAAAACCATGAGTGGCTTCTCCCTGCGTGAGGACCATAAGCACATCCTGAGGCAGATCTGCGACCAGGTGCGCGACCTGCATGCCGATGCTCTCTTGGTCCCCGGCGACCTCTACGACAAGTCGGCCCCCAGCAACGAGAGCGTGGCCGTGGTCGACCGCTTCTTGAGCGAGGCCGCCCGCTGCGCCCCGGTCTTCGTCACCGGCGGCAACCACGACGCGGCCGAGCGCATCGGCTACGGGGCCCGCCTGCTAGCGCGCGAGGGCCTCTACCTCTCCCCTGTCTACGACGGCACCATCGCCCACTACACCCTGCAAGACGAGTACGGGCCCGTCACCTTTTGGCTGATTCCCTTCCTCAAGCCCTCCTACGTGCGCCGCTATTACCCGGATGAGGAGATTGGCGACTACACGGACATGATGCGGGTGGCCCTGGCCCATTGCGACATCGACCGGACCCAGCGAAACGTGGCCCTATCCCACCAGTTCGTGACGGGCGACAACTTCAACCCCATGGCCGATTACCTGGCAAAGCACCCCGATGCCGACATCGAGGTGGGAGGCCTCAATAACATAGACGCGAGCGCCTACGACCCCTTTGACTACGTGGCCCTGGGTCATATCCACAAGGCCCATGAGGTGGGACGGCCCTCCGTCCGCTACTGTGGCAGCCCCTTGCGCTTCTCGGCCGATGCCGACCAGCTAGCCGATGAGAAGACCATCACCGTGGTCGACCTCGGGCCCAAGGAGCCGGGCCAAGCCTGGGCCCAGGTGGAGGTCTCCACGGTTCCCTTCCGGCCCCTCCACGACGTGCGGGCCATCAAGGGCCCCCTCGAGGAGCTGGTAAAAGCCGAGGTGGTGGACGCAGCCCCGGCGGACGACTACCTGCGCGTCACCATCACCGACGAGGTGCCGCCTGTGGACGCCCTGGCCCGCCTGCACGCCTGCTATCCCAACATCCTCGAGTTCCTGGTTGACAACACGAGCACGCGCGCGGCAGGCGTGGGCGGGGCGGACCTGGGCTCCGTCGACGTGGAGAGGTCCCTGCCCGACCTCTTCGACGAGTTCTTCCGCGCTCAGAACGACCGGGACATGAGCGAGGGGCAGCGCCTTGCCGTAGCAACCGCCCTTGAGAAATGCGAGGTGAGGTAAGGTGCGCCCCCTCCGTCTCGAGCTTTGCGCCTTCGGGCCCTACGCAGGCGCCACCGTCGTCGACTTCTCCCAGTTCGGCGACCACGGCCTCTACCTTATCTGCGGCGATACGGGCGCCGGCAAGACAACCCTGTTCGACGCCATCTCCTTCGCCCTCTTCGGCACGCCCAGCGGGCACGTGCGCGACGAGTCCATGCTGCGGTCGGACTTCGCGGCGCCGGACACGCCCACCTACGTCGAGCTGACCTTTGAGCACCGGGGCGAGGTCTACACCATCCGCCGCAACCCCAGGTACCGCAGGCCCAAGAAGAGGGGCAAAGGGGCCGATGACGCCGACTTCACCGACGAGACGGCCAAGGTGGAGCTGAGGCTGCCCGACGGGTCCACGGTCGACAAGATTGGCGAGGCAAAGGACAAGGTCGGTGAGCTGCTCGGCATCGACGAGGCCCAGTTCTCCCAGATTGTCATGATTGCCCAGGGCGACTTCAGGGCCCTGCTTACTGCGGATACCAACACCCGGCGCGGCATCCTGCGCCGGCTCTTCGGCACCGGCAAGGTCGGCAGGTTCCAGGACGAGCTCGCCTATCAGGCTGACGCCGCCAACAAGGAGTGCGAGAGGCTCCGCCAGGCCGTCGGCGTCTATGCGGACGGCATCGCCTTCCCGGCCGGCGACGAGCGCAAGGGACAGCTGCAAGCTTGGGAAGACCAGGGCGCCTTGGTCATCGACAAGCTTCTGGAGATGCTCGACGGCCTAATCGAGGACGACTCCAAGGCCGAGTCCCAGGGCCAGCGGGAACGGGCCGGGCTGGACGAGGACATCGAGACGGCCCGCGCCGAGCTTGAGCGGGCGAGCGTGGCCGCAGAGACGCAGGAGAAGCTGGTCCGGGCGCACCGGCAGGCTAGCGAGGCGGCTACCGGCCTGGCAGACGCCCAGGCGGCCCTGGCTGCCGAGCGCGAGCGGGACGGACGGCGGGCGGAGCTGGCCGAGCGGATTCCCGTGGCCCGCGACGAGCTCTCCCGCTACGAGAGCCGCGACCGCGCCCTGCGGGACCTGGAGGAGGCTCAGGCAGCCGAGCAGGCGGCGCAGGAGGCCCTGGAGAAGGCCCAGACGAGCGAGGCGGAGGCCGGCAGGGCTCTCCAGGACGCCCGCTCCTGGGTCGAGGGCCACGCCGAGGCACTCGCCCAGCTGGCCCAGGCCCAAGCAGCCGAGCGCGAGGCCCAAAATGGTCTGGATGCGGCCCGGCAGACCTGTGACCGGTTCGCACGCCTGGCCCAGGCCCAAAAGCGCGTCGAAGATGCCCGGGCCCGTGCCGAACAGGCACAGAGGGACCGCGCGGCTGTGGAGGACCTCATAGCCCAGGCCGAGGAGGAGCAAGGCCAGGCACGCCGGCAGGAGGAGGGGCTCGCCCAGGCCCCTGCGCGCGCAGCTGAGCTTACAGCTGAGCTGCAGACCCGGAAGCAGGCCCTCCAGCAGGCCGTCGACGACGCTCTCGAGCTGCAAGGACAGCAGGCCGCCCTCTCGCAGGCCAGCCAGGCTGCGACCTTCGCGCGCCAGGCCTATCAGGAAGCCTGCGACAAGGCGGACAGGGCCCGTGACAGCTACGAGAGCCTGCGCCAGACCTACCTGGACAACCAGGCGGGGGTCCTTGCCCACGAGCTGACAGACGGCCAGCCCTGTCCGGTCTGCGGGTCTGTGGACCACCCCCGGCCGGCAACAGTCGGGGCGAAGGAGGTCACCCGGGCCCAGGTCGAGGCGGCGCGCAAGGAGTTCGACGCCCTGCGTGCCGACCAGGAGAGCAAGTCGGCCGCCAGCGCCAGCGCGCGCAGCGCTAAGGACGAGAGGTCTGCCGCACTCGCCCGCCTCGTCGGCCAGCTGGGCGACGAGGCTCAGATTGAGGACCGGCGCGCGCAGGCCCAGTCCCGCATCGAGCAGGTCTCCCGCGACCTGGACCAGGCCCAGAGGGACGTCCAGGCTCTCGGGCAGGCAAGAGCTCGGTCAAAGACGGTCGAAACCCGGCTCCAGAGCCTGCAGGACCGGCTCAAGGCTGCTCAAGAGGACGCCAGCGCGGCCTCGAACGACCTGAGCGCCCTGCAGGCGCAAGCAGACGAGATGGCTTCCCAGCTGGCTGGAAGCGACCTGGACGCCGTGGATGCCCAAGACGCCCTCACCCGGGCCGAGCAGGCCCTTCTCGCCTGCGAGAAGGCCACGCAGGATGCCGGGCTTGCTGCCGACGAGCTGGCCCGGCGGCGGGCCGGCATCCCCCGGCTTGAGCAGAAGAGCGCGGACGCGCAGAGGGCTCGCCAGGATGCCGCCAGCCAGGCCTCCCAGGCCCAGACTCAGACTCAGAAGCTGGCCGCCCAGGCCCAGGCCCTGGGGGCCGGCCTGGCCCACTCCGACACCCAGCAGGCCCAGGCCGCCTTGGCGGCGCTGGAGGACGAGCGACAAAGGCTGCAGGCCGCGCTCGACTGCGCTCAAAGCGCTCTGGAGGCGAGCCAGAGGCTCGACCAGGAAGCCCGCTCCCAGCGGGAGGCGCTGGAGCAGCAGGTCGCAAGCCTTGGCGCCGGCGACCCCGAGGCTGCCCGGCAGAAGCTCGACGACCTGCGCAACGAGCGCGCCCGCGTCCAAGGAGAGCTCACCACGGTCGCCATGCGCATCGCGGCCAACAAGCGGGTCGCCCACGAGCTCCGCGCCCTCGGCAGCCGCAGCCCCGAGCTTCTCGAACGGGCCTCTGAGCTTGCAATCCTCGCCAACACCGCCCGCGGCACCCTGACCGGCCACGACCGCATCTCCTTCGAGACCTACGTGCAGGCGGCGCGGTTCGACCAGATCCTCTCCCAGGCGAACACTCGGCTGGGTTCCATGACCAATGGGCGCTACCTGCTGACGCGCCGGCTCGAGGCCCAGCACAGGGGCCAGGGCGGCCTGGACCTCGACGTCATCGACAACTTCACCGGCAAGCGGCGCAGCGCCTCGTCCCTTTCGGGCGGCGAGTCCTTCCTGGCCTCGCTCTCGCTGGCGCTCGGCCTTTCCGACGTCGTGCAGGCGCACGCGGGCGGCGTCGAGCTGGACACCATGTTCGTCGACGAGGGGTTCGGGTCGCTCGACGAGGAGTCGCTGCGGCTCGCGGTGGACGCGCTCACCCACCTCACCGGGTCAAAGAAGCTCGTGGGCATCATCAGCCACGTGGAGGAGCTCGAGGAGGCCATCCCCCACAAGATTATCGTGACTTCCGGCCTTGCCGGCAGCCTGGTCGAGCTGGTGGCGCAAGGGGATTAGGCAAGGCCACGCCTGCGCGCCACATACGTATATCCCACGAATCCATGGGCATCCTCGCGCACAGGTACGGCCTTTTGACGTATGATGTGCGAGCAGTGCCCGGATGGCGGAATTGGCAGACGCAGTGGACTCAAAATCCACCGGTGGCGACATCGTGCGAGTTCGAGTCTCGCTCCGGGCACCATAACTTACTTGCATAACAGGGGACGGGGGCGTGACACATATATCACGCCCCCGTCCCCTGTTATGCACACAAAAAGGCCGACGCCCCCTCCTGGTGAGGGGACGCCGGCCTTTTCAATCTCGGCTGCCAGACGCACCGACGCACCTGGCAGCCGGGTAACTCAGGCTATTAGGCCTTGGCCTCGGCCTTCTTCTTGCCGAAGATGACCTTGGCACCCTGGACAGCTAGGACGATGGCCAGCACGACCAGCAGGATTGCGATGATGAACTGCAGGATGTTGCCGATGTTGACCGCGCCGCCGATAAGGGCGGTGAACTTGTTGTAGATGGTGATGCACAGCGAGCTCAGGGTCACGATGAGCATAAAGACCATCGGGATGTAGAACATCTTGTTGTTCCTGCCGATGTTGCCCAGCCAAGCGCACACGGCGAGCAGGCCGAGGGCGGCGAGCAGCTGGTTGGCGGCACCGAACAGCGGCCAGACAAGCTGGTAACCGGTCATGCCCAAGACCACGCCGATGATGACGGTGATGATCGTGGCAACCCAGGGGTTGGTAATGACCTTGCGAGCGCCGGTGTTGTCCGCAGGGTCGGCGCCCTTGGGCGTGAACAGCTCCTGGAACATGTAGCGGGCCAGACGGGTCGCGGTGTCCAGCGAGGTCAGGCAGAAGACGGACACGGCCAGAATCAGCAGCGAGTAGACGATGCTCTCAGCGCCGGCAAAGACCGGGAGGTCAGCGAACATCTTGGACAGGCCGCTGGCGAAGACCGCGGTGGGGCTGGCGATGTCGCCGGCCATGTACTGCTGCCACACAAAGCCGACGGCGCACAGGGACAGGATGGCGACCAGGCACTCAATCAGCATGCCACCGTAGGCGATGGGCTTGGCCTGGCTCTCGTTGTCCAGCTGCTTGGAGGTGGTGCCGGAGGCAACCAGGCTGTGGAAGCCGGAGATGGCGCCGCAGGCGATGGTGACGAAAAGGATGGGGAAGAGCGGGCCGGTCACGGCGACCTTGGAGTTATTGACAATGCCGTCAATCTCGGCGCCAGCGGTGGCGGTGAAGCCGGTGAAGGCCGGGATATCGAGGTCGGTGGCGTCGCCGGCGATGGTGGCGATGATGATGGCGACGACGGCCAGGATGATCATGCCGTAGAGCAGGTAGGAGCTCAGGTAGTCGCGGGGCTGGAGCAGAATCCAGACGGGAGCGACGGAGGCCACGAGGATGTAGACGCCAACGAGAATCATCCACGTGTTGTAGTCAAGCATGATGGGCAGGTTCTCGCCCAGCCAGGAGCCGGCGAGGACGATGCACACGATGATGAGGATGGCGGTCAGGATGTTGGCCCATCCGGGAATCGAGCGGCCGCGCGTGATGAAGCCATAGACGACGGCGATGGCGATGAAGAGGATGGAAATCCAGGCCGTCTGCTGGTTGGCCAAGCTGGGGCTGTCGGCCGTCGACACAAAGGTGTTGGCGACGATTGAGGCAAAAGCCGCGACGACCAGCAGCAGGGTCAGATAGGCGAAGATGCAGAAGAGCTTCTTGGCCATATCGTTGATGTTCGCGGCCACGACCGCGGAGAGCGTCTTGCCCTTGTGGCGGATCGAGGAGAACAGGGCGCCGAAGTCGTGCATGGCGCCGAAGAAGATGCCGCCGATCAGGATCCACAGGACGACCGGGACCCAGCCGAAGATAGCCGCCTGGATGGGGCCGTTGATGGGGCCGGCGCCTGCGATGGACGAGAAGTGGTGACCCAGCAGCACGTAGGGCTTGGCCGGGACATAGTCCACGTCGTCCTCGAGCTCATGGGCAGGCGTGGGACGATTGGGGTCCACGCCCCACTGCTTAGCGAGCCATCCGCCATAAAAAATGTATCCTAGCACCAGCGCAACAACAGCGATGAGCAGGATGAGCAGTGCATTCATGGCTCGTAGACCTCCTTACCTTTCGATCTGTGCTGGGGCCAGGTTTGACTTGAGTGTCGGTCCCCAAGTCTTGGCCGCAGCATTGACAAATACAGCCCCGTTCTCCCCCACCGAGAGATCGACCAAAGCCAGGCGCAGGTCGCTCCAACCGGCAAGACCCAACTTGAAGTTCTTGCGGTAGCGCGTCCTGCGCAGGGCCTTGCGCGCCGCCTCGCTGGCAGAGCCGGCGATGACGATGAGCCCCACAGCCGTGGACATATGGTCGGGTTCGGTCGGGTCCACCAGCTTGAAGGCCTCGTCCTTCATGAAGGCGATGTCGGCCGCAAGTGCATCCTCGTCGAAGCTCTCGACGATGTCGAAGAGGATGTACTCGTGGTTGGCCACCGCCCAGAGCTGGGCCTTCTTGGAGAGCACATAGCGCTCCCCATGCTGGTGGAACGCCGCGAAACCCGGGAATGTCCTGCCCGCAAGCTCGTAGTCGCGCGAAACGTCGAACCACGTCTTGTGGGCCGCCAGCAGCCTGGTCAGGACGAGCCGCGCGCGGTCGGGGCGTTCGTCGATGGAGACGGGCTCCTCCTGCGCAACAAGTTCTGTCTGGGCTGCCGACTCGGGCATTGCGGTCAAATCTCCTTTCGGTTTCGAACGGGTTATAAAATTCTACATCCCAGCTGAGAGGGGTAAAAAGAGGAATTTTGGACATCATTTCAGGAACTTTTATGGTTTGTTTCAATTGTGTTTCCGCTCGAGCTGAGCGGCTTATTGGGAGGATGGGACGCTCGCTCAAAAATGGAGGTAAACGGTCGTATTTTGCCGACGAACGGTCGTATTTTGCCAAAATGGCGAGCCGGCGAGTGCTACTATGCCCTCTATTCACCGGTTGAGATTATTTCACAACCTTTCCATAACTGGACGGTGCGAAACCGCCAGCGGACGGTCTTTGGCGCGGGGCCGCCCTAGTCGCCCAGCAGGTCGATGAGGTCATCCTTGGAGAAGCTGGCTATGGAGGCGTTCTCGGCGTCCATTACCGAGGCTGCCAGCTCCCGCTTGGTCTGCTGGAGCCTGAGGATGCGCTCCTCCAGGGTCCCTTTGGCGATAACCTTGTAGACGCTCACCTCGCGGGTCTGCCCGATGCGGTGGGCACGGTCGGTGGCCTGGTTCTGGGCGGCCTCGTTCCACCAGGGGTCGGCGTGGATGACCACCGAGGCGCCAGTGAGGTTGAGGCCCGTGCCGCCCGCCTTGAGCGAGATGAGGAAGACCGGGGTGCCGTCCTCGTTGAACCGGTCGACCAGGTCGAGCCGGCGTCGCTTGGGCGTGGACCCGTCAATCCGGTACCAGGCTAGGCCTGCCTTTTTGAGCCTCTCCTCGATGAGGTCTAGGTAGGAGGTGAACTGGGAGAAGACGAGCGCCTGCTGCTGGGAGTCGACGGCCGAGCCCACCAGCTCCATGATGGCGTCCAGCTTGGCGCTTCTGCCCTCGTAGTCCTCGTAGAGCAGCCGGGGGTCGCAGCAAATCTCGCGCAGGCGGGTGAGCTCGGCTAGGACCTGCAGCTTGCCCGTGGAGAAGGCCGCGTCGGTCTGCTTGGTCAGGGCCAGGCGCAGGCTCTGCTCCTGAGCGGCGTAGAGCTCCTGCTGCCTGCCCTCCATGTGGGCGTAGACGACGCTTTCCATCTTGTCGGGCAGGTCGCTCAGGACGTCGGCCTTGAGGCGGCGCAGGATGAAGGGGCGGACGGCGGCCCGCAGACGGCTGGCGCAGTCCTCGTCCCCGTCCAGGATGGGCTGCTCGTAGCGCTCACGGAAGTGGGCATAGCCGCCCAACAGGCCCGGCATCAGGTAGTCGAAGATGCTCCAGAGCTCGGACAGGCGGTTCTCCACCGGCGTGCCCGTGAGGGCGAAGCGGTGCCTGGCGGCCACCCGCTTGACGCTGCGAGCCGCCAGGGTCGTGTGGTTCTTGATGAACTGGGCCTCGTCGAGCACTTCGCACCAGAAGCTCATGGCCGTGTAGTCCTCGATGTCGCGGCGAAGCAGGTCGTAGGAGGTGATGAGGACGTCGTGGGAGGTGTCCTCGCGCATGCTCTGGCGCTCGCGGGCGGTTCCGCTCACCACGGCCACGTCCAGCTCGGGGGCAAAGCGGGCGAACTCGGCGCCCCAGTTGTAGACCAGGGAGGCCGGGCAGACGATAAGACTGGGCCCCTCTCCCCGGGCCTCCTCGCGGCGGGCCAGGAGCAAGGAGATGAGCTGGACCGACTTGCCCAGGCCCATCTCGTCGGCCAGGATGCCGCCGAAGCCCATATCGGTCAGGGACGAGAGCCAGCGGAAACCGGTCTTCTGGTAGGGGCGCAGGACGCCCTCGAGCGTGGGCGGGACCCGGTAAGCCTCGGGGTCTACGGCCTCAAAGCCGGCCAGATAGTCCTCGAAGGTGAGGTCCTTCTCATCGTCGGCCAGCATGTCGTCCAGCAAAAAGGCCCGGTAGGAGGGGAGCTCGACCTGGCCGGCGGCCAGCTGCTTGGCGGTGAGGCCCAATTCCTGGGCAAGGTCGTCCACATGGGCAAGGTCGATGCCGTGCATATCCACGAAGGACCCGTCGCGCAGGCGGTGGTAGCGGCGCTTGCGGCGGTAGCTGGACAGGAGGGCGAAGAGCTCGTCCTGGGGCAGGTCCGAGGAGGAGATGGACAGGTCGATGAGGTCGGAGTGGACGGACAGGCCCACCGAGAACCGGGGCCTGCGGGCGCTGACCAGCCGGTCGAAGGCGGGGGTGGTGAAGACTTGGCCCAGGCGCGCCAGCTCGGCCGTCCCCTCGAAAGCCAAGGCGGCCACGGCGTCGTCCTCAGAGGCGTCCAGGACGGCATGCTTGTCGGGCAGGGTCCCGCCAGCGGCCACATCGGGGAAGTAGCGGCCCAGCACAGACATGGCCCGGCGCTCCGCCCCCTCGTCGCGCACCAGGCTTTCGGCCCGGCCCGTCCTGCCCTCTGCCGCCGCGGGGCCCAAGAGCTCAAACGTCCGCTCCCCATAGACAGCGCGGGGCTCACAAGTGACCTGCTGGGCGTCCCTGTCCAGGTAAAACTCCAACTTGCAGGGGACGGGCTTGAGTTTGTCCAGCTCAGCGGGGGCCCGAGTGCCCAGAGCCTCCTCGAGGGTGGGCAGCATAGCGTAGGCGAAGCGGGCCACGTCCCCCTTGCTCACGACCAGCTTGCCGACGGGGCTGGCGTAGACCGTGGTGAGGAAGTCAGCCGCCCCAGCCAGGGCCTGCGTGCACCGGTAGAAGGTGTCGCCCTGCCAGGCCAGAAGACGCCCGTCGCAGTTGGCGAAGGAGGCCTGGCCGCTGCGCTTGAGCTCGTAGCCGCCCTTGTCGAGGGCCACCAGCTCCA
This sequence comes from uncultured Coriobacteriaceae bacterium, assembly GCA_964510125.1. Classification (GTDB taxonomy): domain Bacteria; phylum Actinomycetota; class Coriobacteriia; order Coriobacteriales; family UMGS124; genus CAIFEU01. The sequence goes on from CAZEAF010000027.1 coordinate 11,206, forward strand.
CGCCCACCTGGGGGTCGCCGTCCACCACACGCATGCGGCGGGGCCTGGCGCCCAGATGGGCCCCATCGTCCAGCAGGAAGCCCTCCTGGCTGTAGAGGTCAACCAGATCCGACAGCTCCAGTGAAGAAAGGTGCAGGTCGCGGCCCACATGCGGCGTGATGTAGGACCAGCGGTAGAAGGTCGCTCCTCCCGCCGTGCGCGCCGACACCGCCCGCTGCAAGAAGCGCACGACCCCCTGGGCTTGGTCGGTAAAGGCCTCCATGGAATGGGTGAAGGCCAGCTTTTTGCCGTAGCTGCGCCACTCCCCGCGCCCCACCGCCTGGGTGAGGTCCTCGATGTTCTTAAGCACGTAGCCCCCACGGGGCCCCATGACCCTGAAGCGGGCGCTCCAGCCGCCGTCATAGACCAGGGTGAGCTCGAGCGAGATAGCCCCGGTGCCCCCGTCGTCCTGGGAGGCCTCTCCCTCCTCCGCCTGGGCCTGGGGGCGGGTCAGGGCCTTCTCCAGGTAGTCCGAGATACAGGATGTGGTGCTCACGTAGCGGCTGGCGTTGTAGCCCGCGTAGTAGTCGGCGTACTTGTTGAAGTCGAGGATTAGGGCGGCCACATGCTTGCATGGCGAGTAGGGGTTCATGCCCACGGGGCAGGAGCACTCAAAGTCCTCCAGGATTCCCCGGCGCTCGTCCAGGCAGGCATAGGTGCTGTAGGTCACCCCGGGCACCGAGGCGCTCGCCACCTGGGCGTAGAGCATCGTGAGGCCGCTGTGGTATTGGACGCTGCGGCTGCGGACCGACGAGCGGGCCAACAGGGTCCGGGCTCGGTTGAGCGTAGCTGTCCCACAGACGTCGCGCAGATAGACTTCCGAGATCAACCCCTACCTCCGTCCTTGTTCGGCCCCACCTTACACGATACCCGCGAGCTGGAGCACGATGCGCACGGCAAAGACCACGATGACCACCAGGATGACCGGCCGCACGACAGCTGCTCCGCGGTCGGAGAAGGTCTTGGCGCCCAGGTAGTTGCCCGCGATGTTGAAGACGCCTCCCAGGATGCCCAGGCCAACCAGGACCGTCCCGTTGGCAAGGAAGACCACGAGGGCGGCCACGTTGGTCGTCAGGTTCACGACCTTGGTGACACCGGCGGTCTCGAAGATGTCCAGGCGGGCCAAGCCGGACAGGAGCAGGATGAGGAAGGTCCCGGTACCCGGCCCGTAAAAGCCGTCGTAGACACCGCAGGCAAAGGCGATGGCCATGCAGAGGACGGCCGTCTTGCGCCTGCCGAAGGCCGGCTTGCCTTTCGCCCGCTGGCCTAGGTCCTTCTTGAAGAGCACGTAGAAGCCTATGACAGGCAGGGCCACCAGCATGAAGACCATAAGGAAGGTGGGGCTGGAGAGCAGGGACAGGTGGGCGCCGATGGTGGAGCCAGCCAGGGCCGTCAGGGCGCACAGGCCGCAGAGCCACCAGACCATGTAGCCTGTGCGCGCGTACTTGAGCGTGGCGATGGCGGTGCCCATGGTCGAGGAGAGCTTGTTGGTGCCAATCATGACGTGCGGGGGCAGGCCGCAGAGCATGTAGGCGGGCAGCGAGATAAGGCCCCCGCCACCCCCGATGGCGTCGACGAAGCCCGCCAGGAAGAGCAGGGGGCAGATGACAACCGGCGACCACAGGGGCAGGCCGCCGAGTATGGCGTTCAGGAAATCCACCAACCGGGTCCTCTCAAAAGCGGGCACGGGGACGGTCCCGCACCTCGGCCGACCGCCTCGGGCCGCAGCCTCGCATCAAAAAAAGACGGTTGCCCGGGCCAAGCCCAAGTAACCGTCTAATAGTACACGCTCACAGGCAAAAGGCCGAGCCGGCCCGCGTCGCGACAGGATGCCCACGCAGGCCGGGAGCCCGAATCCTCAGTGCTTGCCCAGCTCCTCGACGTCCCTGAACTCGTCGGGGTCACCCAGCTCGCCAATCTCAGTCGGCTCGCCGTGCTTGGAGAACTCGTCGTAGTCCGTGGGCTCGGTGGGGGCCTCGAGCTTACTCAAGTCGACCGCGGCTATGGTGTCGTCGTTGAAGACGTCCTTGTTGAAGAGGTGCACCAGCTTGGACATCGCGATGGTCACCACAGCGTCGCCGGTGATGTTGATGGCGGTGCGGCCCATGTCCAGGATGCGGTCGATGCCCATAATCATGGCGATGCCCTCGGCGGGCAGGCCGACGGACTCGAAGACCATCATGGTCATGAGGGTACCCACGCCGGGGACGCCAGCTGTGCCGATGGAAGCCATGGTGGCTGTGAGGATGACGGTCACCAGGCCGCCCAGGCCCAGGTCGATGTTAAAGGCCTGGCAGGCGAAGATGACAGCCGCACCCTGCATGATGGCGGTGCCGTCCATGTTGATGGTAGCGCCCAGCGGGATGGTGAAGGAAGCGACCTTGCCGTCGACGCCCAAACGGGACTTGAGGGTCTCGAGGTTGAGCGGGATGGTGGCGTTGCTGGAGCTGGTGGAGAAGGCAAAAATCATGACCGGCCAGAACTTCTTGAGGAAGTGGACCGGGTTCACGCGAGCTACCAGGGACAGCACCAGCATGTAGACCACGAGCAGCTGGAGGAGCAAGCCCAGGTAGACGGTGCCGATGAACTTAATCATGGGCAGGATGCCGTCAATGCCCAGACTGTAGAAGGACACGGAGATGAGGCAGAAGATGCCCACAGGCGCCAGCTTGAGCACCAGGGAGACCATCTTCATCATGACGGCGTTGAACTGGGTGAAGAAGCGGTTGACCGTGGCAACCTTGCGGCCCAGAGCGCCCAGGATGAAGCCAAGGATGAGGGCGAAGACGATGATTGGCAGCATGGAGCCGTCGGCCATGGACTGCACGATGTTGGTGGGGATGATGTCGAGCAGGACCTTGCCGAAGGGCGTGGCGTCCTTGGGTTCAACGGTGGCCTGTACGACAGCGTTCATGTCAAGGCCGATGCCCGGCTGCAGGGCGGTGGCCAGCAGAAGGGCAATGATGACGGCGACCATGGTCGTGCACAGGTAGGTGACGATGGTGCCCAGGCCGACCTTGCCCAGCATCTTGGGGTCGCTCATGGAAGCGGCGCCGCACACGATGGAGACAAAGACCAGCGGCACCACTAGCATCTTCATCAGGTTCATGAAGAGCTGGCCGATGACATAGAGAACGCCGTAGTAGGTCCCCGTGCCGCCGTCGGTCGTCGGCAGGCTGCCGCCGATGAAGGTCTGGGCAACCCACGTGTCCTTGCCGACAAAGGCGTTGAGGACGATGCCGGCGATGACACCCAGGATCAGCGCGATCAGGATCAACGTCGTGACGTTGAGCTTACGGCGCTTGGACGCCCGTTCGGCTACCTCCTCGTTCTTCTGGTCGGTCGTGCTCATACGGGCTCCTCTCGCTT
>CAZEAF010000027.1:14713-18739 GCA_964510125.1 uncultured Coriobacteriaceae bacterium
CCGCTGCCGCCGCAGTCACCGAGCAGGACATCCTGGGCGAGTGGGAGCTGGCGACCATGAAGGTCCCCGAGGTCGACGAGGAGATTGACGTCAGCCTCTTTGCCGCGCTGATGGGCCAGGACGCCTCCATGACCCTCGATTTCAAGGAAGACGGCACCGTACAGATGGAGATGGAGGGCTTCTCTACCTTCATCAGTAGCCTGGGTAGCGCCGACGGCACCGTGGACATCGACGACATCGGGGATTTCGACGACATCGTCGACATCGACGATATAGCCGATGTCGATGAGATCGGCGACATCGACGACCTTGATGACGTCGACGATGCCGATGCCATCGACGGAGGGCTGTTCGGGGGCGTTCCCACCCAGGCCACGCTCACCTGGAAGATATCCGGCGCCAACGTGGTCCTCACCAACGAGGACGGCGAGCCCCAGTCGATGACCTATATGACCGACGGGTCCCTGCGCCTGGTCATGGAGGAGGACGGCGACCAGATTGCCCTGACCTTCGTGCGGCCCGGCACCGAGGTCTCCACTGGGGCTGCGGCCGTCCAGTATGTCGAGGACCCGCAGGGCTTCGAGGGCTCCTGGGATTTGACCGGCATGGGGGTCGAGGGCATGAGCCCCAGCGATGCGGCCGACCTGTTCTCCCTGCTCAAGCTCGTCGGCTTCTCCGGCACCCTGACCTTTAATGCCGACGGCACCTATGTCCTGGAACTCAAAAGCTCTGACTCGCCCGAGGACAGCGAGTACACCAAAGGCACCTGGGAGCAGACCGGTGACCTGAAAGCGACTCTGTCCTACCCCAACACCGGCGGCACCTTGGACATCACCATTGAAGACGGCGAGATTAGCTTCTTTGATGAGGCCAGCGGCGACACCCTCGTCTTCAAGATGGTCGACACCGACAGCCAGACGGCCGCCTCCCCCGCGACCAGCTCCGCCCAAGGTGTCTCTGCCTCCGCCGAATTCATGGCGAAGTAGTGAAGGCAGGCCGGGCCTAGAGAGTGTCTCTCCCGGCTTTGATTTATCCCACAGTTCGGTTGTTTGTGCGGCGCAGCCCACCTGCTGGAAATTGGATTCCAGTGGCGGGCTGCGCTTTTGTCTGTCGGGGTCGTCAAGGGAAGGCCTTCGGTTACCTATATAGCCAAAGCCCGAAAAAGCCGATAGCCATTCCTTCTGGTTATAGTGACTCATTCATTCATTTCATAACGATTATTAATTCCATCCTCGAAGTTAATGAGCTTGAAATCGTTACAATCACTAGGGGAGAAAATGTGTCGAATATCATGACGTCATTTTCTCTCATTGCGTCCAACCCACCAAAAGCATAGGATGGTCGTCGTGTTCAGAAAGAAAGCACTACCCAGCAAGGCCGCGTCGAGGAGCCGGAGAGGAGGCGGGCGATGATTGAAATCAAGGACGTCCACAAGACCTTTGTCACCAAGGACGGGAGCCACGAGGTCCTCAAGGGCATCAGCCTCTCCATTGCCGACGGCGACATCTATGGCATCATCGGCCCGTCTGGCGCTGGCAAGTCGACCCTCGTCCGCTGCCTCAACCGCCTGGAGCTCCCGACCTCGGGTCAGGTCCTCGTCGACGGTGAGGATATCACCACGTACAACAAGGCCCAGGAGCGCCAGCTGCGCCAGAAGATTGGCATGATTTTCCAGAACTTCGACCTGTTCGCCCAGCGCACGGTCCTGGACAACGTGTCCTTCCCCTTGGCCGTCCGCCACGACAGCCGCCCCAGCCGCGACGCCCGCGCCCGCGAACTGCTGGAGATGGTCGGCCTGGCCGACAAGGAGCGCCACTACCCCTCCCAGCTGTCCGGCGGCCAGCAGCAGCGCGTTGCCATCGCCCGCGCCCTGGCCAACAACCCCAAGATCCTCCTGTGCGACGAGGCCACGAGCGCCCTGGACACCATCTCCACCATCACCTTGCTCAAGCTGCTCAAGCGCGTCAACCGCGAGATGGGGGTCACCCTGGTCCTCATCACCCACTCCATGAACGTCGTCCAGGCCATCTGCAACAACGTGGCGGTCATCCAGGACGGTGAGATTGTCGAGCTCGGAACCGTGCCCGAGGTCTTTGCCAATCCGCAGCAGGAGATTACCCGCCAGCTTCTGGGGAAGGTGAACTACGATGAGTGAGGTCGTTACCGCCTTCTGGGACCAGTACGGCACGCTGCTTTTGACCGGCACGTGGGCGACGCTCGAGATGACCGTCCTGTCCACTCTCTTTGCCTACGTCATTGGCATCCCCTTAGGCGTGCTCATCACCATCACGCAAAGGGGGTCCCTCTGGCCCCATCCCGTGCTCTCAGGCATCCTGGGCTGGATTGTCAACGTCTTCCGTTCCATCCCCTTCATCATCCTGCTCGTCTTCCTCATGCCCTTCACCCGCGCCCTCGTCGGCACGGCCTCGGGTGTACTCGGCGCCATCCCCCCGCTCGTCGTGTCCGCCGCGCCTTTCGTGGCGCGCATGGTGGAGCAGTCGTTGGGCGAGGTCGACGGCGGCCTCATCGAGGCGGCTCAGGCCTGCGGTTCCAGCAACGTCCAGGTCGTGTGGAAGGTCATGCTGCGGGAGGCCGTCCCCTCCATCGTCCGTGGCGTCCTCATCACCTTCATCACGCTCTTCGGCTACGTGGCGATGGCCGGCGCGATTGGTGCGGGCGGCCTGGGCGACATAGCCCTGCGCTACGGCTACTACCGCTACCAGACCAACGTCATGGTGGTCACGCTGATTGTCCTGATCGTCATCGTGCAGGTTGCCCAGAGCCTAGGCGACCTGGTCTCCAAGCGCGTCGACAAGCGGTCCCGCTGAGCACCCGCCCGGCATCACCGCAGCTCGTATTAGGTTCGTAGCACGTCTTTCCTCGTTGGTCTCACCGGGCGCCCGCCGTGGGTGGTCCGCCCGTGACGCATAGGTTGGGCACCACAAACCGGCCCCTCCAAAACCCATTTGGGGCCCTATCGCAGAAAGGGATCTACCATGTACTTCGAGAACAAGCTCTCCCGCCGCTCCTTCCTCGCCGGTTCCGCCGCCCTCATCGCCGGCGCCGCCCTGGCTGGCAGCTCCGCGCTCGCCGCTGAGTCCGCCGAGAAGGACGCCGCCGCCTCTGCCAAGGCCGACTCGGCAAAGGCTGACTCCGCCAAGGCCGAGTCCGCAGCCACCCACACCCTGGCCGACCTCGAGCCGCTCGAGGAGGAGACCACGCTGACCTTCGCCGCCTCCCCCTCGCCCCACGCCGTCATCCTCGACTACGTCAAGGACGCCGCCAAGGAGCTCAAGCTCATCATCGACGTCACCGAGTTCACCGACTACGTGCAGCCCAACAACGTGGTCGAGTCCGGCGAGTTCGACGCCAACTACTTCCAGCACCTCCCCTACCTGGTGAATTTCAACCAGGAGAACGGCACGCACGTCAAGGCCGTCGTCAACGTCCACTTCGAGGCCATGGCCATCTTCGGTGGCAAGACTACCGACCTGGCCGACGTGCCCGACGGCGCCACCGTGGCCGTGCCGAACGACACCACCAACGAGGCTCGCGCTCTGCTGCTGCTCCAGGCCCAGGGCCTGATTAAGCTCAAGGACGGCGCCGGCCTGGAGGCCACACCCAACGACATCGCCGAGAACCCCAAGAACCTCAAGTTCAGCGAGGTCGAGGCTGCCGCCGTGCCCCGCACCCTGGCTGACTGCGACCTCGGCGTGGCCAACGGCAACTACGCCCTCGACGCCGGCCTCAAGTTCGCCGACGCCCTGGCTGCCGAGAGCCCCGACTCCGAGGCCGCCACGACCTACGCCAACGTCGTGGCCGTCAAGGAGGACCGCGTCGACGAGCCGGCCATCAAGCTGATTGCCGACATCCTGACCGCCCAGGAGACCCAGGAGTGGATCAACGAGTACTTCGCCGGCGCCGTCGTGGCCGTCAACATCCCCGTCCAGGGCGACGGCGAGACCAAGCTGTCCTAGCCCTAGGGCTCTGAGCACGGCTTTCTTCTGGCACTAAACCAAGGGCGGC
>CAZEAF010000028.1:0-18566 GCA_964510125.1 uncultured Coriobacteriaceae bacterium
CTGGCGCCCCTGGTCCGCGCCCTCATGACGGCAGACGTCCAGCTGGCGGCACCCGTCAGCCTGGGCGGCCGTCACATGGAGTTCGTGGCCGTCCGGCCCCGGGACCTGCTCGACCGCGACGCCACGCCCGACTTTCTCGCCCATCCGGCCCGGACCGCCAAGGAGGGCATGCCCGCCGGCTACGTGCCGCTCGCCCCCTCGGCCATCTCCTTCATGGTTATGCCCGGCGTGGCCTTCGACTTGGAGGGAGGCAGGCTGGGTTATGGCGGCGGCTACTACGACACCTACCTGAGCCGTCAGGGTTTTGCCGCCCCCACCTGCGCCGTCTGCTTTGAAGAGCAGGTCCTGCCGGCAGGCAGGCTCGTCCCGGCCGGTCCTTGCGACCTCAAGCCCGACCTCATCGCCACGCCCACCCGCCTGATTTCGTCGCGACGGATGTAACGGTGCCACGTCTCCTGTTAGATGCGCCGCGGCGGATGTAACAGTGCTGCGTCCCCTGTTGTGCCTGTTACGCCGTTGCGCCTAGCCGACCACGCTGAGGTCGGGCAGGTCGGAGTCGGCGGGGATGGAGGCGTCGCCCCCGGAGACCCAGGCCGGGATGGTCGAGTCGGCCCCGATGAGCTCGTCCATGGTCACCAGCTGGTAGCCTGCCGCCATGAAGGTCTCGATGATGTAGGGCAGGGCCGCCACGTCCTGGGACCGGTCGCCTCCGCCGTCGTGCATGAGGATGACGGCGCCGTTGTAGTTGTTGCCCTGCAGGTTCTTTGTGCAGTTCTGGACGATGGCGTCCGAGCCGGGAAGCTCCCAGTCCTCGGAGTCGACCGACCAATAGGCCGTGTAGCAGAACTTGCCCAGGTTCTTGACGTAGTTGCGCCCGTAGAAGTTGCCGTAGGGCGGGCGGATGGAGCTGGGTTTGGCGCCGACGGCGTTCTCGATGGACGTGAAGGACCGGTCAATCTCGCTGGCGACGGTGGCGTCGTCCTGCGCGAGCAGGTTGACGTGGCCGTAGGTGTGGGAGCCAATCTGGTGGCCGGCCTCGTATACAGCCCGGGCGAGGTCGGGATACATGTCCACGTTCTCTCCCAGCATGTAGAAGGTCGCCCGAACCCCATAAGCTGCGAGGATGTCCAGGTATTTCTGGGTGTAGGTCGTCGCCGGGCCGTCGTCGAAGGTGAGGGCCACGAGCATGCGGCCGTCGTCGGGGTTGATGCCGCCGTAGGTGACGATGAGGTCCTGGGTCTCCTGGATGATGCCGAGGTCGGTCCTGCGGTTTGAGACCTCGCCCGTCTCCACCCTGGAGATGCCATTCTTACCCCACTGCTGGACGTAGCCGATGGTAGCGAGATAAATCCCGTCCTCGGTGTACTGGAGGCCACAGGGGATGATGGTGTCGTCGTAGATAACGCCTTCGGTCACGTCGGTGCCGTTGGCAAACACCAGCGTGTCGCCTTCTTGGGCCCGGTAGGCGGTTGGGTCCACCTCCTCGCCGTTCACCGTCAGGGTGTAGGAGTTGCCGCCGCCCTGGGTGAGCGTGACGACGTTGCCGTCGGCGTCGGGGATGGAAATCAGGTTGCCAAAGGCCGGGTTGGCGTAGCCCTTGTCGATGATGTCCTGCGTTGTGGAGTTGATGGTGATGGTGCGCTTACTGCCGTTGATCTCGCAGGTGACGGCCCGGTGGGTCCACCAGAGGCCACCGCCGACGGCGAGGAGGGCTGCCGCGCCGGCCAGTGCGGCACCCGCGATAAAGCCACGGCGGGAGGTGCCTTTGGGCTTGCCCGAGCTATCCGGGTAGGAGTAACCCAGGGTGCCGCGCTCGTAGTCCCCGGCTGTGACCGGTTTCACGCCCGTGGGACGGTTAACAGTGCGGCTTGTCCTGGCGTTGGCAGCGCGGCCCGTCCTTGAGCTGACAGTGCGACCTGTCCTGGCGTTGGCGCGGCTCGCACCTGCGGTCTCAGAGGGACTGTCGTCGTCGCAATCGTAGGGGCTTGTGCCACCGTTCGAGTAGGGGCTCGCGCTTTTGCGTGCGTAGGGGCTTGTGCCGCCGCGCGCGTAGGGGCTCGTGTTACCCTGTGCGTAGGGGCTCTGGTTCGAGGGGTATCGGTCGTTGTACGTGCCCATGCCACAACCTGCCTTCTTGCTGCGTTTGAGCTGCTATGTTCGCACGGTGGCTCTGTAATTGCACCGTATAAACGATACGCGACGGCGGCATGAGCGTCCGGCCTCGCTGCCAGTCGGCACAAACTATTGATGATTTGTCCGCAGATACGACAAGCCCGCGGCGTTTCTCCGAAGGGCCGCGGGCTTGTCTCTTTTACGGCTTTGTACAGTTTTGAAAGCAGGCGACCCCGTCCTCTCCGAGAGGCCCCGCCTGCCGCTTTACGCCTACTCGCCCTTGGACGCCTTGTCGAACTCCTTCTTGAAGCTGGAGAACATGGTCGTGGCGCCCTTGAGGTGCTCACCCACGACGGCAGCCGCGTCCTTGCCTTTGCCTTCCGAGGAGGATGAGGCCTTGGCAGTGGAGGCCGTCTTTTTCTTGGTGGTCGAAGACGTGGCCTTGGCCGAGGCAGACGTGGTTTTTTTGGTCGAGGAGGACTTGGCGGACGAGCTGGTACCTGAGGCCTTCTTGGCGGCGGCCTCGCGCTCCTCGGCCTTGCCCGAGGCGTCGTTGAAGGCGTCGCGCGTGTCGGTCACCATGTGCTGCACGCGGCCGATGGCCTTGCCCACGCCCTCAGCGCCCTTCTCGGCCGCCTTGCCTGCGGCCTTCCCCGCCTTGTGGGCCCCCTCCTTGGCAGAAATCTGCACCTTGGCGGTGGCGGTGCCGGCCTTGGCTGCCAGGCCGCCGGTGAGCCTCGTCGACTTGCCGGCCTCGGGCAGGACCTCCAGCAAGCCGTCCTTGGCCCGGTAGCCCTTGACCATCTCGGTCGGAATCTCGAGCGCGCCGACCAGGGCGCGGGCCACGCCGCCATCGTCGAGGAAGAAGGAGGCTATCTCGCCGGTGTTCTCGTCAAAGGAAATCTCGTCAACAGTGCCAATCTCCTCGCCCTCGGTGGTCTTGACCGGCATGCCCTCCCAAATGATGCACTTGTCGTAGTCGATACCCATGCGCTTGATGGCCGCGTCGTCCCAAGACTTGCCGCCCATGGTGGCGCGGGCCACGCCGTCGTCCACTTCCATGGCATCGAGGGCCAAGAACTTCTCGGGTCGCTTGAACATCCAGAGCAGGTCGGGCTGGCGGACGATGAAGCCCACCACGCGCATGCCGGAAGGGTCGAAGACCGTCTTGAAGATTTTGCCAATCTTGTGCCCGCGCCGGGGGAGGCCGTCTTTGGTGAACTCCTTGCCCGGCTTGGGCTTGCGGTAGACCTTGACGCTTCGCATCTCTCGTGTGGTGAGCATAGAGCTCAGGCCCCCTGCCTGCAGTTATTTCCCAATCTGAGTTTCTGTCGCGACGCCCGAGCGCCCTTAGGCCGGCTGGTCGGCGTCAGGCTGGTCGGCCGCGGCGGCCTGCGCGCCACCCTCGGCGGGCTCCACCGTGGCGTCCTCGTCGACGCTGATAATGACGTCGGCGACATGCTGGGCGTTCTGGCTGAGCGAGGAGCGCAGCTCGTCCATGTGGGCGCGGGCCTGGTCGACCTTCTCGCGCAGCTCGTCGGTGGCGGCATCGACGGTGGGACGGAACTCGCTGACACGCTCGCTCACGGTCTTGGCGCCCTGCTCGTAGGCGTCCACGACGTTACCCCAGGCGTCAGTCGCGGCCTCCTCAACCATGGTGCGAGTCTCGGCACCGGACCGCGGTGCGGCCAGCAGGCCGGCCACCGCGCCAATCGCCGCACCGACAAGCGCGCCGGCGATGAACCCCAGATAACCCTTCGCGTTGCTCATACGTGCCTCCAGACTCTCGTCGCGCGGCCCCGTACCCCCAGGCTTAGGCCGCACTTTCTGTCATGATGGTTATTTGTTTATGCCCCGACCGCGGCCTTGTCTGCCGTCTTTGCGTCGGCAGGCAGGCTCTTCACAAGGGCGCGCAGGCCCTCCACAATCTGCTCAACTCCAGGCTTGAGACCGGTGCCTCCGCTGTAAGCCCAGGTCATGAGCCAGACGGCGCTGGACAGGGCGCCCAGGGTGAGGGCGTCGTCGGGACAGGTCAGCTCCACGTCCCACACACGGGGGTCGTCCGTGTCGATGGTGCGGCCGGACGAAATCTCGGTCACGCCCAGCTGGGCCAGGAACTCCAAGGCCACATGCTCCAGGACGTGGGCCAGCTCGGTGTCGCCCATGGAGGCGCGCAAGCTGTCGCCCTTGTCGCACACGCAGGCGTGATTGACGATGTTGGGCAGGAGCTCGTACACGCGGTTTGTGGCCTCGATGTCCTCGCTCGTCTTGAGGGGGGCGTCGTCGGCAAGGCGGACCCGCGCCACCATCGTCGTCGGCTTTACGGTGATCTTCTCGATCTCAAAGAGGCTCATTCGCGCATCCTTTTCGCTTCGTCCCTGCCGTCGGCACCGGAATGCCCTTCAACCGCTATCTTTCCATCGTAGCGCAAGCCGTCCGTCTGCGCATCCTGCAGGCTGGCAGCCGCATCCTCCTCACCATCGGGCGCCGGCTCGGGGGCGACGACGTCCACCCGGGCGATGCGGCGGCCGTCCATGGCCTGCACGCGGAAGGTCCAGCCGTCCACTCGGCAGACATCGCCCACAACAGCCAGCTTGTCTAGCTCGTCCATGAGCCAGCCGGCGATGGTCTCGTACTCGTCGGACCCCTCGATGGGCCAGCCCAGCTCGATGGCGTCGTCCACCGGGTAGGCGCCCTCCACAATCCACTCGCGGTCGCTCATCCGGGCGATATGGCGGTCGTCGGGGTCGTACTCGTCCTCAATCTCGCCCACAATCTCCTCGACGATGTCTTCGATGGTGACGATGCCAGCCGTGCCGCCGTACTCGTCCACAATGACGGCCATCTGCATGTGGCGGGCCTTCATCTCGGACAGGAGGGGCACCAAGTCCTTGGTGTCGGGGACGAAGATGGCGTCGCGCACGTACTCTTTGACCTCGTCGGTGCAGCCGGGGTCGGCCAGGGCTGGCTTGATGAGGTCCTTGATGTTGACGATGCCGACGACCTGGTCGATGTCCTCGTGGTAGACAGGCATGCGGGAGTAGCCGGTGGCGTTCATGAGCTTGAGAACCTCGAGGATAGACTCTGTATCCTGCACGGCCGTCACGTCCACGCGGGGAACCATGACCTCACGGGCGATGGCGTCGCCCAGGTCGAAGACATCGTGAATCATGCGCTTCTCGGCGTCAGACAGGTCCTCCTGCTCGCTCACCATGTACTTGATTTCGTCCTCGGACACGGAGTCGTCGGCCGGCTTGACCTGCATGAGCTTGGCCAGACCCTTGGCGGAGACCGAGGTCAGCCACACAAGGGGCTTCATGATGGTCTGGCACTTCTGGACGACGGGAGCCACGGCGCGGGCCTTAGCCTCGGGGTCGGACAGGGCCATCTGCTTGGGCACCAGCTCGCCGATGACGATGCTCACGTAGGACACAATCAGCGTGATGACGATGGGGGCGAGCACGGGGGCGGCCGCCGTGAGCCAGCCGATGCCGAATCCCTCGACCCATTCGCACAGGGGCTCGGACAGGTTGGTGGAGGCCGCGGCGCTGGCGAAGAAGCCCATGAGGGTGATGACGACCTGGATGGTGGCCAGGAAGGAGTTGGAGTCAGCCTGCAGGTCCACCACCCGCTGGGCGCGCTTGTCACCTTCCTGGGCGTCGTGGTCGAGCAAGGGCCTGCTCGCGTTGACCAGGGCCATCTCGGACATGGAGAAGTAGCCGTTCGCGAGGATGAGAAGGAACGAGACGAGGATACTTATGCCAACGGACATCGGCGGAGATTCGACCCCTTTACAACAGGCGGCCCGCACACGACGGGCCGCGCGTGGACGCACTCAAAGCGTGTTTGGACGCAAAGTTGCAGCTTGGAGGCCACGTCCTTGCGCCCATGCTACTATTTCTTCTTGCTGGTGGTCTTGGAGGCGGTCTTCTTCTTGGCCGCCTTGGCCTGACGCTCCAGCTCCTGCTTGTAACCCTTGTAAATCGGGATGGCAATGATGGCGATGATGGCGATGATGATAATCGCGAGGACCACCCAGAAGACCGGTGCCGGAACCTCAAAACCAAAGAGCTGCATAGCTTCCCCCATTTCTGCTGTCGCGCCCCGCCCGCAAGGAAGCGAGCCTGCGGACACGGCACATAAATGCTGATACCCCTAGCATACCCAGCTCGAGGAAAAACAACGCGCCCGCATGTCAATTTCAGCAACATGCGGGCGCGTTTTTTCCTGCTTGTAACCTAGCTCTTGGACCGGCGGGACTCGTTGAACTCGCGGGCAATCTTGGCCGCCTTCTCCCTGCGGGCAACCTCCTCAGGCGTGAGGGGTTCCTCGGGCTCGGCGGGCTTGGAGGTCCCGGCGGCGTCGGGCTTGGCAGCGGACGCGCCTCCGGCCGCCTGGGCCTTTTGGGCGTTTTGGGCCGCGTCCGCCTGTATCTTTTGGACGGCGGCCTTGGCCTCGCGGGCCTGCTGGGCCGCCTCCTTGGTCCTCTTGCCCAGGTGGATGCCCGGGCCTTTCTCCTTCGCGGCCTGGGCGGCCTCGGCGGCCTTTGCGGCCTTCTTCTCCTCGGCGCGGGCCCTGGCCTGGGCGGCCTCGGACTTGTAGGTGCCAGCCTTGATGGCCGCTATGGTCTCGTCGTAGGCCTTCTGGTAGGCGGCCTGCGGGTCCTGGCCATTCTTCTTGGCGGCCTTGCGGGCCTTGGTGGCCACGGACTTGGCCTCGCGCTCGGTGTAGGAGTCGGTGATGAGGCGGTCGACCTGGTTCTTGGTCATGGCATCCACCTTGCCGCGGGCCACGTTGCGGCGCTTGCGCACCGGGCCCAGGTCGATGACCAAGGCTGCGATGATGGTGCCGTAGGCCAGCACCAGGATGACGATGGAGACGACATCGTTGAGGCTCATGGACAGGGTGCCCCAGGACAGGGCCGTGAAGACCACGGCGCTGATCAGGCAGCCCCACCAGACGCGGCGCCACTTGGTGTAGGCGGGGTCCTTCTCCACCAGGATGGAGCTGGCGGTAAAGAGGGTGTCTTCCTCCTGGCGGCGCTTCTGACGCTCGGCCTTCTTCTCCTCCTTGCTCTTGGAGTTGTTGCCCATGAGCATGCTGGCCGCGCGGCTCCGCGAGTTGCCGGTGGATTTCTTCTTTGACTCCACGCGCACCGAGGCGCCCGCCTTGCTGGCAGGCTTCATCGACGTGGCACCGCCGCGCGTGGCTCCGCCGGTCTTTTCGTCAGATGTGTAGCGTTCGTTCATAGGGTTGCGACGCGCCATGTTGCGACTTGCTCCTCTCTATGTCTTGTCCCAGCTGCCTGAGGGCACCTTAGCCTGTGTCCCTCAGTCGCGGCGGGCCGGGTCGAACGTGCGGCCGGAGACCAGCTCAAAGGCCTCGACGTACTTCTCGGTAGTCTTCTCGATGACCTCGGCGGGCAGGGCCGGCGGCTCGCCCTGGAAGTCCCAGTTGGCCTTGAGCCAGTCGCGCACGAACTGCTTGTCGAAGCTCTCCTGCACGCGGCCCTCCTCATAGCCCTTGGCCGGCCAGAAACGGGAGGAGTCGGGCGTGATGCACTCGTCGATGAGGGTGAGCCTGCCGTCGATGAGGCCGAACTCGAACTTGGTGTCGGCGACGATGATGCCGCGGGTGGCCGCGTAGTCGGCTGCGGCCTGGTAGATTCTGAGCGAGAGGTCACGCAGCTGGGAGGCCAGCTCGGCGCCGTGCAGGTCGACCAGGCGCTCGTAAGAGATGTTCTCGTCGTGCTCGCCGATGGCGGCCTTGGTGGACGGGGTGAAGATGGGCTCGGGCAGCTTGGAGGCCTCGACCAAGCCCGCGGGCAGCTTGATGCCGCAGACGGTGCCGTCCTCGTCGTAGGACTTCTTGCCGCTGCCGGTGAGGTAGCCCCGGACGATGCACTCGACAAGAACCGGCTGTGCCTTCTTGACAATCATCATGCGGCCAGCCAGGTAGTCGGCGTACTGGGCGAACTCCCCGGGAAGGTCGGCCGTGGCGCAGGACAGCATGTGGTTGGGCACCAGGTCGGCGAATTTCTCGAACCAGAAGCGCGAGAGCTGGGTCAGCACCTGGCCCTTGTGGGGAATCTCGTCCTTGAGGATGTAGTCGAAGGCGCTGATGCGGTCCGTGGCCACCATCAGCAGGCGGTCGCCCAAATCGTAGATGTCGCGGACCTTGCCTTTGGAATCGGGACGCTTGGCGATGTCAGACACGTTGTGCTCCTCTCGGCTTGCCAGTATGTGGCCCATTCTACGTTCTTGCAGGCGGCGCAGGGGGCACGGCGGAACAACAACACCGCCTATGCTCAAGACCCCCGTACCGCCCGCACCTGGCAGCCTGCTCGAGGCCCCCGTCCCGGCTCAGGCCTGCCCCTCTTCCTCGGGCTCCACATGGGCGCGCGGCAAGACCAGGGTGAAGGTGGTGCCCTTGCCGACCTCGCTGACCACGTCGATGCGTCCGCCGTGCAGGTCGACAATCTCCTTGGTCACCGCCAGTCCCACGCCCAGGCCGTCCTTAGAGGTGGCGGAGGTACGGCTCTCGTCCGCCCGCCAGAAGCGGATGAAGACGCGCTGGATGTTCTCGCGCGAGATGCCCACACCTGTGTCGGCCACGGATATGCGGACCTCGTCTTCGTCGCCCTCCAGGCCCAGGGTGACCTTGCCGGGCGCCGGCGTGTAGCGGTTGGCGTTCTGCAGGATGTTGGACACGGCCTGGGTGATGAGGTCGGGGTCGATTTCGGCCTCGAATTCCTCGTCGCCGGTGCGGTTCTCGAAGGTGAGCTCCAGGCCCGCGCTGTTGAAGACGGCCTCGCGGGAGGCGATGATGCCGTAGAGGAAGTCCACGACGTCCACGGGCATGAAGTGGGTCTCGACCGACCGGCTCTCCAGGCGGGACAGGTGCAGCATCTGCTTGACCAGGCGGGACAGGCGCTTGACCTCGGAGTCGACGACGGCCAGGTGCTCGGCGTCGCAGGGCATAATCCCGTCCTGCATAGCCTCGACCGTGGCCATGATGGCCTGCAGGGGGGTGCGCAGCTCGTGGGCCACGTCGTTCGTGAGCTTCTTCTCCAGGTCGCGGTCTTTCTCGAACTCGGCCGCCATGTCGTCGAAGGTGGAGCCCAGCTTGCCTATCTCGTCATGGCCGCGCACGCCCGAGCGGGCCGTGAGGTCGCCGCCCTTGATGGCGTCGGCCGCCACGGTGATGCGCTTGAGGGGTCTGGTGAGCCAGCGGGAGAAGAGCAGGCCGAGGACGAACGCCAGGACCAGGGCCACGCCGGCCGTAACCAGCATGCCGGTG
The DNA here is from genome assembly GCA_964510125.1 of uncultured Coriobacteriaceae bacterium. Taxonomy (GTDB): domain Bacteria; phylum Actinomycetota; class Coriobacteriia; order Coriobacteriales; family UMGS124; genus CAIFEU01. The sequence continues at coordinate 9,412 of CAZEAF010000028.1, forward strand.
AGGGACGAGGTGCGGAAGTTGATGTCGCGCGGGGTGAGCAGGACGTCAGACCCCATGGCCCAAACGTTGATGGTGCCTACCTGCTTGCCCTCGCTGCTCATGATGGGCTTGGACACCATAGAGGACTCGTCGGGCGCCAGGGAGATGTCCGAGTCGCCAATCCAGGTGTTGTCGTAGATGAGGGTGCCGCCCCCGTTGAGCACCTGCAGGCCTAGGCCGTCGAAGACGTCGTCGATGGAGAGGATGCCCCGCAGGCCCGAAGTGGACCAGTAGCCCCGCTGGTCGTATTCGTTGGCCAGGGCTGTGGAGGCGCTCTGGGCGACGTTCTCCATGTTCTCGCGGGTGTAGCGGGAGAACTGGCTGTTCCACACGATGGTGAGGGCGCAGATGAGCAAGAGGGTGGTGACGAGTGTGACGCCCACGAAGGACAGGGCCACCTTGGCGCGGAAGGTCAGCGTGAGGCGGTGGCCTTTGCTCGGGCCGTCTGCCTTGGCCTTGTGCGCCCGGGCGGCCTTGGGCTTCCGCGCGCCGGCGCCGGCGCAGTACAGGGGAGAGGCGGCCTCACCGGCTGTCTCTCCCCTGCTTGCACCTGCGACAATTGCGCTGCCTGTCACATCTGACTCGCTCGACACGAACATCACCTCCGCCGGTGCGCCTTGGCAGACGCCGACAAACTCTGGAATCCGCCAAGGCCGCAAGCGGCAGATTGGGCTTACTCGGCCTTGGCCTCTGCCTTGCCGTCCTCAGCCTCGGGTTTATCCTTCTTAGGGGCCTCGAAGCGGTAGCCCACGCCGTGCACGGTGTAGAGCCACTTGGGATGGCGGGGGTCATCGCCCAGCTTGGCGCGGAGGTTCTTGACGTGCGAGTCGATGGTGCGCTCGTAGCCCTCGAAGTCATAGCCCAGGACCTTCTCGACCAACTCCATGCGGGTGTAGACGCGGCCCGGGTAGCGAGCGAGGGTCGTGAGCAGCTTGAACTCGGATGCGGTGAGGTTGATTTCGCGGCCGTCAACCTCGACCTTGTGGCCCGATACGTCAATCTTGAGGTCGCCGAAGTCGAGCACCTCGAGCTGGGGCTCGGCGTCCAGATGGGTCCGGCGGAGCAGGGCGCGCACGCGGGCGACGAGCTCGCGCGGGGAGAAGGGCTTGACGAGGTAGTCGTCGGCGCCGAGCTCGAGGCCGATGATGCGGTCCTCGACTTCGCCCTTGGCGGTGAGCATGATAATCGGGACGTCGGAGATGTCACGGATGGCACGGCAGACACGCTCGCCCGAGAGCTTGGGCAGCATGAGGTCGAGGATGACCAGGTCGAACTGACGGCGCTCAAACTCCTCGACGGCGCTCTGGCCGTCGCCCACGCCTACGACCGAATAGTTGTCGCGCTCGAGATAAGCCGTGACAGCGTCTCGAATCGCCTTTTCGTCCTCGACGAGGAGAATCCTGCGGGAATCCTGTGGCATTGCGCCCTCCTTGCATGCATCGACTTGTACGCCGGTCAAATCGCGAGCCCCACACGCCTGTCTGCCCGCGTGGTTGCCTGTGTTGCCTGCACTGCTTCACACAGTACATACGCATTCTTCATATTTTACCCCATTGCCCTGGAAAATGATACCCGCCCGGGAGAATTCGCCCAGAGGGGCCTTCCCGGCGGCGGCTGCCGCTGGGCGCGGACCGCCTCGGGATGGGTGCAGGACCGCAGCCTGCGGGATTCGGCCGACAGGACCGTGGCCCGCGCAATCCGGCCGCGCCTGCGCTACCTGAGCGTGTAGATGCGCACCAGGACGTTCTTGGGCATGTTGGACTCCACGTCCTTGATGGTGGCAAAGGTGACGAAGAGGGTGACGTCGCCCGAGCTGGCCGGATAGTCGCCGAAGTCGTTGCAGTTGTTGGCAGCGTAGATGCGCGCCAGGGTCTTTTTCTCGGGGTCGATGACGTAATAGGAAAGCTGGCTGCGCATGATGTAACAGCCGGCCACCCGGCAGACCTGGGCCGAGGGCTCGAGGGGCAGGGAGAGGAAGGGCTCGTCGCCCGCGCCCCTGCCCACCAGGTAGCCCATAGAGCCGAAGGTGCCGCCGTAGCCATAGTTGGCCTCAATGGAAAAGGCCAGCTTGCCGCCCAGGGTCGTGGCCATGAAGGGGCTGACTGAGACGGGCAGGACGTACTGGTCCAGCTGTTCGCCGCTGGCCAGGTCCACCGACGTCACGCCGTAGTAGACGCCGCTGCTGGCGTTGACGCGCGGGGCGATGGTGAGGACGCCCGCACTGATGGAGGGGGCGCAGCCGAAGCGGCCCGGCGAGGTCCAAATCAGCGTGGCCTCCCCCTCGCCCAGGCGCCAGCGGAAGGCCTGCGAGCTCTGGGTCACATAGGGGCCGGAGGGGTCGGGCATGAGCTGCCAGACGACTGTGCTCTCGTAAACGGCGGGTTGGGGGGGCAGCCAGTCGGCGTCGCCTTCGGCCAGCTCGCAGATGGAGGAGGAGCTGGGGTCCAGGGCCCCGCCCGTGAAGGGTGCCGCGTAGAGGGCCCAGGCGTCGGTGGCGTTGTCAATCTCGACCCAGACGATGATGCTGTCGGTGACGCGGCACTCGCTGGGGGAGTAGTCGTCGCCGGACACGGCCTGCTCGAGCACTGTGGTGACCTCGCCGCTCGTCACGTCGAGGACCTGAATCAAGGTGAGGGGGCGGGCGACGTCGTTTGTCTTGAGGATGGCCAGGCGGCCGGCGCAGTCAGCCCGTACCATGGAGCCCAGCGGCAGCTCGAAGGTGGCCCAGGGGGTGTAGGTCTGGGTCTGGGTGAGGTCCTCGAAGCCCAGGGCGTTGGTCACCTGGTCAACCTCGGTCTGGGTCGCGGAGGCGGCGTCCCCGTCGGCCGAGGAGGAGGCCGCACCCTCGTCGCCGTCGGCGGAGGCAGAGCCGGTCCCCTCGCCGTCCTCCTGAGCCAGGGCCGTCTCGGTGGCCTTGGCGCCCAGGGCGGCAGCGGCGGCCGTGGCTGCCGCGGCGGCGGCGAACTCGCGGCGGGTGGCCATAGGCGGGCCGGTCAGCACACCGTCGCCCGGCAGGAGGTCGGGTGTCTGGGCAGGCCTGCGGGCCATGTCAGGCACGCGTTCCGATGCTGGGCACGTAACTCATGCAGGGGCCGGGGACGACCTCGTCGCTCTTCTGCGAGGCCACCAGGTCGGCCAGGGTGAAGCTGTCCACGTAGTTGGCGATGACCTCCTCGAGGCCGCGCCAGAAGGGGTTGGTCTCGCAGTGGGAGGCGCGGGGGCAGGTGGCGTCGGTGCGGGCCAGGCAGGCCACAGGCGAGACCGTGCCCTCGGTGGCGCGGATGATGTCTCCGGCCAGAATCTCCTCGGGTTTACGGGGCAGCGTGTAGCCGCCGCCCTGGCCACGCGAGCCCACGAGCAGGCCTTGGGCGCACAAGAGGCGGGCCAGCTGCTCCAGGTACTTGGCCGAGATGCCCTGGCGCTCGCCAATCTCGCGCAGGGAGACACGGCGGTCGCTCGGCTGGCGCGCGATGTCGATCATCATTCGCAGGGCATAACGCCCCTTGGTGGATACCAACATGGTGCGGGCCTCTTTCCTTACATGCGCGCCTGCGCCTCCGCCTGACGCAAGGCGATGGTGAGCTGGTCGGCACACGAGGTGGGACGGGGGCCGCAGGTGTTGCCCTGCAGTAGTTCGACCACCTTGTCAGTGGGCATGCCCTTGACCAGCTTGCCGATGGCCTTGAGATTGCCGTTGCAGCCACCGAAGAAGCTGACGTCCTCGATGGTCTTGCCGTCGTCGCTCAGCTCGACGTGGATGTTGCGCGCGCACACGCCCCGCGGCGTGAAGTCCTGTACGATCATATGCTGCGTTCCTTTCGCTCCAAGGCGTGGGGTGACCGAGATCCCCGCCTCACGGGGCATGCTTGTTGGAATTCCTCAGAAGTATTCCCACCATTTTGCATAGATTATCACAGGGTTGCGCAGGCAGCGGCACATAAGCCCGCGAGCGGGCCGATTTGGCCACAGCATGGGGAGAAATTTGGGAGACGGCATCATCTGGCCCGCAGGCGGAAGGGCTAGTCGAGCTGGTCCAGGTGGGCCACGTCGCGGTCAGCGAGGGTCATGAGCTCGTCGCGGGAGTGGACGCCAAGCTTGACGTAGACGTTGTGGGTGTGGACGCGCACGGTGTTCACAGCCACGCCCAGCTCGCTGGCTATGCGGTCGCTCCCGTAGCCCATGGCCAGCAGGCGGAAGACGTCGGTCTCGCGTGCAGACAGGCACCCCTGGTCGGCCCGCCAGGCGATGGCCCTGCGGAAATGAGCCGCGTGCTCGCTGCCCGCCTTGTCGTCGCAGCCCGCGTCCGAGGCCGTGTCAATCCCAAAGAGGTCGGACAGGGACAGCTCGCTCTCGTCGATGGGGGAGAAAAGGCGCTCGTAGTCGCGCTCGCCGAAAAGGATGAGGGACGCCACGACCATGACGACGGCTATGGTCACGTCAATCACTGTGGAGTGACTGACGACCCCAGGCAGGACCCAGCCGCCCAGGGCGCAGCCCAAGGCGTCTCCCAGCACGTAGAGGCCACGCCCCCAACCAAAGACGATGAGGGGCGAGATGCCCTTTTGCTTGACAATCAGGGCGAGCAGGCACCAAAAGACCAGGCCAAAGAGGACGCCGGCAAAGTACACCAGCTCGCTCCAAAAACCGGTGAGGCCGCCCAGGGCCGCCGCGGCGGCAATGATGGAGCCAGCGACGACGCCCGCCAGGCTCATGATGCGCCCCAGGCTCACGCTGTCCTGGGAGGCTATGCGCAGAGCCACGAACACAAAGGCGCAGGCCAGCGCCACCCGAAGAAGAATGAGCACGATGGCGCCTTCCTGAGAGGACGCCAGCTCGTGGCTAGCCGCGACGGAGGCGCGCAGGGCGGACGTGCCAAAAGCCAGGATGAAGGACAGGGCGGCCAGCCGCCAAAAGGAGCCGGGCAGGCGGCGCGCGCCGGTAAAACCAGGGCGCCGCTTGGTCTCGCCGCCGCCCCGTCCGTCCTGCTCGGCCTTGTCCCCCAGCCCGGGGATTGGGACCAGACAGGCCATGACCGCCGCCAGCAGGGGGAGGACGACGAAGGCGATGATGCCTGCCCCCGAGGGGCCGCCCGCCACAGGCTCCCAGGCAGAACAGGCTACGACGCCAAAGTAGACGGCAGCCGCCAGCAGCTCGGACATGGCTACGTTGAGGATGGCGCGGCGAGGCGCGAGCGCGCCGAACAGGGCACTGCAGCGCAAAAGGATAAGGCCGAGGCCGGCGCCGATTAGGGCCGCACAGAACCAGAAAACGAGCAGAGAGGCCAGCCGCGGCGCCTCGGGAGTCAAGGCGTCGAGCGCGGGCCCCAGGTAGTAGGGGCCGATGGCGATGATGACCAGGCTGGCCAGGCTACAGACAAGGCCCGCCCCCAGCACCGTGCGCTTGCTCTCAAAGAAGGTGACTGCCTTGGTCTTGCCGGCCAGCAGCGCCGCGCAGACCATGACCACCGCCTCCAGAACGCCGGTGGCGACAAGCATGACCGTGAGGTTATCTGTGTTGGTCTCCGCCCCCAGCGAAAGCCAGGTGGAGCCGCTACATGACAGCGCGACCCAGCAGCTCACCAGGCCAAACGCCATGCAGGGAAGTGAAGGCCAGGCGGCCAGCAAGGCCTCTATGAGGGCCTCGCCCGTCCTTTTCCCACATGTCCCCCCGGGTGTGCTGGCGTCCCTCCTCGCCATAAAAAACTCCCCCGCCCTGTTCCGATGTCTCCGTCAGGTCTCCTTGCCCCGAACGGCTCACAGTATACGGCGGTCCGAGGAAGTTTTTGGACTCGGAAAACGCCACCTAGGGGCGCGCGGCCTTGGCTCCCAGCTCATCCAGCATGTCAGCCAACGTCTGGTCGTCTAGGGCGAAGAAGGCGGTCGAAATCTTGAGCACACCCCGGTAGAAGCGGGTCTTGCAGATGTCGTTGGCGACGTCCACGAGCCGGTCCCACCAGGACAGGATGTGACGCTGCAAGAAGTCGCGCGAGCAAGCCAGCTCACGGGCCGCGCCCGCCGCGTCTCCCTGAGCCAGAGCAGCCTTTGCCCGGTCGGAAAGCAGGGCCAGGAACTGGCACATGAAGGAGATGTGGTCGTCGGGCCAGTCCATGCCCTCGGCCATCTTGACCCGCTCCTTTTTGAAGGCGGTGAAGACCTCCTGGTAGCCCTCTTGGTAGATTCTGCCGTCCTCGCTGGTAAAGACCGACTTGTAGGGCGTGGCCGTGCGGCCCTTGAAGGTCTTGGTGCCCACGAAGGTGCCGGTGAAGTCCTCGGCCAGCTCCTCGCGGGTGCCGGTGTTGCGCTTGTTGAGGTAGCGCTTGATGTCATTGATGCCATCGGCAAACTCGTCGCCCATCTCGGCATATTTATCGAGGTCGATGGTTGCCAGGGACTCAATCTGCTCGGGCGTGAGGGTCTTCCAGAAAAGGGAGGAGAGCATGCGGTAGAAGGCCGCCCTGCCGTCAAGCGCGGCGTCAATCTGCGCCAGCGTCCCGGCATCCGGCATCTGGGCCGTATCGGCGGCTCCCTCGGCACCCTGCGCGGTGGCGCTGGTCGTACTCTTCGGCATGGCGCTTCCCCTCCCCAAAGGCGGCCGCCGTGGCTCGGACGGCGGCCGCAATCGATGTCCCACGTTTGTCAAAACCTAGGTTCGCCTGCGTTTTTACCGCATGACGCCCCTTGACGCAAGGGTATGGGGGCCGCCGCTGGCCGCAGCAATCGCGACGAGCGGCGGCCGGCGAGACACTACTCCGGGTCCCTCCACTGGGCAATCTTGCCCGACAGGATGTAGACCGTCGAGGGCTCGGCGCCGAACGAGTCAGGCAGGCGGTGGGTCGAGCCTGCCTCATTGGCCTCGGCGGCGGCGACGGCCTTGGAGGCCTCGGACTCCGGGTCGTCCAGGTCGCCGTAGATACGGGCGCCGGTGCAGCAGTTGTGCACGCAGGCCGGATCCTCGCCCTGCTCGGTGCGCTGGCTGCACAGGGTGCACTTCTCGACGATGTTCTCGGCCTCGACGTAGGTGCGGGCGCCGTAGGGGCAGGCGGTCATGCAGTTCTGGCAGCCGATGCACTGGTCCTTGTCCACGATGACGGCGCCGGTCACCGCGTTGCGCTGGCTCGCGCCCGTGGGGCAGACCTCGATGCAGGGGGCGTTGACGCACTGCTGGCACTGGGTCGGCAGCCAGTACTGCTCGATGTCGGGGTAGGTCCCGTAGGGGCCCATGGGGATGACGTGGTTCCAGTAGACGCCCAGGGCCACGCCGTTCTCGTGCTTGCAGGCGACGATGCAGGAGTCGCAACCCGTGCAGCGGTCAAGATCAACAACAAGGCAGTTTCTCATGGTTAGAACACATCCTCAGTTCTCGGCTCGGACTGGAGCGTCGGCAGGAAGGGCTTGAACTCCTCGGGCTCGACCCAGACGCCCTCGGGACGCTCGCCCTTCTCGAGCTTGACCGTGAAGCCACGGTTGGTGTAGGAGCCGAACACCTCGTTGAACGGGGCGCTGTTCTTGGTCAGTATGTTGACGTTCTCCTCGCGCCAGCCGCCGGTCTGCTTCTGCTGCGAGTCGTCGTAGCACTCCGGGTTCCAGAAGCGCTCCATCCAGACCGTCTTGGGGGCCACGGCCTCGGTGACCAGGGCGCGGGCGTTCGTGGTGCCGCGGCGGCTGGTAATCTTGACCCAGTCGTTGGTCTGCAGGCCCAGCTCCTCGGCATCGGCCGGGTTGATGTGAATCTGGGCGGTCGGGAAGAGCTCGCGGGCAAAGGCGGAGTGGCGCATGGTGCCGTGGTGGAAGTGGGGCACGCGGCCGGACGTGAGGATGAAGGGGTACTCGTCGCGGTCGGCCAGCTGCTGCTCGGACTCGGAGTACGGGCTCTCGCACGGCTCGATGAACTTGCAGATGGGCGAGTAGTCGTCGCAGGCCTCCTGCGGCTTGGGGTAGCAGAAGGGGTAGCCGGTGCGGGACATCTTGAGCAGCAGGGTGCAGTAGACCTCGAACTTGCGGCTTTCGGTGGCAAAGCCCATGGGCAGGCCGTCGTCGGCTTCCGCAAGCTGCTGGTCGTACTGGAAGTACTCGTCCACGGGGGTCACGCACGGCACGTACTTGTCCGTGTCCTTCTGCAGGGTGTCCCAGTCGGGGGCGCCCAGGGTGTCGGCCACGGACTGCTTGACCTCGGCCTCGGTGGTGTTGCCGATGTAGCCGGGCTTGAGGCCGGGCAGGTCGCCGTACTTCTCCTGATAGCGCTTGATGACCTGGGCGGCCGGGATGGAGTGCGAGACGGTCTCGCCGATGTGGGTGCACTCGTTCTGCAGCCACTGGGTGTTGAGCTGGGTCATGTTGACCATGGGCTCCTCGAGCCACTCGCGCACGGGGAAGACCAGGTCGGCTTCCTCGATGTGGAAGGAGGTCAGCATCGGGTACTGGCCGATGCAGAAGTCGACCTCGGGGAAGACGTCGTACCAGGACTGGGCGTTGCCGAGCACGGCCAGCTTGTTGCCGGACATGTCGAACCACACGCGCGGCTTGAAGGGCTCGCCGGTCGCGATGGCTTCGCGGACGCTGGGGATGTGGCTGTGGCACCAGGTGTAGAGACCCTTGTGGTCCTTCATGCCGATGCGGTCGACCAGCAGCTGGTTGGCCAGCTCCTGCTGGGAGCCCTCGGCCTCGCCGAGCGCCTTGATGCGGGCCTCGTTCTGCGCGTCGGACATGCCGACGACGGCGCCGATGCCGTACATGTCGGAGAACATGCCGCCAAAGCCGTTGAAGTAGGTCTTCGGGCGGACAATCTTGGACTCGCCGGTGTCGCTGTACTCGGTGAAGTAGCCGGAGGCGCCCTTCTGGGTCATGGTGCAGCCGGGCTTGTTGACGTAGCCCATGATGGCGTCCAGGCCCATGCAGCCCAGCGGCACCTGGGAGGCGGACTCGGTCATATCCGAGGCGAGGCCGTCGGCGATGCCAGCGGTGTGCTCGTAGCAGGTGCCCTCGTCATCGGCGTGGGTGTACAGGCGGATGGCAGCCTCATTGCGGTCGGCGGGGACCCAGCAGACCTCCTCGGTGTGCTCCAGGGTCCAGGGCTCGGCCTCCTCCTTGTAAATCTGGCCGGCGGTCTTGTAGGTCTTG
>CAZEAF010000029.1:0-16853 GCA_964510125.1 uncultured Coriobacteriaceae bacterium
GTCTACCTGGACCTGGCGCAGGTAGAGGTGGGCGCCACCCAGAGCGTCGCCGTCGTTTTCGACGACGCGGACCTCGCCATCTCCGACGCGACCCTGCACTGGGTCTCGGAATCCACCGGCACCGACCACGCCACCGCCGCGTCGGCCGTCACCAGCGGGGCGGTCCTCTTCCAGTTCGCACCCGAGACGGCCGACAGCTTCCGCATTGTGAGCATGGACCTCACCGTGGGCGGCGCGAGCTTCTCCGTCGACCTGGTCGGCGACGGCTCCGCCTGCACGTTTTCCGCGGTCTATGCAGGCGCCTCGACAGCCTCAGCCTTCTCTGCCAGGACTACCTCCACGGACGCCGGCGGCACTTCCTACGCGGCCACCGACGGAGGCGCCGTCGAGAACGGCAGCCTCGAGTCCTCGCTGGCCACGGCCACCAGCGCCGTCTTTACGCTGGGCGCCGACGGCATCCTGACGGTCTGCCTCGACCCCGGCCATGGCGGCAGCGACCCCGGTTCCAGTGGCTTTGGCATCGACGAGAAGGACGTGAACCTGGCCATCGCCCTCTATTGCAAGGCCAAGCTCGAGCAGAACCCCCGCGTGCACGTCGTCCTCACCCGCACGGGCGACTACTCCCTCGTGGAGGGCAACGTCAAAAGCGACCTGTGGGAGCGCGCCTACGTCGCCCGCGACAACAACGCCGACGTCTATGTGAGCATCCACAACAACTGGGCCAGCGTCGAGACGGCCAACGGCTGCGAGGTCTACTACCCCAACCCCACAAGCACATGGAAATGGGCCGAGACCGTCCGCCAAGGCCAGGGCCTAGCCCAGGAGATTATCGACAGGCTCACGTCCTTGGGCCTCACCAACCGCGGCGCCATCGTCCACAACCCGCCCTATGACGAGGACGAGTCCTATCCTGACCAAAGCGAGGGCGACTACTACGCCCTTATCAGGCATCCCCGCGAGTTCGGCATCCCGTCCGTCGTGGTCGAGCACGCCTTTGTCAGCAACGCCAGCGACGCCGCCAAGCTCTCAGACCCCGCCTGGCAGAAGCTCATGGGCGAGGCCGACGCCGACGCCATCCTAGCCTGCTGGTCCGAGGCCCTGTCGCAAGCCGGTGGGGAGGAGCGGCTCATCGACGGCAACTGGTACTACGTGTGCCCCGACGGCTCCTATGCCACGGGCTTCACCGGCCTGGCCGACGGCCGCACGGTCTACTACGACACAGAAGGCAGGATGGTCCTGGGGCAGGAGCGCTACATCGACGGGGCCTGGTACTACTTTGACGGCTGGGACGGCCACATGCACACGGGCCTGACCGACCTGGGCTACAAGTGGGTCTACTACGACGCGGACGGCAAGATGGTGCTTGGCGAGGAGCGCCACATCGACGGCGACTGGTACTACTTTGACGGCTGGGACGGCCACATGGCCACCGGCCTCACCTGGATTGGCTACAAGACCGTCTACTACAACTCCAGCGGGCAGATGCTGTTCGGGCTTCAAACCATCGGCGGCCGCCTTTACTATCTCGACAGCTGGGACGGGCACCTGACGATGGGCGAGAAGAACCTCGACGGCAAGTGGTACTACTTCGACCCCGAGCAGGGCGGGGCGGCAGCGACCGGCTGGGTGGACCTGACCTACGTGAGCAGCAGTAAGAGGGTCTACTACCTGGCCGACGGAACCATGGCGATGGGCACGGTCACCATCGACGGGCAGACGCGCCGCTTCGACACCTGGGACGGCCATCTCATCGCCTAGCGGCACAGCCACCCAGAGCGCCTGCCACCTAGGCCAGAGAGGCAGGCACCCACCACGGAAGAAGACATGAACAACGTAGAGACGATCAAGATTAGGACCATACCCTCGGACGGCAAGGGAAGCCTCTCCTTCTTCGAGGCCGACCGAGACATACCCTTCGGCATCCGCCGCGTTTATTACACCTACGGGGTTGCGGACGGCGTCGAGCGCGGCGCCCACGCCCACCGGGCCCTCTGGCAGCTGCTTGTCTGCCCCCACGGCTGCGTCGAGGTCCTGCTCGACGACGGCGACCACCGCGAGAGCGTCCTCCTCGACCGCCCATCCTTGGGGCTCATCGTCGGTCCCTACGTGTGGCATAGCATGAAATGGCATGGTGAAGATTCGATTCTTCACGTTGCTGCTTCCGATTATTACAATGAGGATGACTATATCCGCAATTACGGAGAATTCCAGCGTGCCATATCTGCACGGGTCGCGCGCGGCCTCTCCCAACAGGCCGGGCACGGTGTCAAGGGAGCGGGCGCCCATGAGTGACCTCGCTGCCAACGTCCCCTTTTCCGACCTCCGCCTCGCCTTTGGGCGGCACCAGCGGGAATACGAGGAGGCCGCCCTGCGCGTCCTGCGGTCCGGCTGGTACATCCTCGGAAAAGAGGGCGAGGCCTTTGAGCGCGAGTTCGCCTCCTTCCTCGGCATGGGCCACTGTGCCGGCGTGGGCTGCGGCCAGGACGCCCTCACCCTGGCCCTGCGCGCCCTGGGCATAGGCGCCGGTGACGAGGTCATCGTGGCGGGCAACAGCTACATTGCCACAGTGCTCGCCGTGACCGAGAATGGCGCTACCCCGGTCTTTGTCGACTGCAACGAGTACTTTGAGCTGGACGAGTCCAAGGTCGAGGCCGCCATCACCCCGCGCACGGCCGCCGTGCTCACCACCAACCTCTACGGGCAGTGCTGCGACCTGCGGACCCTGCGCGCCATCTGCGACGCCCACGCCATCGCCCTCGTGGAGGACTGCGCCCAGTCCCATGGGGCCTCCTTTGCAGGCAGGCTGGGCGGTACCTGGGGCGATGTCTCCTGCTTCAGCTTCTATCCCACCAAGCCCATCGGCGCCTTTGGCGACGCCGGCGCGGTCGTCACCAACAATGCCGAGGTTGACCGGCGCGTACGCGCGTTGCGCAACTACGGCAGCCGCACAAAGTACGTGAACGAGACGACCGGCACCAACTCGCGCATGGACGAGGTCCAGGCGGCCCTGCTGCGCGTCAGCCTCTCGCATGTTGGCGAGACGACGGCCGAGCGCGCCCGCATCGCCCAGCGCTACCTGGACGAGGTCTCAAACCCTGCCATAACCCTGCCGCACGTCCGCCCGCAGGCGACCGACGTCTGGCACATCTTCCCCGTCCTCTGCGAGACCCGCGACGACCTGCGCGCTCATCTGGAGAGCCAGGGCGTCCACACCCAGGTGCACTACCCCATCCCTCCCTTCCGCTCGCAGTGCTATGCCGGAAGGGCTTTCACCCAGGTGGACCTGCCCGTGACCGACCGCATGGCCGCCACCGAGCTGAGCCTGCCTATCTATTGCGGCATGCCCGAGGAGCACATCGACGCGGTCATCGCAGCCCTCAACGGGTATCGCCCCGGCTCTGGCGGTCAGGGGGTACTCCAGGTGGCCAGCCGGACCGGTTCCCAGACCCTTCGCTACGGCACCCTGCGCGGCCTTGGGCAAAACGACGCGGAGCCCATGCTCGAATGGATGCGCGACCCCGCAATCGCAGCCTGCTTCCAGGCCGATTTCGCCAATATGACCAGACAGGACGTGGAGGCCTTCATCGCAAGGGCTGCGGGGGGGGCGGCGGACCCATCCCGAGCCGAGAGCCTGCATCTGGCCATCGCCGACCCAAAGACCGACGAGTACCTGGGCACCGTGAGCCTCAAGCACATCGACCGGCGCAACCTCAACGCTGAGTACGCCGTCGTCACGCGAGCCAAGGCGCACGGGACGGGAGCCGCCCTGCAAGGCACGTGCGACCTACTGAGATTCGCGTTTGACGAGCTCGGGCTCCATCGGGTCTATCTCAACGTCCTTGCCACGAACGCCCGGGCTATCCGCTTTTACGAGAAGGCCGGGTTCGTCCGTGAGGGCTGCTCCCCCGAGCAGGTCCGCAGGCCGGACGGGACCTTTGCCGACCTGGTCTGGTTCGGGGTCACGAGGCATCCTGCACCCTAGCTGACCTGGTCTGGTTCGGGGTCACGAGGCATCTCGCATCCTAGCCCGGCCCCATCCCGGACGAGAATCAAGGGACACCACCCCTGTGCCTGTCGCCAGACATATGGTTTCAAAGGTGGGTCTATTTTTATTGTCGGGTCCATTATCGGGGGTTTATTGTTTTTTTGTTGTCAACTACCGCCGTGATGGGAGTACCTCTTGTCGTACCGCATGGGAACCCGCACCTTTCTCTCTCTCGCCCTCGCCAGCTCGGTCACGCTCGGCGCTGCGATCCTGCCCGCGCTCGCGACCGAGGATGGGTCCGCGCAGAACGTGACTGCCGCCGCGGCCCTGACCCCCGAGGCCCCGGCGGCCCAGGATTCCGAGACCCTGCAGGACGGTGACGCGGGGCAGGTTGCCCCCAGCGAGCCGGCGCCCGCGGTGGACCAGGATGCCGAGCCCGTTCTTGAGTCGGCGGGCGAGGATGCGTCAGGCGACGCTGTATCGGGCGACGCCACCCCGCAGGCCGCTCCCGCAAAGGCCGACGGCGCCGCCGACGAGGCCGGGCAGGCGGATGCCGTCCTGGAGGCCAGCCTTGTGGAGGCTGGCGGCACTGCCTTGGAGGCCAGCCCTGTGGAGGCTGGCGGCACCACCTTGGAGGCCAGCCCTGCGGAGACCGGCGACACCACCTCGGAGGCTGACCCTGCGGAGGCCGATAGCACTGTGTCCGCCGATGGCGCCGACGAGGCCGCCGACACCGCGCAAGACCAGGCTTCCCAGGACGTCCCTGCCCAGGTAGACAGCTCCGCGACGATAGACGGCGCGTCTGCTCAGGAGTCCGCGGCTGTCGCAGAGACCGAGGCGGCCGAGTCCGCCGAGACGGCAGAGCTCATCGAGCCCGTCGAGTCGGCCGAGCCTGCCGAGCCCACCGAGCCCGCCGAGCCCACCACCGAGCCCACCGGGATTGATGCAACCTCCTCGCAGGTCGCGGATGCCATCACTGCGTCGGATGCGGTGCTCGCCCCCGATGTCGCCACCCCGCTGGAGACAGCCACAGCAGCATATGCCACTTCCGCATCCTCTGCCGCCAAGGATAGCTCTGCAGCCGGGGACGCCGCCTCATCCGAGGACGGCGTCGTCTCCAAGGGCTCCTCGACCGCCGGCGACACGGGTACCTCTACCAAACCTGACGAGTCCGAGCCTGCCGCAACCAAGACCGGCTGGCAGACCGAGGGGGGCGTCACCTACTACTACGATAAGTCGGGCAAAAAGGTCACGGGCGCCCAGACCATCGACGGCAAGCAGTACTACTTCGACACCAAGTCGGGCGCCCTCTTCACCGGCGAGCGCATGGACGAGAAGGGCAACTGGACCTACTACGACCCCGCCGATAACGGCGCGATGGCCCAGAGCAAGTTTGTCAAGCTCAAGGACTATGCAGGCGAGAAGACCGTGTATTACGACGCGAAGGGCGTCATGGTCACGGGCGAGTACAACTTCGGCGACATGAAGTGGCGCTACTTCGACACCACGCGCGGCGCCGAGGCCCTCTCGGCCTTCAAGAACCTCACCGACTTCATGGGGTCCAAGACCGTCTATTACGACGAGGACGGCCTCATGGTGTTCGGTGAGAAGCAGGTATCCGACGCATGGCGCTACTTTGTCACCGAGAACGGCGCGATGCTCAAATCGGCCTTCCAGGAACTGAAGGATTATACCGGGGCCAAGACCGTCTACTACGACACGAGCGGCGCCATGGTCACCGGCGAGCGCAACGTCGCCGGCAATTGGTATTACTTCGACACCTACAACGGGGCCATGGCCCACGCCGACTTCGTCGACCTCGGCTACAAGACCGTTTACTACGACGCGAGCGGCCACATGGCCTTTGGCGACCAGTCCATCAACGGGACCTGGTACCAGATTGACAGCTACGACGGGACCATCCTCAAGGGCGGCTGGCAGAACCCGGCGGGCTTCTTCCAGGTGAGCACCCGCGACGTCCGCCTCCCCGACTGGATGTACGGCACGGGCTTCGACTACGTCACCCCCTCGCGCATCGGCATCTGGGCCACGCGCAGCGACTGCATCGAGGCCTTCATCGCACGCGCCTACGAGTACCTCGGCACCCCCTACGTATGGGACTACGCGCTTGCCCCGGGTGTCGGCGTCGACTGCGCCGGCCTGGTCCTGCAGTGCCTCTACGCCACCGGTATGGACCTGGGCACCGACTACGACCCCTACGACCACTACAACACGCCCGGCCACGACCACTATGCCAGCGACCTGTCCGCCGACGGGCGCCTCCAGGCCATCAGCTATGGCGACCTCGAGCGCGGCGACCTTGTCTTCTATACCGGCCATGTTGCGATTTATCTGGGGAACAACCAGGTTATCGAGGCCTATCCTTACTCTGTCCAAATCAGCAACATCTACTCTCACTATAGTTACATCACCGCGATTCGTCGCCCGTTCCAGTACTAGCGCCCGGCCACGCACCTCCTTGCGGGCGGTCATGTCCTGAACACCCGGAAGGAAGGCGCCCCCATGCCGCGTTACAAGCTTGCCAACATCATCTTCTCCGGTGTCCCGCAGCTCGTATCGACGCCCGCCCTATGCTGCCGTGCGGACGCGCAGCTGCTCGCCGGTGGGCAGACCGATGCGGCGAGGCTCTGCGGGCCGGGCCACTTCGACTTCTGCACCTACTTCAACGCCTTGTCGGTAGGCAAGTGGAAGGCCTACACGGTTGCCCGCCGCTTCTTCCTCCATATCGCCTACCGGGGCGCTGCTGCCACCCTGACCCAGACCAGCTGCAACACCTTCTCCTGGTATGCCCGGGCCCTGGCCGACGGCAAGGGCATCCACACCCTCGCTGCCTCCGAGGACTGGCAGGAGGCCGACATCGAGCTCGTCTGCGCCGAGGGCGACCTGCTCGAGGGCTTCTCCATCGACGCGGAGGGCCCCTTGGAAATCCGCGGCTCCTACTACTACACTGAGCTTGAGGAATCGCAGGTCAGGCCTGTCGAGCTGGCCATCTGCACCACGACCTTCAAAAAAGAGGCCTATATCGGCCGCAACATCGGCCTCATGCGCAAGCAGGTCCTCGAGTCCGACGATGACATCGCCCGGCACTTCCAGATGCATGTCGTGGACAACGGCCGCACGCTCGATGCGGCGGGGCTCTCGGGCGGCGGCGTCTTCGTCTACCCCAACGACAACGTGGGCGGCGCCGGCGGTTTCGCCCGCGGCATGATTGAAGCCATGAGGGCTGCCAAGCCTGCCACCCACGTCCTGCTCATGGACGACGACGTCACCATCTCCCCCGAGAGCGTCATCCGCACCTACAACCTCCTGCGCATCGTCAACAACGAGTACGCCGAGGCCTTCGTCTCGGGCGCCATGCTCAACTTCGACGAGCCCGCCCGCTTCCTCGAGGACACCGGCTACATGACCTACGACGGCGTGTGCCGGGCCATCAAGGACGACGGGCGGGCCATGCTCCTGGACGTCCTCCACGACTGCGTGCGGCTCGAGGCGTCCGGCCCCCATGCCGAGCTCAGGGGCTGGGGGGACCGGGCCCAGCAGTATGCCGCCTGGTGGTACTGCTGCATCCCCGTCTCAACCGTCGAGCGCGAGGGCATGCCCCTGCCCCTCTTCGTCCGCTACGACGACGCCGAGTACGGCCTGCGCTGCAAGCCCCGCTTCATGACCATGACGGGCATCTGCGTCTGGCACGAGGCCTTCAGGATGCGCTACAACCCCGCCGCCGAGCGCTACCAGACGGCCCGCAACGGCCTCATCATCCAGGCCACGACGGGCGCCGCCGCAAATAGCAACTTCCTTGAGGCTATCAGGCTCAACTTTGAGCTCGACCTCAAAAAGTTCAACTACAAGGACGCGGAGCTCACCCTCGAGGGCATCGAGGACTACCTGCAGGGGCCGGATTGCTGCTTTGCCAGGGGCTTTGCCGAGAGGCGTTTCATGGACGCCAACCGCAACAAGGAGAAGCTAATCCCCCTCGAGGAGGTGGCCCGGCAGGTCGAGGCCGAGCACATCGACGTCGACCTGGCCGCCGTCAACGGCACCTTCTTGGAGCCCTACGTCAACCGGTCGAAGAAGGAGTCCCTCGCCGACTACGTAAGCGTGAACGGCCAGCGCGTCATCCCCTCCTTCACCAAGCCCGGCAAGGCCGCCGTCATCGAGGCCGCAGGCTGGACCTACCCCGCCTACAACATCCGCCAGTGCGAGGTCATCGTCGCCCTGGGCCTGGACGGCACCACGGGCGTCGTCCGCCGCAAGGACGAGGCCAAGTTCAAGGAGCTCTGGAAGCGCTACAAGGCCGACCTCAAGGAGCTCAGCGCCAAGGGCGAACAGGTCAAGGCCCTGTACGCCTCGTGGCGCCAGAAGGTCACGTCCGTCGACTACTGGATGGGCTACCTGGGCATCGAGTAGGCAGGCGCCAGGTTCCTGCCCAGGCGCCAAGTTCTTGGGCAGGCACCAGGCCCCTAGGCAGGCGCTAGATTCCGCTTGTGGGCAGCTGGGTCTCGTTGTCGTAGGCGGCGTTGGTCAGTTCGCTGGTGCACTCCACGGAGAAGTACCCGGCGCCGTCGATTTTGTTCCTGGCCACGTCGTTGATGAAGCACCCCTGGCAGATGTAGACGCCGCTCCAGTGGGCCCCCGTGATGGTGTTGAGGGCTATGACGTTCTCGTAGTCGGGCGTGGAGTCCATCTCGGCGTTGAGGTACTGGGCGACGTCGCCGGTCACATCGGCCGTGCTCAGCTCGACGCCAAAGCCGTGGTAGTCGTCGTTCTGGCCTAGGTTGTTGTTGTCGATCGTGTTGTTGACCACCAGGCTCTCGACCGTCGAGCGCACGAACTTGACGCCCGAGCCCGCGTTGCCCGAGATCCGGTTGCCGTCGACGACGGCCCAGATGGCGTTGTCGAGCGACAGACCCGGAAGCTTTGCCGGCGAGGACCCGTCGGGCAGCCTGCCCCACTCAAGGACAGCGTCGACGCGCAGCTCGTCGTCGGTCTGGGCGGCGCGGTAGCCGTTGTTGGTGATTTGGTTGGCACTGATGTAGGTTGCCACCGTGCCAAAGTCCAGGCAGATGCCCTCCTTGTCGTTGCCGTCGATGCGGTTGCCCACGATGTAGGTCAGGTAGGCGCCGTCGTCGTAGAGGGCCGTGCACTTGTTGCCGCTCAGGTCGTTGCCGTACACGACCACGTTGTGCGGGGAGTCCAGGCGCTTGTCGATGGTCTTAGTGTTGACATAGAGGTCCTGGACCACCTCCAGCAGGGAGTAGGGCACGTCGTTGCGGGCGGTCATCAGGACCAAGGCGGCGTGGACGTTGAGCGTGTTCATGCTCCCAGTGACGACGTTGTCCTCGATCAGCATGCGGTCGATGTTGCCGAAGGCGTAGATGCCGCCGAACTTGTTGGCCTGCATGATGTTGGAGCGGATGGAGATGTCATGCCCACCCACGACGACCACGGGGCGGCGCCTGATGTTCTGAATCGTGTTGCGGGCGATGTAGACGTTCGAGCAGAAAAAGGCGCAGATGCCGAACTGCTCGGAGTCGATGACGAAGCCCTGGATGGAGATGTCGTCGCAGTCCTCAGCGTAAAAGGCGATGCCAGCCGGGTCGATGTCGCCGACAGAGGGGTCCTGGTCGGTCCCGTCCAGGGAGGAGTCAACGGGCGAGGCCCCGGCGACCGGCACCACCTGGGTCTGCGCGCCCACCAGGTGGGTGCCCGAGACGAGCGAGATGGGCTCGTCGATGGTGATGATGGGCGAGCTGACGTTGATGGTGGCAGCCCCGCTGGAGGCGATTAGGGCGTTGAGCTCGCTGGCCGTGGTGCCGGAGAAATCCACGGCGGCGCCGGCGGCCTGGGAGGCCGAGCTGGCAATCGCGGAGAGCTCGGTGTAGAGCTTCTTCCAGGCAGTCTCGGGCTTGAGTGCCTGTTCTTGGGTCACGCCTATGGTCGCGGGGCGCATGGCCACCTTGAGCGGGGCCACGTAGGCGGCGTAGTCGGCCTCGTTCATGCGGGTCAACTGGGGCAGGCCCAGGCGGGTGACCAGGTCGGTGGACTCATCGGCGGCAGGGGCCAGGTCCTCGGCGGAGGGGTAGGAGGCCAGGGCCCTGCGGGGGGCCGCTGCGGCCAGGGTGCCGGCGAGGCCCAGGAAGAGCCCGGCCCCCACCAGCTCGCGGCGGGTGAACGCCCTTTTGCCCTGATTGCCGAACGCAGCAGATTCGCTCAACATCTCTTTTACCTCTATTTCTATTCGGCCGGGCGGGCCTTCTCGGCCAGACGGACCCGGCCTCGTCCCTAGCCGGTCACCGACCGGGTCGTCGGGGTCGTCTTAATCGTCAGGGGCTCGGCACCCGGGGCCGTCGTCACGGTGTAGGTGACCACGACGCTCTCGCCGGGGTCTATGTGGGACATGACATGGAGCGACTGGTGTCCATTGTAGGGATAGTCGTAGAGCATGTCGCCGTTGCTCATGGAGTAGTCGGTGATGGTGGCCCCCGCGGGCGCGGCCAGGTAGATGGTGGTCATCATGTCGCCGTCGTAGTACCTGTCGGCGTTCACGCCGAAGATGTAGTTGAGGGCGCCGATGCTCTCGGCCGCGTCCAGGTCCTCCTGGGTGGCGGTGTTGGTATAGGTCGTGACCATGGCATAGGAGGTGGAGCCGTCGGCGTTGGCCGTCGTGGACACAATCTGCGTGTCGGTGTCGAGGTACCAGTCGTACTTGCTGCCCGTGTTGTCGCTGAAGTAGACGCCCAGGACGGGCTTGGTCGGGTCGTCGCCCACAGATCCGGTGCAGCCGAAGTCCTCGAGCACGCTCTGCTCGTTTGCATCTGCCATCCACACGAGCAGGTTGCCCTTGTCGATGGAGGTCTCAATCAGGTCGAGCAGGGCGCTGAAGTCAAGGTCGGAGCCCCTGGAGGTGAACTGCTCCAGGGTGTTGAAGGCCGCCTCGGCAAAGTAGGCGTCCTGCTCGTCGTTGGAGGTGTAGGTCCAGTAGACATCGTGCTCGAGGACGGTGACCGTGTTGCTGCCCGTCAGCACCACACCGTCGGACATGGGCACGTCGCCCAGCAGTCCAACGATGCCCTGGAGGAAGATGGGGTCGATGGCGATGATGCCGTCGACGACCACACCGTTGTCACGCAGCCAGAACTGGCTCCACAGGCTGGCCGCACGGGGGAAGTCGTAGATGAAGTTGGTGTTGCCGTAGTACTTGCCCGGGTCCTGGCCAAAGATATCCTTTTCCTCCTGGGTGGTTTCGAAGCGGATGGCCTCGTCGCTGGAAAAGTAATTACAGCTAAAGAAGTCGCCCAGCTCAAGGGCGCCGTTCTCCACAGTCATAAGGGCAAGGGCGCCGGGGAAGCCGCCGGTCGGGCGGATCTCGACCAGGTTCTGGGCCGTCATCACGTAGGCCCGCTGGCCGTTGCAGCCGAGCAGGTCGGGCAGGATGGAGACGACGGACCCGTACTTGGTCAGGGCCTCGTTGGCCGTGCCGAGCAGGCCCGCCAGCTTGTCGGCCACGGTGTTCACCTGGTCGATGTGGGGGGCGTGCACCGAGCCCAGGGTGGCCGTGGCGCTCTGGACGGCAGGAGTGACCTGCGTGACCAGCGCGCAGTAGACCTCGAGCCCGTCCGCATTGATGACCCCGTCCTGGAAGAGCTGCTTTATCGGGAAGGTTTCCATCGTGGCCGACAGGGGGGCGAGTACCTGGTTCGTCAGGGTGTCGGCGGCGTCCACCAGCTGGCTGGCGGCCGTCACGTCGGCGCCCACGATTGGCAAGGCGCCAGCAATCTTCCACACGGTGCTCGAAAGCTCCTGCTTAACGGCGGCGATGTCGTCAGCCAGGGGGCCCACCGTGCTGGAAAGGGCGGTCTGGAGCTCGTCGACCTTGCCGGCGGAGACGGCGGATGTGAGCGTCTGCGCCTCGCTCTGGAGGCTGGTCACGCTCGCGCGGACGCGCTGGACGGAGCCCACCATGAAGGCGGCATAGACCGCGATGGCCACGAGGAGGGCCGCGACGACCGCGAGCACGATGAGAAGGACCTGGTTCTTCCTGCGTGGCTTAACGTACCTGGAGGCTGTGGCGGCCTGCGGGTTCTTGGACGAGCCGGCTCGCACGAACCCCGTCTGTGGGGCGGCCTCCGGGGCCATGTGCTTTCCGCCTGCCGTTGCCTTTTTTGCCATCTCTGTTAAATCCCTTCGTTCGGCCCCCTGCCACGCGGCGGGTGCGGTCCGACCTTGTCCGAGCAGTTTCTAGACGTCCGAGCCAGCGTGCTCTTGAGCATACCGGTTGTCGTTAAAATCGACCTTGCGGTGCCCGTAGGCCAGCGCCATACGGTTATCATACGGCCCCGTGTGGTCCGCGGCGTCCAACAGGCGCGCCGCGTAGGCATCGGAGCTGTAGGTCCTCTCGACCGCGGCCCTCGTCTGCCGACACTCCTCGACATAGGCTTCGTCGGACGCCTCGATGAGGCGCATGGCCTGACGGGAGAAGTCGTGTGCGTCGGGAAGGCCGTCGCTTGTGACCATAAGCGGGTGCTCGGGGAACATGCCGCACGTCCGCAGGTCATAGGTATAGGTCCCCACCTGCATCGTCGGCACCCCGTGGCCGGCCGCCTCGAGGACCGTGGTCCCCATGCCCACGTAGAGACAGGCGCGGCGGTAGTACCCGTCCAGCTCCTCGTGGGTCACGCCGGGCAGCAGGGTCACGCCGGCCCTCGACCCGATGTGGGCGCGCAATCGCCCGTAGTCCCTCTCGTGGGCCTGGGCGCCTGCGATGACCGTCACGTGGAAGCGCGGGTCCTTTATGCGCAGGCGCAGGACCGCGTCTACGAGCTCGAATAGATAGCCCTTGAAGGGGAAGTCCGCCCTCGCCACCGCCAGCACCTCGAACTGGGAGCGCCTGGACGCCGCCCGTCGCTCCATCTCCTGCGGCTGGAGGTCCGCCACCTCGAACGGCAGCGGCGCGATGGCCCTTTTCCTGTCGGGCTCCCCGAGCTTGATGCCGTAATGGCCCTGCGCGTGGGCGAGCGTGTCGCTGTCCATGTAGAGGGCGCGTCCGCTCCGGATGAGCCCCGCCATGGTCCGGGCGTCGTTGAGACGGGTCTCGGGGGTGTTCTCGTAATTCTCGACTGCATATCGGGCGGCGATGTAGAGAAGAATCGTGAAGTTGCCCTCGTTTTCCAGCAGGGCGGAGTACATGAGATACTCGTCGTAGGTATATACGACAAGAATTGCCTGGTCAAAGCCCCGGCCCAGCGCGCGGACCGCCCTTCCCATGGCGGAGTAGTCGCCTTTTACCACATGCAGGTCGAGCCCCTCCGCCCGGGCCTGGGCACCGATGTCGTCCGCGCAGGAAAAGGTCACGGCGCAGACCTCGGCGCCCCTTCTTGCGACCGCGCGGGCGCTTCTGAGGATGAGCTCCTCGGTCCCGCCCAGGTAGAAGTCCTGGAAGGCGAATATGACGATGCGTCTGCTGCTCATCGGCTGCTCCTTGGGCGGCTCTGTGCCTCCTGCGCGTGGCCCATCTCGCTCGGTTCCCAGCTCACTTGCGCCCGCGGAGGGCCCGGACGAGGGCCTTGGCCGCCTCGCGCCGGTTGGTGCCTTGGGGCAGGATAGGGTCGAACACCTTGCGCAGGCTGCTGTTTTCCTCCACCGCCTTCTCATGGATTAGGGGCATGTTCTCCCATATGGCCCGCGAAGCCTCGTCGATGCGGTCGGACACGCCCTTGGCCGCCCTGCTCGCCATGGAGGCCGCCAGCTTGCCGAGCAGCAGCTCGTAAAAGGGGGTCTGGCGGGCGTAGGACCAGTAGAGCTCCTCCAGGTCGCAGCCAGTCTGGTTCCAGGGCTTGTCGGCGCCCGCGTAGTGGACAATCTGAGCGTCCGCCCTGCCGCGGAAGAAGCCCTCCTGTATCTGGGCCGGGGCAAAGGAGTAGATGCGGGAATAGCGGTCGAAGGTGTCGGTCGTGATGTTCCATCTGTCGTCCAGGTAGACAACCCGGCCCTCGCAGTGGATGTTGAGCACGTCCTGGTCGTTGAAGATGAGGGCGGGGTTGACGGCAAACTCCAGCCACTCGCCTATGGCATGGGCCTGGCGCATGGCGGCCGTGTTGAGCACCAGCACGCCGGCTTGGAAGTACCTGTAGGGGTCCTTCATGCCCATGGTCTCGCGCGTGTACTTGATGCGCCACCCGTCGTTCATGTTGAGGTTGCCCAGGTAGTCGATGTCGTGGGTGGCGGCCAGGAGGTTGTCGCCCAGTTCAGTGGCAAAGAGCTCGGACA
Source organism: uncultured Coriobacteriaceae bacterium (assembly GCA_964510125.1). Taxonomy (GTDB): domain Bacteria; phylum Actinomycetota; class Coriobacteriia; order Coriobacteriales; family UMGS124; genus CAIFEU01. The sequence continues at coordinate 14,273 of CAZEAF010000029.1, forward strand.
CGTCGCCTTTCACGATGAGGTCGGAGTCCAGGTAGAGCACCTTGTCGTAGTAAGGCAGCAGGTCTTGCACCAGGAAGCGGTAGTAGGTCTCCACGCCGATGTGGGGGTTGTTGGTCGTGAGCTCGTAGCTGGCCACGACGGGCTCCACGTCCACAAAGCTGAGCCGGCAGTTGGGGAACTGGGCAAAGAAGCCCCGCATCTCCTCCTGGTGCGTACCCGTGATTCCCCGCTGGAGGACGACGATGTCGTAAAAGAAACGGGGCGAGGCGTTCCTCATCATGGAGAAGGCCGTCGTGGTGAGCATGGGCACGTAGGCGTCGTCGGCCGCAAAGGCCACGGGGATGACAGGCAGGCTGCTGGCCGGCGGGATGGGCTCGATGCGGCCGCGCCGGTCAGGGTTGGTGAATTGGACGCATTGGAGCTCCTTGGTCTTGAGCCCGGGCTCCACGCGCTTTTGGTGCAGCAGGTAGATGTTGAAGAGGCGCTCGGACAGATGGCCGGGCGTGCGCAGGGCCTCTTTGCTGTAGAGGCTCGTGTCCGTCTGAGCCTCCCAGCGCTCCAGCACGGGGAAGAGCCACTCGCAGTAGGCGTCGAAGAGGGGCTTGCGCATGATGTACATGTTGCAGAAGCAGGCCTTGTTGCCGTCGAGGAAGGCGTCGCAGTCCTGCCCGTAATTGGGGTGAATGTCCTTGACGATAGAGACGGCCCGCTCCAGGTCGGCAATGTGCAGGTAGGGCGCGGCCGCGTACTGCTCCCGCGGTGTCTGGGCGGCGTCGGGAAACGTGCGCAGGTCGCAAAAGCTCGTCGTGACGATGTCGTAGCCCTCGATGCAGCGGGCTATGGTCTCATCATCAAGGCCGTAGCGTTTGACGGCGTTTTCGTCGATGTAATCATCGACAACCACGCCAAACGGGTTCTCTTTGTAATTCTGTTGATCAGAAAAGTTAAAGTAGCGGCGGTAGTGGCAGAAGCCCACGTAGTCGCAGGAGACGTTCTTCCAAGCCCAGTACTGGGTGGTGAGCTCGCAGTAGCTGGCGTTCTTGGCGGAGATGTTCTCGCCCTCGTCGTCATGGAGCATCTCGGCGAAGCGGTCGCAGACGTTGCCGGGGCCCACCTGGACCGGCTGGAGAATCCCGCTCGGGGGGACCTCCGCGCGCCTGTGGGCCGTGACGAAGATACGGACCCTCTGGTCTGCGTAGCCCTTCTTGCGGCTGACCAGCTCGGCGTCGCGCGCATGGTCCTCGGCCACCATGCGCATACGGGTGCAGCGCAGGACCTCGTCCCGGCCACCCTTGCCCGTGGCCTCGCGCAGGTCGGACGTCAGACCGCGCAAGAAGGCGTACTCCTGGTCCCCCTCGGGGTCAAGCCCGTGGACAAGCAGGTCGTAGGCCTTGTCGCGCAGGAAGCGGTAGAGCTCGTGGCCCGCCTCGGGCCCGCCGATGATGGGGATGAGCTCCCCCATGCAGGCAGCCTGGTCTGCGCGGGCCACCCGCTCATGCCAGTTGTTGCACAGGGTCTCGTAGAGCTTGTGCTTGAGGCCCAGGGCGCATTCGTGCAGGTCAAAGGATGAAAAGGTGTCTGCGTAGGCATTGGCCGCGTCCACGCACTCGGCAGTCTGCCTGGCCTCGACCAAGAACCTGTCGGCCGCAAGCGCACTCGCCTTGGTGACGCCCACTCCCATGTGGTAGAGGTAGCCAACGATTGAGCAGTCGGAGCGCTCGTGGCCTGCCATGCTCGCCAGGACGAAGTACTGGTATGCGTCCTCGGCCCGCTGCATTCTCGTGTCGGGCATCTTGGCAAAAGCCGCCTTGGCAAGCCCGGCCGAGAAAAGGCGGTGCGTGACATGCCAGGGCACCTGATAGCCCTCGGACTCGGCAAATGCGGCCCGGGCTATCTGGGCGCCGTGCAGGTCCGCCTCCGCGTTCGACCAGGCCTCGAAGGACCTCGCCGTGTCCTCGTCAACCCCGGCCTCAGGGCAGACCTGTAGGCCGAAGCGGAAGATGTCGCAGGGCTGCTCCTCCATGCCGGCGACAATCCGCCCAAGCACGTCCTCGCCCACGAGCTCGTCGTCGCTGTCCAGGAAGGCGACGTATTCGCCCTGCACGTGCGCGACGCCGGTCTTTCTCGCCAGATGGCGCCCCTTGTTCTCCCCGAGGCCGACAACCTTGATGCGGGGGTCGTCGGCTGCTATAGCGCGGGCAAGGGCGAGCGTGCCGTCTTGCGACCCATCGTCGACCACAATCGCCTCGAAGTCCCCGAAGGTCTGATGCCTGACGCTGTCAAGACACCTGGCGAGGTCATCTTCCTCGTTGTAGGCGGGGATGACGATGGAAACCAATGGCATGAGGCTCTTCCTTCAAATGAACTCCGGGACCACGAGGCGTCACTTTGAACCACTTAGAACCACTTGGAACAAATCCGTAACAGTGTACCAGCCTTCTCTATCCAATCCATGCGGCACCGAGGGGCGAACACGGACTGCGCGCTTCATGTGGGCGCACGCAGACAGCCCAACCCCCGACGCCCTGCCGGGGCAAGTCGCCCAACCCCCGACACCCTGCCGAGGGGCAAGTCGCCCTAC
>CAZEAF010000029.1:16953-18456 GCA_964510125.1 uncultured Coriobacteriaceae bacterium
GCAAGTCGCCCTACTTGAGCAGCGCGTCCCACGCAGCGGTCCCGCCGACGAGGATGTTGAGGTCCATGCCGCCCTGCGTGTTGGCCACGACGCCCTGCGAGCCGTACTGGTAGATGGTGGGCTGCTGCCATGCCCCGAACCCCGCGCTGTCGGTCCATGCGTAAGCCAGGAGCCCGCTGGGCTCGTTGGCCCCGTACTCGGCGCACCACAGATAGGTCGTTGGGGCCAGAGCCGACCAGTCCTGCTCTCTCGTCGTGCTCTTGGACATGTAGATGCCCGGGCGCGTCCCCGTGAGCTCCTCCACGCGGTCGAGGAACTGGCCGCACCAGGCGGGCCCGTTTGCCAGAGCCCCCAGACGGCCCTCGTAGTCGAGGAACAGGGGCACTTTGCCTGCCCATTCACCGAGGTCGCTCACAAAGCGCTCGGCCTGCTCGGCAGCGGTCCCCAAGTCGTTGGAGCCGGCAAAGTAGTAGGCGCCCACGCGCATCCCCGCGCCCGAGGCCTGCTTCATGAAGGTCTCGAACTGGGGGTCCTTGCCCGTCTGCGCGTCCGAGCACTTCACGATGACAAAATCCGCGTCCACTTGGGAGAGATCCGTCCCGGCGTTCCACTTGCTCACGTCGACCCCGGTGAGGGCCGCTCCCGGCGCGTCCAGCACGCTGGCGTTTTGCAGGGCCCCGTCCGCGCCGGCCTGCAGGTAGGTGACACCGCTGCCGGTCACAACTGAGGCGCTCTCCGCCCAGCCCGTGGAGGCATTGAAGTAATACCAGCTGCCATTTACTTTCTCAAAGCCGACATACATTTCTCCGGTAACAGGGTCGGAATCACGCACTCCCCCGTCGACCGAGCCAAGGCCGAAGAACATGCATCCGTCCTGGCGGTAGTAGACCCACTTGTAGCCCAGGTCGGTGAGGCCGGTGGCCATGTGGCCGTCCCAGCCGTCGAAGTAGTACCAGTTGCCGCCGATATAGCGCTCGGCCCCGATGACCATGCAGCCGTTCTCGTCGTAGTAAACGCGGCGCCCGTCAGGCAGGTCGACGAAACCGGTGCGCATATGGCCGTCGTATGCGTCGAAGAAACGCCAGGCGCCGCCCGCGTTGCGCTCCTGGCCCATGGCCATCTTGCCGTCGGCGTCGTAGTAGACCCACTTGTAGCCCAGGTCGGTCAGGCCCGTGTGCATGTGGCCGTCCCAGGTGTCGAAGTAATACCAGGCCCCGCCCAGGTTGTGCTCCCCAAAGAGCATGAGCCCGTCGCTTCCGTAGCAGACCGTGCGCCCGTCGGGCAGCTTGGTGAGGCCGGTCGCCATCTCCCCGGTGAACTCGCTGAAGAAGCGCCAGCCGCCGTCCGTGTTGACCTCGCGGCCGATGACCATCCTGCCCTCGGCGTCGTAATAGACCCACTTGTAGCCAATCCAGGTGAGCCCCTTGGCATAGCTCCCGTCGGCATAGATGTAGTACCAGGCGCCGTCGATGTAGCGCTCGCCCTCCCTGGACTCGGCGAACA
>CAZEAF010000030.1:0-1680 GCA_964510125.1 uncultured Coriobacteriaceae bacterium
AGGGGCGGCGGTGCCGACCGGCAGCGGGGCGGAGGCGCTCGTGGTCGTGCCCGCCCGGTCCTACCTCGAGCAGGCCAGCCGGGCATTGGAAAACCACGGGCTGGCAGGAGCCCCGGTGACTACCGTCCGCGAGCTCGCCCTGCAGGTGCTCGCCGCCCCCGAATCAGCCGGTTCGCTAGGGCAGCGGAAGGCCCGTGTGCTCCTGCCGGCTGAGGAGGCCTTCCTTTTTGAGGACCTCAAGACCCTGAGCATCGCCCCGCGACGTCTGCGCGAGATGTTGCGCTTTCTCGACCGTGGCCTTACGGAGCTGCGCGAGGACGACCCCGACTTCGTGGTGATGGCGGAGGAGCGGCTGGTCCTCTCGACGCGTTCCCGCATGCTCGACGAGCTGGGCGCGCTTGAGCCCAGCGAGGTCTCCGCCCTGGCCTGCCGTGCCCTCGAGGCCGAACCCCTGCTCGCGCGACGGCTGGGTGCCGACCGGGTTTATGTCCTGGGCTACTCCTCGCTCTCCCTGGCCTCCCAGAAGATGGTCGCCCTCCTGGCCCGGCAGTCCCTATGTGCGACCGGCCGCATCGACGACCCCGGGGTCAACGCCGAGCCCTACCCCAACCCCGCCGGGTTCGGGGCGCTTGCGGACAACGACGCCGGTCAGGCTGGCGAAGGCCTTTGCGGCCAGAGCACCCTCAGCATAGAGGTAGCCGATGGGGGAGACGCCCTGCCAGAGCCCGGCCGCCAGCTGCTCAACGTGGCCTGGGACCGGCCGGCCGATGAGTTTGTCGGTCTCGCCGCGTGGGTCCGCGCCCGTGTCGACGGGGGCTGCGACCCGGCCTCCATCGCCCTTGTGGCCCCCAACAAGCCCTGGGGCAAACGCATGGCGCAGGCCCTGAGGGACGTGGGCGTGGCGTGCGATGAGCTTGCAGGCCTGAACCCCCTCCCCGGCGACCCGCACAAGGCCGGCGGCGCCCCCGCCCTGCGCCAGCTGGCCTTGTTGGGCGTGGCGGCGGACGAGCTCGACCCCCTCCCCTGGCGTGTCCTTTCCGGTATGGGCGACGCCCTCTTGGGCAGCCTCGCCTGGAAGGGCCTGCGCACCTACGCCCAGGAGCGGGGCCTGGGACTCGCCAGCGCCCTGCTGGGCCTGACCGGCCGGGAGCCCTTCCCCGAGGCAGGGCGGCTGGCGGCCTTCGTCGCGGACACCCGGGCCCGCGTCACCGATCTGCGGGGCCTGCGCGGTCCCCGTCTGCTGGCGGCCCTCGACCCCGAGCGCGGCCAGGCCAATCCCGACCTCGCCCGCCTTGTAGGGGCGCCGCAGGATGACGGGACCTTGGCCCCCAACAAGGACGCGGATGCCGCCGCCCTGTGGGAGCTGGCCCGGTCGCGTGCTCTTGACCTGACCTTTTTCCCCGAGCAGGGGTCTGTGCGCCTAGGACTCGCCAACGCCTTTGTTGGCGCATGCCCCCAGATTGCCCTGGTCGGCGGCCTGGTGAGCGGCTTTACGCCCGACCACAGCTGCTTTGACGAGCGGCTTGACCAGGAACGGCAGGCCCGAAACCTGGCCCGACAGCGCGTCGTGTTCGAGCGGACCTGCCGGCTGGGCGCCCAGACGCTCGTGCTCTCCCGCTTTGCCAACGAGCGACTCTTTGACGCGGAGCCCGCACGCATGGAGATTACCCGCATCACGGC
>CAZEAF010000030.1:1780-12284 GCA_964510125.1 uncultured Coriobacteriaceae bacterium
ACGAGCGACTCTTTGACGCGGAGCCCGCACGCATGGAGATTACCCGCATCACGGCAACGGCGCAGGGCCGGATGGCGGCGATTCGCCCCTGCGTCTTCCTTGAGGAAGCCGAGGGCCAAGGGCTTGTCCCCCAGCCGCAAAACAGCCTTATACCAGGCAAGAAGTAGCGTTTGAAGCGAGTTGTTTCGAGGAGAGGATGCACGATGACCAGTATGGATGAGGGTGTCTGGGACGAGGCTGCGGACCAAGACGAGGAGGACTTCCCGCCTTCTGCCATCGAGGAGGAGGCCGCCGACACCGACGACGTCGCTTGGGGCCGGGCTGGCACAGAGGGGGCTGAGGAGGCTGTGACAGCCGACCAGCAGGGGCAAGGGAAAACCGACCCCGGCCAGGCCGGGAGCCGGGAGCTCACGCCCGAGGAGGCGACCGAGCGCATAAACGCCCTGCTCGTGTCCATGAACGACCAGCGCAGGACCCTTTTGCACATCCTCGGCCTTTGCCGGGAAAAGACCGCCGTGTCCGCCGTCAACGAGGCCATCGCCGGCTGGACCAAAAACAACGTCTCCGTCTATTCGCCCACCAAGCTCTGCGAGTTGCTGCAGGAGGCGGGCGGCCTGCGTCACGTGAACGAGGACGGGACCGACTTCGTCCCACAAACGGCCGCGGAGCGGGCAGGCGAGCGTGAGCAGGAACCCGCAGGCGAGGGCGAGCCCGCGGGTGCGGAAACCCCCCGCGAGGCCCCCGCTGCTTCCGACGCTCCCGCCGGTGAGTCCCCCGCTCCTGGCGCCGACGCTGACACAAACTCCCCCGACGGCCCCGGGACCGACCAGGGAGGCGTCACCCTCAGCGCCGTGACCACGCCGCCTGAGACCTACTGGCTCAGCACCCCCGAGGGGGTGGCCGCCGCCGACGCGGACAACCCGCGCGACCGTCTCGCCAAGCTGCTGCAGGATGACGAATACTACCTGCCCGTCTACAAGGACATCCTCGAGCTGCTCGCCGACGAGCCGCGCACCAAGGCGCAGGTGGACGTCGTGGTCAAGGCCAGCCCGCTCACCCAGTCGCCCAAGCGTCTGTCCGGCTACTTCCTCGAGCGGCTGGAGCGGGGCGAGGCCATCGAGTGGGCCAACCCCTGGCAGATCACCGATTTGGGCCGCGAGCTGCTGGAAGACGAAGCCCTCTACAGGTAAGGCCCCCCGATAAACCCTACAGACGATGGAGACTCCCATGACCGCACCGGAAGAAACCCCCGGCACCCCCGCACCCGCCGAAGCCCTCGCGACCGATGAGGACCTCTCCCAGCTCATGACAAGCCGGGCGTCCACCTACGACTTCCTGGCCCGCCTCTACCGCGTGGAGGTGGACGACGCCCTGCTCGCCGAGCTGCGCGCCATGAGCTACCCCTCGGGCACGGGCTCGCCCGAGATGGACCAGGGCTTCGGACTCATCCGCGGCTACCTGTCCAACGCCTGGGAGAACGTCCGCGACGAGCTGGCCGTCGACTACGTGCGCTCTTTCATCGGCCACGGCAACACGGCCTACTCCGCTGCCTACCCCTACGAGTCCGTCTACACGAGCCCAAAGCGCCTCTTGATGCAGGATGCCCGCGACGAGGTCCTTGCCATCTACCGCGCAGCCGGCAAGGACAAGGCGGACGACTGGCACGAGGCCGAGGACCATATAGCCCTCGAACTGGAGTTTATGGGCCTGCTCTGCAAGCGTGCCGCCAAGGCGCTGGACGCCGGCGACGAGGACGGGGCTTACGCCCTGGCCCTGCAGCAGCGCAACTTCCTGAACGACCACCTGCTCAACTGGACGCCCATGATGCTGGCTGACCTCAAGCGCTTCGCCAAGACGGACTTCTACCAGGGTCTGGGTCATCTGACCAAGGGTTTCCTCGCAAGCGAGCGCGAGCTGCTCGACGGGATCATCCAGGAGGACGAGGACGGCGGGGAGGACGCGGGGCAGCATGACTAAGGCCGCAGACCCTGTCCCCGAGGCAGGGCAGACCCAGCAGCAAGAGCAGGGGGCATCGAAGCCGCAGGGCCTGACGCGCCGCGCCTTCACCGTCGGGGCCGTCAGCCTGGCCGCCCTCGTCGGCCTGGGCTTTGCCGGGACAGCCTCGGCCGACGACGGTTCCATCCTGCGGCCGCCCGGCGGTCAGGATGCCTCGCGCTTCCTCCAGCGCTGCCTGCACTGCGAGCGCTGCCGCGAGGCCTGCCCCCACGACGCCATCGTCCCGCTGGGCATCGAGCGCGGCATCGCGGCCGCCCGCACACCCACGATGGACTTCCTGCAAGGCTGGTGCAACTTCTGCGAAGACACGGCCGGAGGCTTTCCCCGCTGCGCCGCGAGCTGCCCCACGGGGGCCCTCTCCATCCCTGCGGACAGCGTCCCCAAACGCGACGAGGTCATCGGCATCGCCGTCATCACACGCGACTGGTGCATAGCCTGGCAGAACCGCAACTGCCGGGTCTGCGTGGACGAATGCCCCTACGACGCACTCGAGTTCGACGGCAGCGACCGGCCCGTTGTGGTGCAAGACCGCTGCAATGGCTGCGGGCGCTGTGAAAACGTCTGCATCAGCATGACGAGCGCCTCAGTGGCCCCCGAAGCCACGGCGCGCGCCATCACCGTCCGGCCGTCCAAGGAGGTGCAGAGCAATGGCAGCGAAGCCTAAGGGGGAACGTGCGGCCGGCAGCCATGCAGGGGCGAACGGCAAGGGCAAGGGCGGCAGGACCCGGGCGCGCGCCCTGACCTCTCTCGCGTTCGTAGTGGTCATCGCCGCAGGCTACTTCCTGCATATCGGCATCGGCAACTTCTGCGGAATCGGTTTTCTCGACGTCGCCCTCGTCTGCCCGCTGGGCTCGCTCGAGGCCATGCTGGCCGCCCGCTCCTTTATCCCCCAAGCACTCATATCGCTGGTGGTCTTCCTTGTTATCGTGGCCATCGTCGGGCGGGCCTTTTGCGGCTGGCTCTGCCCTGTGCCCTGGGTCCAGCGGGTCTTTCCCGGCCTGAACCGGTCCCGTGCCGAGCGGGCCCGCCGTCGAGCGGCCAAGGAACGCCGTCGGGCCGAGCGCGCACGCGCACTGGCTCAGGAAGAGGCGGAGGAAGAGAGCGACGAGGGCGTCTCCGCCAGGGAAACAGGGGTAGCGAGCCAGAGTGCCCCCGACGCCCCCTCACCTGCCGCCCACACGCCCTCCCCTATCTCCGATGACGAGCGCGACCAGATTCTGCGCAGCATGGGCGCCTGCACCGATGGCCACGGCCACCTGACGGGCGAGACGGGTGCAGGCCCTCATGCCGGGAAGAGCGCCCATGCGCTGCGGGCCCGCTTCGACACGCCCGAGGTCGTCCTCCTTGTCGTCCTCGTCACGACCGCGGTCTTCGGCTTCCCGGTCTTCTGCCTCGTATGCCCGGTGGGCCTCACGTTCGCCTTTGTCCTGCTCGTCATGAGGCTGTTTGCCTTTGGCGAGCTCACCTGGGCCCTGCTCGTCTTCCCGGCGATTGTGCTCGCCGAGGTCGCGCTGCTGCCTCGTTGGTGCCGTACCCTCTGCCCGCTCGGGGCCCTTCACTCCCTGGCGGCGCATGCCAACGTGACCTGGCGGCCGACCGTTGACCCTGAGCTCTGCCTCGAGACCTCGCGCAATGTCTCATGCGGGCGCTGCCTGCAGGTTTGCCCTCAGGACATCGACCTGCACGCCGCTGGGTCCGGCGCCCCCCTCAACGCCTGCGAGAAATGCGGCGCCTGTGCCGACGCCTGCCCCACCAAGGCTATCGGCTTTCCTGCCGTGCGGACGCGCCACACCCGCGTCCCCTGATACGCATCCCGCGTCTCCTGACACCGAGCCCGACTTCCGCGGGCCCGCAAGCTGCGACGACACGCCGGCTTGCGGGCCCTTTGCCGTTAGTGTATGCATAGGTGGAAAGACATTTGTTCTGGATTCTACTGCTGAAGACAGGTTAAATAGTGAGAGAGCCTCGGTCGTGAGATGGGGGGGTTTGGCATGGGACGGGTCGGCGCTGCCTCTCAGGGCCTCGTAGTGCATCTTCCGATGCTGTTTTATGGAACCAACGTCCTGTGGCTCCAACTTGCCTTGACGGGATGGATTCCCGGACTCGATTCCACGACACCGGCGAACACCGCCGTGCTCTCCGCCTGGTCGGCGGCCGCCCAGCTGATTCTAGGGCTTGTGTTTCTTATGCGGGGAGGACCCCAATCTCTTACCACGCCGCGTCGATTGCCCGTTGCGGCGGGGGTGTGCATGGCGGCGGGTCCGGCAGCCCTTGCACTTGCAGTGGCGGTACCCGGAGTTGACGCTTTTGCCATCAGTTTGGGCGGGATGCTTTTCGGAATTGGTTGCATCGTGTCCTATGTTATGTGGGGGGTCGCCTTTTCCGCCCTATCGCCCGAGTCCATACTGCTGAACGCCGCTCTGGGTCAGACGGCCGGCGGAATCGTCGCGTACGCGTTGTCCCGGCTCGAACCGATGCCTGCACTGGTGTGCCTTGCGCTTCTGTTTGCCGCAAGTGGCGGAGCCCAGTTAATCGCCTTGAGGCCAGCCACCCCGACAGAGGCGGTTCGCAACGCCAATAGGTTCAGCTTGGAAACAGTGCGCGGATTATTCGACGTCCGCAACGCGGTTCCCATGGTGCTCGTCTTGGCCTCAACCGTAATCGTCGGCCTGCTGTCGTTCTCACTTACCTGGTACGACGGGGAGATGCACCTTGCCGTCCCGCTCTTATCGCTCGTGGTGTGTTTGGCGTTTCTTTTGGCGCACGTCCGCGGGAGACTGGGTCTGTATGCACCCTTCGTCTTGCTGCCCGCCATCTCCGGCTTTTCGACACTTGCCGACATGGTCTCCCTCGAGGCATCCTTTTCCATCGTCGAAGTCTCTCTCTTCGTCCTGAGTGAGATAGCGAATGTGTACGGCTTTGCGTTTCTCTGCATCGAGGAGGGAAGGTGTTCGGGAAGAGGGTCTCTGCTCGCTGTTGCGAGGACAGCTATGTCGGCGGCGATGCTCGTCTCGTATTTTGCGTGCCTGTCGGGCGCCGGCGGGTTTCTGCGCTCCGTTTCCAGCATCGTCCTGCTGGCGTCGATATTCTTCGTCGCGGGGGTCGCAGTGGGCGGTAGACTCTCGCCCGAGAAGACCGCCGATTCTGAGATTCCGAATCGGCGGTCACTGGAAGACCTGGCGAAGTCCTGGGGCCTTTCTGCCAGAGAGGCGGAGGTGTGCCGCTGGGCGGCAAAAGGCTTCCCGGCGACGCATATAGCCAGAGAGCTCTTTGTATCGGAAAACACCGTCCGGACCCATCTCAAGTCGATTTACCGCAAGGCGGGAGTCAACGGGAGGGACGGCCTGCTGACCGAAATAGAAGCTTCCCTGCGACACTAGGGTAGCGGACGTGGGGCTACTTCACGGGCTGGCCAGTTATCAACTTCCCAGCAACGCGCCCGTGCGTCATCGCCATACCGATGGAGTTCCCGGCAAACGGCGCGACGTAGCCCAGACCGTACCTCATTCCCAGGCAGTTGCCGACAGCATAGAGCCCGCCGATAGGCCTTCCCGAGGAGTCGAGGACCTGCAGGTCGTCATTGGTCATGAGGCCGGCGAGAGTCGCAGGGGTAAAGAAGGAGCTTCCTCCGTCGTTGTAGTTCGCGGATGCGTAGAACGGGGGTTCCTTGATTGGGTTCATCAGGCAAAGATCCTTGCCGAAATCGCTGTCTTCCCCCGCCTCGCAGAGCTCGTTATACCGCTCGACTGCGGCAAGGGCATTCTTGAGGGAGTCACCTTCGTATCCCAGGATGCCGAGCAGCCCCTCGATGGTCGATGCGGCGTAGACGACCTTCGCGTCCCTCTCGGCGACATACATGTTGCGGCATTCCCCGCCGGCGGGGTCATCAACCGGCACTGCGGCGATGTCCTCGCACATCTCCGTGAAGTAGTCGACCCGTCCGAAGTTCGGGGCCCAGTGGTCCAATCCAGCGTTCTTGACGTTGAGGGCATAGTTCGCGTCGGTGATGCAGCAGATGTTGCCGTCGGGCTGGACGCGCGAGAACGGCAGGTCCATCTGTATCGATGCCTCGTTCATGAACCGCTTTCCCTCCGAGTTGAGCCACAGCATGGGCGTCAGCCCCCATGGGCCGCCCGCCCCGGACCCGATTGCGAGCGTCGACCGTGTGTAGGGCTCCATTTGCGCGCCTATCCAGCACGCCATTCTGTGACCGTCTCCCTGCTCGCCCATGCCCCCGACCTGCTCTATGTCGCCCCCGTGGTAAAGGACCCACTCAATCGGCTCGGGACAGAGGTTCACAAGCATCTCGTAGTTCCCGCTGAAGTCACCGGTGGCGAGTATGACGCCGAGAGAGGTAAGGTATTTCACATAGGACCCGTCGCCCTTCTTAGTCACCGCGCCAATGACGTCGCCGTTGTCGTCGGTGAGAAGCTTCACCCCCGCTTCGTCGTAGTGCCAGCGAGCCCCTAGGTCCTGAGCTCTGATGATGGCGAACTGCTGGAACTCATCCAGGCGTGAAAACGCTGCTATCCCGCCCGCACCCGACAGATCATGCCTGATTGTGCCCATGAATTGAGCCACTCCGGGCCACGACTTGAACCCACCCCGGACTATCGGATACTCGACGGGCCCGTCGAGCGAGGCCCCTGTGACCTGAACAATACACTGGCTCGGGTCGAGGGGGCTCAGATCCTCACCGATGGTTTGGACTTGCTTGATCCGTTCGTTCGGCCATGTCACAAGGCTGACCATGTTGTCGAACATCTCGCCGGAGTTCGCTACATATTTACGAACAATTTCCGGGTTGACGCGACCTCCGGAACGCAGGCAGAACTCCGTCACTACCTCCCCGACGTTGAAGGGGCCGAAGCCTTGGTCGATGAGCCATTGGGAGTTAACGTGGCCGACGTCCTCTCCCTTCACCTTCCTCGTCTCTTCGGAGAGCTTTTCGACAACATCAACCTTTGCCCCTCCCTCTGCCGCAGCCAGTTGGGCCTGGATGCCTGCGTTTCCTCCGCCTATGACGAGGACGTCGGTCTCGACGACCTCGGCAATCTCCGAATCCGGGATGTCCGGCGGATCTCCTAGCCAGTCGGTGGCCTTAAGCAGATCGGCGTATTTTGTCGCCTGCTCTTCGGCCATAGCAAGCCCCGATCCCGCTGAGGCCGCCGCCACGCCCGCCGTCACCAGGAAGCCCTTCCTCGTCATCATCATCGCAATCTCCTTTCAGACCATGTGCCGGGTACTGTCGGCGTGCGGTTCCAACCGGCGCCTCCCGACGAATTCTATAAAGAGGTGATGTGTGCGAGAATCACCGAAACCTGTGATTGCGCCGACCAGCGCTGAAGGGCGATATCACCGGGGACGGCGATTGCCAAACTGAAGCCCAGAGGCGCTGCATGTTTCGGAAGAGCCCGTTGCACGGGGCGCAACGGGACTCCTCGCCATCCGTATTTCCCCCTTTCCAGTACGCCTTGCCATACTTGTGTTGGGACGGCCGACCCGTTGGCAGGGGCCGCGGGGGTCGCCCGATGAAAGGAGAGCACCTATGAATAGCGCCTCGCTCAGGTCTGCGAACGGAATTACCCGCCGGTCCCTCGTCGTTGGAGGGGCCGCCGCGGCCGTCGGTGCAGCTGTGGCGCAAGCTCCCTCGGCCCGCGCAGAGGAACCCGCCTGGGACTACGAGGCTGAAGTGGTGGTCGTCGGCGGCGGCTGCTCGGGATGGGCCGCCACCTGGGAGTGCACCAAGGCAGGCGTTAGCACTATCGTGCTTGAGAAGAACGGGTCGTTTGGTGGCGACATGGCGGTCTGTCAAGGTCTGTTGCCCGGCTACGACACCGACTACACCCGTTCCATGGGGGTTACGGCCACGGCGGACGAGGTTTGGCAGGAGTACCTCGACCGCGGCGAGAACCCACACGGCCTGCCGCCCCAGGACGTGACGGAGCACAACTTCCGCGTAGCCGGCGAGAACATCGACTTCATGGCCGAATGCGGGGTCCAATGGCAGCGTGCCGACGTCCAGGCTCACTACAGCAAGTACGACATCTTCTTCCAGTGTGCCTACGAGGACATCATCGGAGGGGCAGGCTTCCTCACCCCGATGACCAACTACTTCGAGGGGTGCGGCGCCGAGCTGCTCATGAACACGCGGGCGATGGAGCTCGTCACCAACGACGACGGGCGTGTGGTGGGAGTGCGCGCGCAGAGGGATGGCGAAAACATCTACGTCAGGGGCACGCGGGGCGTAGTCCTGTGCACGGGCGCCTACACAGCGAACAGCAAGCTTATCGGCATGTTCGCGGAGCAGTGGGGCGGCGTCTCGTGCTGCACCCGCCAAACTTCGACAGGCGATGGGCTCGTCATGGCAATGAAGCTCGGTGCTATTACGGTCAGAACCCAGAACGGGGGCTTCTTCCTAGGCAACACGGTCTACAACACGGGCCAGAACATCGCAGCCGACCTGCTGTATCATGGCATGATTGTCGACTCCCAGGGCAGGAGATGCATCAACGACGGAGCCTCCTATGCCAACAACGACCTGATCAACGAGTTCGAGCGCCAATTCGGCCTCCAGTCTGAGGACTACCTGTGGTTCGTCTGCTCCAATGAGGCGAAGGAGTACTTCGACCTGAACAACGCTACCTATAGCATCGACGAAGGGGACTACGCGAGTGGAGACACCCTCGAGGAGCTCTCGGTCTCCATGGGCGTCGACCCGGCGAACCTGGTCGCCGCCGCCGAGGCGGTCACGTCGTTCGCGGGCGAGCTCGTCGACCCGGTATACGGGGAGCGCACCTCCAACTTCCCCGCCCCGTCGGTCGCGGAGGGTCCTTTCCACGCAATCCGCATGGCCCCCTCCATCGTTATGACCACCGGAGGGCTCAAGGCGAATATGGGTGGCGTTGTTTTGCGCGCGAAGGGCGTCGAAATCTTGAACGACCTCACACCCGAGGACGACACACAGATCTTCGAGGCCATCCCCGGTCTTTTCGCTGGCGGCGAGGTTGTCGAGTGGTCGTGCTACACCGGCTGGTCATGCAACAGCTGCTTCTCTCTGGGGCGCATCGCCGGTGCTGCCGCGGCCGCGAACGACCCCGTCGAGTAGAGGCTCGTCTTGCCTAGGGTGCCCCACGACCTAGGGCAGGCCGTGGGGCACCCCGTTTGCTAAACTTCCATCCAGGATGCTCTTTCTTCTCCTGGAGGAAAATGTGGACACGACCGTCCTGCATGAGTTCGCCACGCTCGCACAGAAGCTGAACTACGCCTCCGCGGCACGGTTCCTGAACATGTCCCAGTCGACACTCAGCCGTCATATAAGCTCGTTAGAGCGCCAGCTCGGCGTGCGCCTTTTCACCAGGGGCACGAAGACAGAGCTCACCTACGAGGGAGCGATACTCCTGGAGGAGGCGAGCTCCGTCTTCGCCGCCGAGGAGCGTATTGCGCAGCGTCTGCAGGGGGCAAAGCGCTTGGTGCGGGGCAGGGTCCTTCTGCTCGATTACTACTTCTCGCGCGACATTAAGAATTTCATGCTCACCGCTGTGCGTCGCTACCGTGAGATGTACCCTGGCGTGGCGTTCGAGTTCCGCCAGGCATCCGACGGCGATAACATGGTCGAGATGCTCGACTCGGGCAGGCTCGATGTGGGGGTGCTCGTACACTGCGGTCCCGAGGAGCCTGTGTACGTCGAGGAGGGTATTCGCCCGTACATCCCCCTGCGCCACGAGAGATCGCGCATGGGAATCTACCTGCGCAACGACGAAGTTGCCTCCGGCGAGGTCGATTCGGCGGGCAATATCGGCATCGGCGTCTTGCGCCGACTCCCCATCCTGCTCCCCATGCGCCCCGAGTACGCAAACTTCCGCGGCGATATGACCGCGCTGTGCCGCAGCCATGGCTTCGACGCTTCGTTTCGCCTCATGGAGGGGGGTCAGCTCGAGGATCTCGCCATGGCGGACATGAGGGGCGTCGCCCAGATTGTCCTTGAAAGCGACCTGCGGGATGCGTCAAACCCTTTCATGCTCGACCCGTCGTGTTCGTTCCACCCTATCCGCGAGGTCAGCTATGCCACCCCTTACTTGCTTATGCCCCGTAGGGACGACAATCCCGTGCTAAACTCGTTTGTCGACTTCCTCGAAGAGCTTGCCGAGGAACGCGCCCACGGCCTCGCGTCAAGGTGCCCTGACCTCCGCAGCAAAAAGGGGGAAGAGGAGTAGCCCCCGCCCTCCGCAGGCTACTTGCTCGCCCGACCCGGTGTATCGCACCTCCCGATGACCATCGCTAGCTGGGGAAGTTTCCTTTTGGTGCCCGGCCCCGAGGCGGTCGCGGGGGACCTGTCACTATTTCAACTTCGTGGGTGGTCCGCGCTACCCACGAAGTTGAAATAGTGGCAGCCCCGGCACCCGGGATGTCGGAATAACGGCAAACGCCCAGGAAGTCGAAATCGTGACAGCAAGCCTGGGCGACGGGGGGCTCCTAGCCGCGCGGC
>CAZEAF010000030.1:12384-17142 GCA_964510125.1 uncultured Coriobacteriaceae bacterium
GAAGTCGAAATCGTGACAGCAAGCCTGGGCGACGGGGGGCTCCTAGCCGCGCGGCCCGCAAGGCCGGGGGCCGAGGCCCCAGGGCCCGGACTCCAAGGAAAAAGCGGAGAGAATTCCGAATTCGCGGGGCTATATCGCGGTTGTACACACGCCGGGCGGTTCACGCCCGCCCGGGCGGGCGTGCTTGTCATCCTGGCGTACGAGGGACCCCAACAAAGCCGCAGGTCAGAGAGTATGCCGACGGACGGGTGGCTGTCGGCGCCCGGGCCGGGGCGAAGCCCGCGGCCCGCTCGGCGGCGCCAACCGCCCAACCGAGGGGTGCCGGATGTGTACGACCGCGATATAGCCCCCGGATTTCTCAAATCTCTCCGCTATTTGCGAGTGCGATTCAAGGGAGGCCTGATACGTAGCCGCAGACATGCGGCTATGCGGCAACGCATCACGCCTCCGCCCCCTGTTACGGAGGCAACAATTATTGTCCCTTTTGCCGCTGGAGCCTGCACGAATCTCTGGAGCCTGCACGAACGTTTGCCCGGACGGCGTCTGTCGAGAACACGGCCTCGCTGTGCCGCCACCCCCAAGCGCTTGCGCGCAGCGCTCGGCCCCGAGACGCAAAGCGCCCCACAGCACGTCGCTGCGGGGCGCTCGAACAAAGGGGGATGTCAGGGGCGCCACGTTAGTGGCAGGTGCCGCACTCGTACACGTTCTCGTGGTGGCAGCTCAGGCACTTGGCCGGGGCGGTCTCCTCAACGGTCTTGTCGCCGTGGACCACGTGGCAGCTTATGCAGGTAATGGGGTCGTGGTCTGAGACGTCGGGCAGGTCGTGGGGGTTAACGACCGTCCCGTCGTCATCGGTCAGGATGGTGCAGTCCGCCGTAGCCTCGGCGAGTTGCTCACTGTCGTGGCAGGTTAGGCACAGCTCCTCGGAAACCTCGGTCTTCTTGAGCTTTTTCGGCATCTTATCGTCTACAGTCGCGCCCTCGTGCAGCTCGGCGAGCTGCTCGTCGTCGTGGCACGCGACGCACGCCAGCGCGCTGTGCACCTCGATGAGGCTGGCGGCGTCCGCAGCGCCCTCGTTTGCCGCTCCCTCTCCCGCCGCGTCATCACCTGCGGTGGCGTCCGAGTCCGCGGCGTTCGCCTCCGCGCCGCCCGCGTCCTTGGCCGCGTCCCCGGCGTCCTCGCCAGCGTCCTCATCGGCGCTCTCCGCCGTAGCCTCGTTCACGTGGCAGCTCGCGCAGTCAAGGTCAAGGCCGTCCGCCCAGGTGACGTCGGCGGCGAAGGCCGGCACCGCCACAAGGCAGCCCCCGAGCAGCAGGCCGGCAAGCGCCACCGAAATCGCGCGAACCATCCTTAGGCCTCCAGGGCTTCAAGCGCGCTGCACGAACGGGCGGCCAGACGGCCCGACGAGATGGCCTCGGAGAAGTTGCCGCCCAGGTTGTAGGCATAGCCGTAGACGCAGCCCATCTCGCCGGCGGCATAGAGGCGCGGAATCGGGTTGCCCTCGACATCGAGCACCTCGCCCTTGGCGCCGCGACGCGGGCCGCCCTGGGTGTTGAGGACGCTGCCGTACATGCGGACCACGTAGTAGGGGGCATTGATGGCGACGAGCTCGATTTGGTCGGAGTCGTCGTTGGCCTCCGTGTTGGTGAAGGCGGGGTTGTCGTCATCGAAGGGCATCTCGCGGTGGTAGTCCAGGTCAACGCCGGTCTCGGCGTAGCCGTTATACAGCTCAAGGGAGGCCGCCACGTGCTCCTCGCTGGCGCCGATGGCCTCGGCCAGCTCGGCCACGGTCTCGCACTTGGTGCACAGGCCCGCGCTCAGCAGCTCCTCACCGGTCGTAAGCTGGGTATCGGCCTCCATGCGGCCGTACCAGCCCGAACCGCCACACGCGAGGGTCTGGAAGGCGTCCTCGCCCGCAACGATGTAGGAAACTTCGGGCATGATGGCGCCGGCCCAGGTGCCAGCGCGATAGACCTTGCCGTGGCGGGCGGTGGCCTTCTCGTTCGCGAAGCGATAGCCGTCAGACGTCATGTAGATGTAGTCCTCAGACTTGAAGCTGAACTTGGTGGTGGCCTGCTCGTTGTTGGGGTCGCTGCGCACCTGGAGGGTGTTGCCCGAGACGTTGTTCATGTGCCAGAGGTCGGCGCCGGCGCTCTGGGCCATCTTGATGCCGTCGCCGCGGTTCCACGGGGTGCCCTGGTTGCGGTAGCCCGGGAAGCCAATCTCCATGTAGTTGTTCATCATCTCCTGGTTGGCCTCAAAGCCGCCGCAGGCGAGGACGACGCCCTTGTTGGCCTTGAAGCGGCGGCCGTCCTCGCACTCGACGCCGCAGATGTTCCCGTCGGCGTCCTTCACGAGGCGCAGGGCGCGGGCGTCGTAGTACACGGGGGCGTCGTACTCGGCGGCGGCGTCAACGAGCAGCTTCCAGGTGTGCTCCCAGGGGCCCATGCCCTGGTGGGCGTACCATACGATGTCGCCGGTCTCATCGTACTCGGGGAACTCGGCGCCGCCCTTCTCGACGGCCTCGAAGCCCACGTTCTCCTCCATCCACTCCACGTTCTCGCAGATGTTCTCGGCCCAGGCCCGCATCAGCTCCTCGTCCACCACATAGGCGCCGTTGCACTTGGTCTGGTAGTCAATGGCCGCCTCGACGGTCTTGGGGCAGAAGACGCCCTGGCCGCTGACGCGGGAGTTGCCGCCCACCTGCTCCTCGGGAGCGACCTCAAGGAGCAGGGCACTCCCCAGGTCCTCGCAGTACGTGGTGGCAAGGGCCGCAAAGCCGGCGTTGCCGCCGCCCACGATCACGATGTCGGCCTCGGCCTCCCAGCTTTCCTGGGCCTCGTCGGCGACGGCCGCGATGGCGGGAGCCAGGGCGGCGGCGCCGATCACGGCAGCGGTCGATCCGGTCACGAAGTTCCTGCGGGAAATCTCTGCGCTCATAACAGCTCTCCTTATACGTTGGACTGCGGATACCCGACGCGATCGAATGCGACCGGCGTCTGCGAGGGCGCCCAGGCGGCGCGGGTCTCCCCTCCGCGGCTCGCCCGGTGCCCCGCCACGCCACCGAACCTTAGCGGCGAAGCGGCCCCTCAGCAGTAAGCAGGGCCCTTTTTAAGCACGAATACGCCTGCTTAAAGAACCTGCGGGGGACGTTCAACTACAATGAGGAGACCACGCAATCAAATGAAAAGGGCTGGTGACGACGGGGATCATGGATGCGCTTTGGAAACTCACGGACCGCCTGCTCGGCGTACTCTCGCGCAACCAGGTGACCGCGCTCTCTGCCGTGGGCATCGGGCTTGCGCGCACGATTCACGGGTGGCAGCTGGGCATAGGCCGAGCGTCCGACGCCCTCATCGACTCTCACCTCATGATTGACGCGGGCGAGATTGCCGTGTTCGCGGCCTTGGCCGCCGTGGTCGCGTGGCGCGGTCCCCTCTGCCGCAAAAGCTGGCCGCTGCTGGCGGGCATCGGCTGCCTTGTGGTCGCCCTGCTCGCCTCCAACCCGGCCGCCGGCGCGTGGGCGGGAGGTGCCATACGGGCGGTGGGCGACGTAAGCGCCGGCATGGCCTACGCGCTGCTCCTCCTGGTGTGGCTTGAGCTGTGCGGCTGCATAACCCCGCTGCAGGCGACACTCGCCCTGCTGGCGTCATACGCGGTGAGCCTCGTGGGCTGGCTGCTCCTGCGCTCGGTGACGGGGGTCTCGGGCTATGTGATCGCCATCCTTTTGTGCTTGGCATGCGCGCTGCTCGCGGTTCAGGCCTATCGCGCCGTGTCGGCCCCAGCCCTCCCCCGCGCGACACAGCCGCGCGACATGCGGCGAACGCTCTCGGTCCCCATGGTCGCCTGGATGGTCCTCATGTCGTTCGCCTACGGCTTTGGCGACAGCTTCACCCAGATGGGGTTCTCGACGCTGGCGTCCAAGCTCGGCATGGTGGTGCCGCTCGTGGTGGTGGCCGTCACCCTGGCGTGCCTGCGCGACAACGTCGACATCCGCACAATCTACCGCATGTCGCTGGTGCTGATGGGCGTGGGCATCGTGCCCACGGTGCTCTTCAACGTGCTGCCCACGGCCTCGCAAATCCTCATGAGCGCCGCCCAGGCCGGAAACATGTCGGTAGCGTGCGTCATGGCGTGCACGTCGGCCCACCGGCGCCATGAGTCGACCATCTTTGGCTGCGGCGTGCTCATGGCGGTCTCGCTGCCGTCCATTCTGCTCGGCAACGCCGTGGGGGCGGTGTTCATCCAGGCGTGCTTCGCCCTCTCCGAGCCCATGCCCCGCCTGGCCGGCACGGCCATAGCGCTTATGGCGGTGCTGCTCGCCGCCTACCTGATGCGCGACGAGGACCTCTCGTCGCTGGTCATCGACCACTCGCTTGCGCCGCGACGCAAAGGCCCCAAGGCCGTCGAAACCCCCCTCGGCGCGCCTGAGACGCCGCGAACGGCTGCCGACCCGCTCGCCCGGGCGTGCGCGCAGCTGGCGGCGGCACTTGCGGGCGGCAACGAGAACGTCAAGGCCGAGCGCCGCGCAGAGGTGGCCGCCCTCGTCGGGCTCTCGAAGCGCGAGACCGCGGTGTTCGCGCTCATGGTCGACGGGCACAACATCGCCGTCATCGGAGAGGAGCTCTTCATAGCCCAGGGCACCGTGCGCGCTCACATGAGCCGCATCTACGAGAAGCTAGGGGTCCATTCACGCGAGGAGTTTAGCAGGCTGTTTGCCGCCACAGCGGCGCCAAAGGGGTAGCCGTTCTCCCGCAC
>CAZEAF010000031.1:0-14534 GCA_964510125.1 uncultured Coriobacteriaceae bacterium
CCGGGCCTTGACCTTGCCCTGGGAGAGGGCCCAGCGCACAGCCTCCTCGTTCTCCTGGGCCAGAACCGAGCAGGTGGAGTAGACCATGGTGCCGCCCGGCTTGAGCAGTCTGAGGGCCTTGGCCAGCAAGGCGCGCTGGGACTTGGAGCACTTGGCTGCCAGCTCGGGGGTCACACGGGCGCAGCCGCGGGCGTCGGCCTTGTCGAGCGTGCCCGACCCCGAGCAAGGGGCGTCCAGCAGAATCTGGTCGAAGGAGAAGAAATCGTCGAGCCTGCGGGCGTCGGTCCGCATGACGTTCACATTGCCGGCTCCTTGCAGGCGTAGGTTGTGCTCAAGCTTCTCAGCGCGGGGGGCGTGCATCTCGCAGGCGGTGATGCAGGCGGCCCCGCCGGTGAGGGCGGCCATCTGGGTGGTCTTCCCCCCGGGCGCGGCGCACATGTCCAGCACGTCAGCACCGGCCCGGGGAGCCAGAATCAGGGCCGGGAGCTGGGAGGACAGGCTCTGCAGATAGACCTCGCCCCGCTCGTAGACGCCCAGCTCCCGCAGGTGGCGCTCGCGGGCCTGGGGCAGGAGGAAGGCGTCGGGGCTCCAGGCAGGCTTCTCGTAGGCGATGCCCGCCTCGTCGAGGGCTGCCGCCACGGAAGCGGCACAGGTCTTGAGCGCATTGGCCCGCAGGCTGACGCAGCGCCGGGTGCTTCCTGCGACGATGCGTGCCACGTCAGCGGGGTCGTACTGCTTGGCCAGCTCGCCCAGCAGCCAGGGGCCCAGCGCCCCGGTGTCGGCCTCCCGGGCGCCCGCAACGCCTGACTCTGCCACCTCTTGCCCCGCCTGACCCTGCGCCATGGCGCCCTCCGCTCTCGCCGGATTCACGGCCCCTAATCCTATCAAAAACAATGGAATCTTCTTGATAAGGCGCTGCTCCACACCCATGCCAAACCGCGTTTCGGATAAGCGCCTATAGTGTGAAAGTTTCCCACAAGCAAGTCGCTCGTCTGTGAGAGGGCGCCCGCACGCCGTATGTCGCACGCCCGCGGAAAAGAGGTTGCTCCACATGGCTTTTGGTCTATCGAAAAAACAGCTCCTGACCCTCGCGATTATCGTGTTCGGCACCTTCGTCGCCGTGCTCAACAGCACGGTGGTCTCGCCGGCGCTCCCCCACGTCATGGCCGAGATGAGCGTGGACGCGGCCACCGCCCAGTGGCTGACCACGGGCTTCACCCTCGTGAACGCCATCATGATCCCCATCACGGCCTTCCTGCAGGACAAGTTCTCCGCCCGCAAGCTCTTTGCCGTGTCCATGTCCATCTTCACCGTGGGGTCGCTCCTGTGCGCCTGGGGCCCCAACTTCCCCGTCCTTCTGCTCGGCCGCCTCGTCCAGGCCGCGGGCGAGGGCATCCTCATGCCCCTCACCGGCACGGTCCTCATGCTGACCTTCCCGGTCGAGCGCCGCGGCACGGCCATGGGCGTCTTCGGCATCGTCCTGGGCTTCGCCCCCGCCTTCGGTCCCACGGTGGCCGGCCTCGTCATCGACCATGCCTCCTGGCACGTCATGTTCCTGGCCATCACCATCCTGGGCGTCGTCGTCACAGCCGTAGGCGCCCTCCTCATGAAGGATACCGAGGGCATGAACCCGGCCTCCACGCTGGACATCGCCTCCGTCGTCCTGTCCACCCTGGGCTTTGGCGGCGCCCTCTACGCCCTGTCCGACATTGGCTCCAACGGCATCGGCGTCGTCAGCATCGTCGTCCTGGTCGTAGGCATCGTGTCCCTGGTTCTCTTCTTCCGCCGTCAGCTGCACATGGAAAACCCCATGCTGCAGGTCCGCGTCCTGGCCAACCGCACCTTCGCCGTCTCCACCATCATCACCATGATTATCCAGGGCGCCCTCATGGCCGGCGCCATCCTGGTCCCCATCTACCTGCAGACCTACCGCGGCTTCTCGGCCACCGTCTCCGGCATGGTCCTCATGCCCGGCGCCATCGTCATGGGCCTCATGGGCTTGGTCGCCGGCCGGCTCTTCGACAAGCGTGGCCCCCGCCTGCTGGCCATCGTGGGCACGGGGATTCTCACCATCTCCACCCTTGGCTTCGCCATCCTCGACGACTCAACCTCGGTGGGCTTCCTCACCGTGCTCTACACTGTCCGCCTCTTCTCCCTGTCGCTGGTCAACATGCCCATCGGCACCTGGGGCCTCAACGCGCTGGACAACAACCTCATCAACCACGGCAACTCGGTGAGTAACACCTTCCGCCAGGTGGCGGGCTCGCTGGGCACGGCCGTCATCGTCTCGGTGTCCACCATCGTGACCAACTCCTCCGTGCCCGAGATGGGCGTGGTCAACGGCGGCATCCACGGCGTCAACGTCGCCTTCATGGTGGCCACGGCCCTGTGCGCCCTGGGCTTCGCCCTCACGGTCATCTTTGTCCGCAAGAACCCCTCCGACGCCCAGGCCAGCGACCCCACCAACGAGCGCGCCGACATCATCACCTCCATCATGAAGACCGACGTCTTTACCCTGCCGACCTCGGCCAGCGTGCACGACGCCGTCCAGCTCTTCGTCGACAAGGGCGTCTCCGCCGTCCCGCTTGTGGACGAGGAAGGCCGGGCCGCGGGCTTTATCTCCGACGGCGACATCCTGCGCTTCCTGTCCACCCGCAACGAGACCCTGACCGACCCCATCACCGCCATCGCCAGCACCATCTCCACCAAGGGGGTCAACGAGCGCTTCGACGACCGGCTGGACGTGCTCATGAACATGAAGGTCACCGACATCGCCACCAAGGGCACCATCCATGTGGACATCCACGACGACCTGGCCGAGGTCTGCCGCATCCTGGGCTCCAACCACCTCAAGAAAGTGCCGGTTCTGGACGACGGCCGCGTGATTGGCGTCATCAACAGGTCCGATATCATGAAGTACTCCATGCGCCTCTTCCTGGACGGCCAGGTGGACGCCCAGGTGATTGGCCAGGCGGTCAACCAGGTGGACGCCCAGGCAGTCAGCCAGGCGGATGTCGAGGAGGGCGTCGAGGCGGGCGGCCAGGAGCAGACGACCGAGACCCGCTAGGCCGGGTCGTCGAAGAGGTCGGTGCGGCTCGCCAGCTGGCGCGACAGGGCGATAAACTCCTCGCGGTCCAGGGTTTCGGCGCGGCGCATGGGGTCGATGCCGGCGTCCCCGCAGGCGGCGTCCACGTCCTCGCGGGAGACGCCGGCCCTCATGAGGCCGTTGCGCAGGGTCTTGCGGCGCTGGGCGAAGGCTGCGTCCACCACCCGTGAGGCCAGGCGGGCCTCCCGTGGGTCCAGGATTCGGTCGGCCGGCAGGCGGTCGATGCGGATGACGGCCGACTCCACGTGGGGCGCGGGGAAAAAGCTTGCGTGGGAGACCTCGAAGCGGCCGGTCACATGGGCCAAAAGCCCCAGCTTGACCGTGTAGGCCCCGTACTCCTTGGTACCGCGCTCGGCGCTGATGCGGTCGGCCACCTCGGCCTGGATCATGACGGTGAGGGAGTCGAGCCAGGGCCAGAGCTGGACCCATTGCAGAATGAGCTTGGCCGCCACCTGGTAGGGCAGGTTGGCCACGACCTTGCGCGGCAGGTCCAGGCCGGCCGGGTCGTCGGGGTCGGCGGGCGCCGCCGCACAGACGTCGCCATCGCCCCTGGTCGGCGAGCCGCCCCTCGCCTTGCCCGCAGCCCGCAGGTCGGCCAGGGCCCGCGCCACCTGCTGGGGCGTCACCCGTAGGGCGTCCCCCTGGACCAGGGCCAGGCGCTCGGAGTAGTCTGCGCAGGAGATGCAGAGGGGCCCGCGCATGTCGCCGTCCGCCTCAATGGCCACGACCGCCGACACACGGGGCAGCAAGGCGCAGGTCAGGGTCCCGATGCCCGGGCCAACCTCCATGACGGCCTCGGTTGGGTCCAGCTGGGCCAAGTCAAGGATTCCCCCCACCACCCTGTCGTCCACGAGGAAGTTCTGTCCCAGCTTGTACTTGGCCTTGAGGCCGAAGGAGTCGAGAAGCTCGCGCGTGGCGCCGACACTCGCCAGCTTGGAATAGGGCATGATGTCTCCTCGTGTCATAGTGAGCTCGTAAGGTCGGCAGCCCGCACCGGCCGCGAGAAGGCCCCGCGGCTCAGGGTCTCGCGGGCCAGCCGGGCGCCCAGGGACCGGGCCCTCTCCAGCTCGTCGCCGGGGTCGGTCTCCATGAGGGGCAGGGTGTCGGCCAGCTCCAGGTCCAGCATGCGCAGGGCCGAGTGGGCGCAGGCCTTGAGGGGTTCGAGGCCAAAGGGGTCGCCGCCAGAGCCCAGCGCGGCCAGGAAGAGCGGCCGGCGGTCCTGGGTGGGCAGGGCCGGGTAGTCGGGGCCCAGCTTTGGCGCATAGCGGTGGGCCCAGAGGACCTGCAGGCGGTCGAAGAGGGCCTTGAGCTGGGCGGGAGGCCCGGCAAAATAGACGGGCGAGACCAGCAGGCAGCTGTCGCAGGCGTCCAGCTCGCCAACAAGCGGGCCAAACCCGTCGCCAGAAAGGACGCAGGCGCCCGTCTCGACGCAGGCGTTGCAGCCTCGGCAGGGCCCGATGGGATAGTCGCGCAGGCAGAGGACCCGGGGCTGGCAGCCAGCCGCCCGGACGCCCTGCGCCGCCGCCTGGGCCACACGGTCGCAGCGGCCGCCGGCAAAGGGTGATGCAGACAGGACCACCACAGCAAGGGGCCTGGTCTGGTCAGCTGCAGGCGTCCCCGTCCCTCCCACCTAGACCGCCTCCCCCGCCTGGCCCGCGCCCGCCTGGACGCCCGTACCCTCCTGAGCGCCCTCGCCGGCCGCGGTGCAGGATGGCTGGCCCGCGCCGCAAAAGGAGCCGGGCACCACAAAGCCGGCCT
The DNA here is from genome assembly GCA_964510125.1 of uncultured Coriobacteriaceae bacterium. Lineage (GTDB taxonomy): Bacteria > Actinomycetota > Coriobacteriia > Coriobacteriales > UMGS124 > CAIFEU01. Next base: position 4,865 of record CAZEAF010000031.1, read on the forward strand.
TGGCGTCGAAGAGGGCTAGGCACTGCTCGTGATAGCTCTTGCGCTCGGCCAGGCAAGCCGTCTCGAAGGCAGCCCTGCGCTCCCCCTCGAGGCCCGCCTCCTCCTGGTCGGTCAGGCCCAGGGCGGCACGTGCCCGCAGGCGGGCCAGGTAGTCGCAGCTGAGGGCCACGTCGGCTGGCTCGCAAGCGGTGCCGCGCAGGGGCGTGGGCGCCATGTAGGGCGAGTCAGTCTCGGTCACCAGGCAGCCGGGGGCGCAGGCAGGGTCGGCCAAGGCGTCCCTAAGCTGGCCCATGCTGCTGAAGGTCGCGGCGCCCCCGATGCCAAAATGGCAGCCTAGACCCGCAAAAACCCTGAGGGTCTCGGGCCCACAGTCAAAGCAGTGCATGACGGCGCCGGCTGCGGGCAGGCCCACCTCCCGCATGATGTCCGCTGCCTCCGCATGGGCTTCGCGGACATGGAGGGAGAGAGGTGCGTCCAGCTGGCAGGCCAGGCGGAGCTGCTCGGCAAAGACCTCCCGCTGCACCTGGCGGGGCGAGAAATCATAGTGGTAGTCGAGGCCAATCTCGCCCAAAGCCGAGCACACGGGCTGCCCGAGCAGGTAGGCCATGGCCTCGTGGGCCGCCCGGTCGAAGAGCCTTGCGTTGTGGGGGTGGCAGCCCACGGCCAGGCGGACCCGGGGCACGGCCAGGTCGGTCCTGCCCCAGGCGTCCAGGGTGGCCCGGGCCCGCCGCTGCCAGATGTCCAAGCGCGCCATCAGAGCCCGGGGATTCGCAGCGTCGTCGGTCGGGTCGACGACCGTGAGGACAAAGTCGACCCCGGCTAGGGCGTCCCGGGCCAGGGCCACGGCCGGGTCCAGGTCCACTAGGCAGGTCAGGTGGGTGTGGCTGTCGGCGATGGGGACAGGCGCCGCGGGGCAGGCCACGGGCTTGCCCTTCTTGGTGTGGAAGAAACGACCGGGTTCTGGTATGGGGGCGCCGGGCCCCAGGGGGGTGCTTGCGCGTTCCTCCAGGAGCTCGGCGTCATCCCTGCTCATGCGCGTCGTCACGGCTCCCTGTCCGCTATTCGCCCGCGACGGCAGCCACGGCCGCGTCGTCCAGGCGGGGGAAGAGGGCGTCGCCCTTGACGACCCCGGCTCCGCCTTCGAACTGGCCCCAGGCGCAGGCAGCCTCGAGGTCGTCCGTGGGCTCGGCGGGCAGGCCCAGACGCCTCATGACCTCGGCGCTCGAGGCAGGCGTGATTGGGGTGAGCAGCGTGGCCACAATCCGGATGGCCTCCAGCAGGCCCCAGATGACAAAGGCCAGCTCGTCGGCCTTGGCCGGGTCCTTGGCCAGGGCCCAGGGGGCCGTCTGCTCGATGTAGTGGTTGGCCGCCTCCGCCAGGGCCATGGCCTCGCGGGCGCCGGCCTGGTAGTCGAAGGCTCCCATGGCAGCCGCGTAGCGGTCGTAGATGCCGGCCGCCACCTGGGAAAGCGGGCTCTCGCGCCCAGCCCAACCCTCCTGGCGGGCGGGGGCCTTGCCGTCGAAGTACTTGGCGGACATGTTGAGGGCGCGACTCACCAGGTTGCCCCAGCTGTTGGCCAGGTCGGCGTTGTAGACCTGAGCCATGCGCTCAAAGGAGATGGCGCCGTCGGACCCGTGGGCCACGTCGGTCATGAAGTAGTAACGGTAGCCCTCCACGCCCAGCAGCTTGATGACCTGCTCGGGCGCGATGGCGTTGCCGCGGCTCTTGGACATCTTCTCGCCCTTGCCGTCGGCCCCACGAACCAGCAAAAAGCCATGGGCGAGCACGTGCTCCGGCGGCTCCAGGCCCGCAGCCATGAGCATGGCCGGCCAGATGACGCAGTGGAAGCGGATGATGTCCTTGCCGACGACGTGGGTCTGAGCAGGCCAGCGCCGGGCGAACTCCCCGGCCATGTCAGGGTCTCCGTAGCCCACGGCCGTGAGGTAGTTGATGAGGGCGTCGAACCACACGTAGGTGACGTGCTTCTCGTCAAAGGGCAAGGGGATGCCCCAGTCAAAGCTCGTGCGGGTCACCGACAGGTCCTTGAGGCCGCCCTCGACGAAGGAGCGGACCTCGTTGGCGCGAATCTGGGGTTGGATGAAGTCGGGATGGGCGTCGTAATAGTCGAGCAGGGGCTTTTGGAACTCGGACAGCTTGAAAAACCAGCTGTCCTCGCTGATGCGCTCGAGCGGGCGCTTGCAGTCAGGACACATGGGGTGCTCGAGGTCGCGGCCCTGGTTCACCTCCGCGTGGCGGACGTCGGTCTCGGTGAAGTAGGTCTCCTCGGGCACGCAGTACCAGCCCTCGTAGGCGTCCTTGTAGATATAGCCCTTATCGCGCAGAACCTCCCAGAAGTGCTGGACGGACCTGACGTGGCGCTGCTGGGTGGTGCGGATGAAGTCGTCGTTGGAGATCTCGAGCTCCCCCCACAGGCCCTCGAAGTCGGGCACCATGGAGTCGACCCAGGCCTGGGGGGTCATGTTATGGGCGGCGGCCGAGTCGGCAACCTTCTGCCCGTGCTCGTCCAGGCCGGTGAGGAACTTGACGTCGCAGCCGTCCATGCGGCGGAAGCGGGCCTGTGTGTCGCAGACGATAGTGGAGTAGGCCGTGCCGAGGTGGGGCTTGGCGTTCACATAGTAGATGGGCGTCGTGATGAAGTACGACGGTTTGGCCTGATTGTCGTGCGCTGCGCACATGGGCGGTGGTCCTTCCTTGGGTTGCGGGGCGGCTTGAGTCATCCTCTATTTGCGCTAATGGGTAATCATACCATCAGGCCAGCTCACTCAGGGCGAGCTTGGGCAGCCTGCTGGATGAGGTCATATATCTCGGAGCGGGGCCGGCCGGTTGCCGCCGCCAGCTCCTTGGCCAGGGCGCTCTTCGGCTTGCCGGCAGCCAGGCCCTGCACGATGCAGGCGGGCAGATTCACCGAGCCTTCGGCGCGTTCGGCCAGCTCCTCGCCGGCAGGTTCGTCCACGACCAGGACCACCTCGCCCTTGAGCTCCCCGCGGGCCTCCAGCCGGGCCGCGAGCTCGGCCGCCGGGGCCCGCAGGACCTCCTGGTGGACCTTGGTGAGCTCGCGGGCCAGCGCCACCCGGCGGGCCGGCATGACCCGGGCGATGGCGTCCAGGGAGGCGACCGTCCGGCGGGGCGACTCATAAAAGACCAAGACCGCAGGCAGCTGGGCTAGGCTCTCCAGGAGCCTGTCGCGCTGGCCGTCCCTGCGGGGCAGGAAGCCCCCGAAGTAAAAGGCCTCACAGGCAAAGCCCGCCTGGGCAATGGCGCAGGTCAGCGCCGAGGGGCCGGGCACCACGTCCACGGGCACCCCCGCCTCGCGGCAGGCGTCCACAAGCCGGGCGCCGGGGTCAGCCACGGCCGGCATGCCCGCGTCCGAGACAAAGGCCACCCGCTCACCTGCCTGCATGCGGGCCACCAGCTCGGGCACCCGGCGGGCGATGACGTTCTCGTCGCAACGTATGAGCCGGGCCTTGATGCCGGTGGCCGAGAGGAGCTTCTCGCTCACCCGCGTGTCCTCGGCGCAGACCACGTCGGCTGCCGCCAAGGCCTCGCGAGCGCGGGGCGACAGGTCGCCAAGGTTGCCGATGGGCGTGCCCACGAGCGTGAGCCCTCCCTCCACTACCTGCGTCATCTGTTTCTGACCCACGCCCGTCTCCCCTCATCATCCCCACGCAAAATCCAGTTCGGAAGGCCATCGGGGTACCCTTCATCGACCCCATCGCCCCATTGAACATATTACATAGGGCCTTCATCGACCCCATCGGTGATGATGGTAAGCATAAGCGCAGTCTTGGGAGCCGGGGGGCTAGGCGCAAATAGCATCCCGATATTCCACCACTGCTGATGTGCTCGGTACGCAAAGGAGGGGCAACGTGGGTCTGATTTGGTTCTTGATTGTTTTTGCGCTCGTCACGGCAGGCGCCTGTCTGGCCGTGCCCATGGAGAGGCTCCGCAACGTCGTCGCCTGCGTCGGCGCCGGGGTCATCGCGGTTGCGAGCATCGTGCTCGCCGTCCCGCACCTCATGGGCGACTCGGCCTACTACTCGTTCTCAAGCGAGGCCCTGTCAACCGTCTTCTTCGTCGTCGACATAGGGCTGGCAGCCTACGTGGCCTGGAGGTCGGTCCGCGGCCGCCGCTACGCCATCCTGGCCATGGCCTGCCTGCAGGTGGTGCTGGCCGCCATCCTCGAGTTCGGCGCCGCGGCGGGCGTGGCCGTCACCCATGCTGTCTACATCGATAGCCTGTCCGCCATCATGGTGCTCATTATCGGCATCATCGGGTCGGGCATCTGCGTCTACGCCGTGGGCTACATGAACGACTTCCAGAGGCACGAGAGCGAGCGCGCCGCCGCCGGCGAGGACGTGCCCGCCGATCGTCGCCGCTTCTTCTTCGCCGTCCTCTTTGTCTTCCTGGCGGCCATGTTCATGATTGTCCTGTTCAACGACATGGCCTGGATGCTCTGTGGCTGGGAGATTACGACGGTCTGCTCCTTCTATCTCATCGGATACACCAAGACCCCCGAGGCCATAGACAACTCCTTCCGCCAGATCTGGATGAACCTTGTCGGCGGCATCGCCTTCTCCATCGCCCTCATCTTCATCGGCTACCAAACCGGCGTCATGGAGCTCGACCGCTTTGTGAGCCTGGGCCTGCTCGCCCCCACGGCCTGCATGCTGCCCCTGGCCCTGCTCGCCGTGGCCGCCATCACCAAGGCAGCCCAGATGCCCTTCCACACCTGGCTGCTGGGCGCCATGGTGGCCCCTACGCCCACGAGCGCCCTGCTCCACTCCTCCACCATGGTCAAGGCCGGCGTCTTTTTGCTCATCCGCCTGTCCCCGCTCATGGGCACCTTCGTGGGCCACACCACCCGCATGGGCCTCAACCCTGTGGGCATCTCGGTCATGCTGGTGGGCGCCACGACCTTCCTGCTGGCCTCGCTCATGGCCGTATCCCAGTCCAACGCCAAGCGCGTCCTGGCCTACTCCACCATCGCCAACCTGGGCCTGATTGTGGCCTGCGCGGGAATCGGCAGCGGCGCCGCGGTCTGGGCTGCCATCTTCCTCCTTGTCTTCCACGCCTGCGCCAAGTCCCTGCTCTTCCTGTGCGTGGGCACCGCCGAGCACCACATTGGCAGTCGCGACATCGAGAGCATGGACTCCCTCATCACCCGCATGCCGCGTCTGGCGGCCCTTATGGTCCTAGGCGTCTGCGGCATGTTCATCGCCCCCTTCGGCGTGCTGGTGTCCAAGTGGGCGGCCCTGGGCGCCTTCGTCAACTCGGGCGTCCTGGTCATCGTCATGCTGCTGGTCTTCGGGTCCGCGGCGACCTTCTTCTTCTGGGCCAAGTGGCTGGTCAAGCTCGTGACCTCACGGCCCGGCGCCGCCAATGTCGAGGGCGGCGTCCACAAAACTGAGTGGGTGGCCCTGTGCGTCATGGCCGGCCTGCTCGTGGTGTGCTCGGTCTTCCTGCCCCTCATCTCCGACCAGGTGGTCTCCCCCTACGTGTCTTCGCTGATGGGCGCCGCCCTGGCCAACCCAACGGCGGCCGACCTCGTGCTCATGGCCATTTGCGCCCTCTTCATCGTCCTGGTGCCCGTCCTGTATGGCGTGCGCGCCCACTCACTTTCCCGCGGCCTCTCCCAGGGCGACGGTCACGAGCCCAACTTTGGCGGCCTGGGTGTCTCCCATGACAGCTACCGGGGGTCCTTGGGCAACATTGTGACCTTTGAGCAGCGCAGCTGGTACCTGGAGGGTGTCCTCAGCGAGAAGAGTCTGAGCCTCGTCGGCACCATCGCCTGCGGCATCATCGTCGGTATGGGCGTGACCTGCGGTCTGGGCGTCACGCTGCTCTTCCTTGGGAGCGTGATTTAGATGGCCTGGCTGTCTGTCCTGTTCGTCATCCTCTTTGTCGTGCTCGGCCCGGTGCTGGGCTGCCTCATCGCCGGCGCCGACCGCATCGTCACCGCCCGCATGCAGAGCCGTCAGGGGCCGCCCCTCCTGCAGCCCTACTACGACCTGCGCAAGCTGCTCGAGAAGGACCTGCGCGCCAACGACCGCGCCCAGCTGCTCCTGCTGGCCATGGGTCTTGTGGCCACTATCGTCGGCGGCGCCTCCTTCTTCGCGGGTGCAAACTTCCTGATTTGCGTCTTCCTGGAGACCCTAGCCAGCCTCCTCTACGTGGTGGCAGCCTCCATCGGCTCCTCCCCCTTCGTGGCTGTGGGCGTCCAGCGCGAGATTCTGCAGGTCATGTGCTACGAGCCCATGGAGTTGCTCGTGGCCCTGTCCATCTTCCTTACGACCGGCACCTTTGCGGCCAGCGGCCTCACCCACATGGACCTGCCCCTGGTCGCGTCCATGCCCCTGATTTTCCTCGGCCTGGTCTTCGTGCTCACCATCAAGCTGCGCAAGTCGCCCTTTGACATCGCGGGCTCGGCCCACGCCCACCAGGAAATCGTGAGCGGCGCCCAGACCGAGATGGCTGGCCTGACCCTGGCTATCGTCGAGGTCACCCACTGGTACGAGACGGTCATCGCCCTAGGCTGGGTGGGCATGTTCTTCCTCAACGTGAGCCCGCTGTCCGCCCTGCTGGCCCTGCTCGCGGTCGCGGTCGTCTACCTTCTCGAAATCTGGGTGGACAACACCTTCGCCCGCGTCAAATGGCAGGTCATGCTCAAGAGCTCTTGGTGCGTGGCCCTGGTGGCAGGCTTCGTCAACTTCCTGCCCTTCTTCTTCGCCGGTACGTCCGGTTTCATCTTCCTGTAGGATGACTTTTAGATAATTATGAGGGAGGTGTCCCAAGTGGCTCTCTTGGATTCGATAAACGAAATGCTCTCTAAGAAGACCTTCATAACCAAGTCCCCGTGGATTATCCATTACGACGGCGCGAGCTGCAACGGCTGCGACATCGAGGTGCTGGACTCGCTCACCCCCATGTTCGACATTGAGCGCTTCGGCATCGTGAACACGGGCAACCCCCGCCAGGCCGACATCTTCCTGGTCACCGGCTCGGTCAACGAGGCCTGCGCCCCCGTCGTCCGCCAGATTTACGAGCAGATGGTCGAGCCCAAGGTGGTCATCGCCTGCGGCATCTGCGCCTGCTCCGGCGGCGTCTTCGCCCAGTGCTACAACTCCTGGGGCGGCATCGACAAGGTCATCCCCGTCGACGTCTACGTGCCCGGCTGCGCCGTGAGGCCCCAGGCCATCATCGACGGCGTAGTCCGTGGACTTGAGATTCTGGAGCGCAAGCGGGCCCTGCTGGCGGCCGGCCAACCCGTTGGTGTCCCCCACCCCGCCATCGAGAACGACGAGCTCCCCCGCTTTGTCTACAAGCCGGGCGAGCAGGCCCAGATTGTCATGCCGGGCGTCACGGCCCGCAAGATTGAGGAGGGCGTGGCGCCGGCCATCGCGCAGGATACGGTGCCGGCACAGGCAAAGGCCAAGGCACCGGCAGGCGTCCAGACCCCGAAGGGAGTGGCGTAAAGCATGAGCTCGCGGCAGACAACCGTGTTCAAACCCATCGAGCCCGAGCAGGTCGTTGCGCTCGCGCTCGAAAAGAAGGCCCAGGGCTGGCGCTTTGTGGAGTGCCACGCCAACCGTCCCTACAAAGACCAGGGCGTCGAGGTCATCTGGTCCTTCGCCAATGACGAGCAAAGGCTCCTTGAGTGCTACGAGGCCTTCGTCCCCGTGGACGGGACCATCAAGAGCCTGAGCCAGGTCTACCCCTGCGCCTTCATCTTCGAAAACGAGATGCATGACCTCTTCGGCATCACGGTGGAGAACCTCTCGATTGACTACCAGGGCGGCTTCTATCGCCTGCACTATGAGGCGCCCATGCTGTCCCGGCCCGGCACCCGCGACGGGCAGAGCAAGCCCACCGGCTGGGCGGACGAGGTCATCGACAAGGCCGAGGAGGCCCAGGCGCCGGTGAAGGCCGCGGCAGCCAGACGTGCGGCCGGCGTCAAGGCCGCGGCTCCCGCGCACCTGGCACCTGAGTTCCAGGACAGCGCGGCCCAGGCCAGCGCGCCCCAGCAGGCCCCTGAGTCCCAGGCTCCCGCGCCCCAGCAGGCCCCAGCCGCCCCCGCAGACGCCGACGCCGCAGAAGGGCAGGCTGACTAGCATGGCACAGAAGACCATCGTTCCCTTTGGCCCCCAGCACCCGGTCCTGCCCGAGCCAGTCCACCTCGACTTGGTCCTCAAGGACGAGCGCGTCGTGGAGGCCGTTCCCCAGATCGGCTATATCCACCGCGGCCTGGAGAGCCTGGTGGACAAGCGCGACTTCAAGCGGTTCGTCTACGTGGCCGAGCGCATCTGCGGCATCTGCGCCTTTGGCCACTCCCTGGGCTACTCTGAGCTCGTCGAGTCCCTCATGGGCGTCCAGGTCCCCGAGCGCGCCGAGTACCTGCGCGTCATCTTCCACGAGCTCTCCCGCGTCCACAGCCACATCCTCTGGCTGGGCCTGGCCGCCGACGCCTTTGGCTTCGAGAGCCTCTTTATGCACAGCTGGCGTATCCGCGAGCAGGTGCTGGAAATCTTCGAGCGCACGACCGGCGGACGCGTCATCCTCAACTTCTGCAAGCCCGGCGGCGTGACCCACGACATCGACGACACCATCCTGCACGGAATCGTCGATATCCTGGACAACCTGCTCGTGGATTACAACCGGATTGCCAACACCTTCCTCAACGACGCCTCGGTCAGCAGCCGCCTGCACGGCGTGGGCCACCTGTCCCGCCAGGAGGCCATCGATAACAGCTGCGTCGGCCCCATGGCCCGTGCTTCGGGGGTGGCCCTGGACGTGCGCTTGGAGGGCAACGGCGGCTACGGAGCCCTGTCCGGCTTCCAGCCCATCCTCTCCCAGGACGGCGACTGCTACGCCCGCTGCCAGGTGCGCGTTGAGGAGGTCCGCCAGTCCATCGACATAATCAAGGAGCTCGTGGGCAAGATTCCTGCCGGCGAGGTGTTCGAGGACATCAAGGGCAAGCCCGCCGAGGGCGCCGAGGCCTGCAACCACCTGGAGCAGCCCCGCGGCGAGGCCTTCTACTACGCCAAGGGCAACGGCACCATGAACCTGGAGCGCTTCCGCGTACGCACTCCCACCTCGACCAACATTCCCGGCATGGTGGCGGCCTTGCGCGGCTGCGAGCTGGCCGACGTGCCCAACATCATCCTGACCATCGATCCCTGCATCAGCTGCACCGAGCGCTAGAAGGAGGTAACAATGCCTGGAGGATTCAAGCTCGGCGGCATGACGCTACGCAGCCTGTTCTCAAAGCCCACGACGGTCAGCTACCCCGCCACGCCGCAGAGGGTCTACCCCGCCACCCGCGGGCATGTCGAGATTGACATCGAGAAGTGCATCCAGTGCGGGTCCTGCGCGCGCAACTGCCCCTCTGACAGCCTGACCGTGGACAAGCAGGCCTACAGCTGGTCGATTAACCGCTACTCCTGCGTTCAGTGCAAGTGCTGCATACTGGTGTGCCCCACCAAGTGCCTGACCATGGGCCCCGAGTACGCGCCCAGCGCCGAGGAGAAACACATCGACGTCTACGCCCTGGGCGACGAGGAGATTGCCAAGCGCGAGGCCGACAAGGCTGCCAAGAAGAAGGCCGCCCTGGAGGCTGCTGCCAAGAAGAAAGCCGCCTCGACCGCGTAACAGG
>CAZEAF010000031.1:14634-17128 GCA_964510125.1 uncultured Coriobacteriaceae bacterium
CACCAAGGCCGTCCTGCCGGTGCGGGGCGATTCTCGTTTTTCTCGACAGGCAAAAGACGCGCGCAGGCTAAGGCATCGTCGTGCAGACAGGACGCTACCCGTTAGGCCCGCTTGAGTCGTGAGGCCTGCTTGAGCCCCCCGTCCCCGCTGCGCTGCGCCGCTAGGCCCGCTCGATCGCGCAGGAGTGCCGCTTGGTCTTGGGGTCGTAGGCGATGCCGGCGAGCACGACCTCGCCCCGGGCGGCCAGCCCCTCGAGCGCCCGGCCGTACCCGCGCTCTCGAATCTGGGCGAGGGCGTCCTGCGGGGAGGCCCCCCATTTGAGCTCGACGACAACGCCGGGACCGCCGGGGTTCGACGCGAGCGGGACCATGAGCAGGTCGGCATACCCCTTGCCCGCTGGCGCCTCACGCACGAGGCGGTAGCGCCGCACAGCAGAGAAGAAGGCAAGGCGCAGCGTGCAGGCAAGCGCGTTCTCGTCGTTGTAGGCGATGATGCTGGCGGCGTCCTCGTGGGCGCGCTCGACCCCTTCCGCCACGGCGTCGGCGTCACCGGCGAGCAGAGCGTCCAGCAAGGCCTCCGACGCGGCAATCGTCCGTGCGACCTCGTCCCAGCCGCCGTTGGCGACCGAGTTCGCATACTCCCCCATGACCTCGCGGTTGGGAACGAACGCCTCGCCGCGCTCCTGGTCGTAGCCCAAATATCCCAGGTGGACGAGGAGGGTGAGCACATCGTCGGCGCTCGCGAAGGTGGTCATGTCGTTGGCGTAGGTGTCGACGTTCACCGGCAGGTGCGCCCCGCCCATGAGCGCGACGACCTTGGCGTGCAGCCCGTCCATGTCGAGGTCGATGTGACGGCGTAGGGCCTCGTAGGTCTCGGTGTGGTTCCAGAAGCTGCCGAACCGCCCGGTCTCCATCGCGCGCACTACCGACTGCGGGTTGTACACGCTTCCCACTCCGGAGAGCAGATAGCCGTCGTACCAGGCCTTACACTCGTCGAAGTCCCGTCCCCATGCGGCGCACAGGGCGCGCACCTCCGGCTCGGTGAAGCCCATGGCCGGCGCCAGCTCGTCGGGCGCAACCATGCTGAACTCGTCGAACATGTTGAGGGCCGAGTGGCTCCCGTACTTTTTGATGGGGAGGATCCCGGTCATGTAGCACAGCGCTACGTAGGGGCGGTCCTTGAGCCAGGTGCGCAGGAAGTCCAGGTAGGCCTTCTGCCCGTCGTGGTCGCCCTGCATCTCGCGCATCAGGCAGTCCCACTCGTCGATGACGACCACGAACTGCCGGCCGGTCTGGGCGTGTATGTCGGCCATGGTCTGGGGGAGCTCGTCGGGCGCCAGATAGTATGCGTCGGTATACGTATGTGTTAATTCACCACAGAGAAACGATTGGAGGCGCGCCACCATCGCCCGCACCTCGTGCGTCGCGCTCAGAAACTCCTGCATGTTGAGCTTGAGCACGTCGAACTGGTTGCGCTTGGCGTCAAACGAGGGGTCAGACGCGATGGCGAGGCCCGCGAACTCGGCGGCTCCGTCGACCGTGCGGTCGTAGTAGGCGCTCACCATGTTGGCCGCCATCGACTTGCCGAAGCGCCGGGGACGGCTCACGCAGACGTACTTTCGCTCGGTGTTGAGCACGCGGTTGAGCTGCGCGATCATCTCGCTTTTGTCCACGTACACGCGCGAGTTGCGCCCCTGCCGCAGCATCGTCGCGCCCGGGTTGAGATAGATGCCCATGCCGCCGCCCTTCCGTCCGACCAGCCCTGCGCCCCCATAGAAGCGCACGCCTCCCGCGCAGGCACCCCGGCCGGCCGTCGCCCCGCACGAAGCCGCCGCACGCCTACGCCCACGACGTCTACCCCTCGTACCTGCGGTCGAAGTAGGGACTCTTGCTGGAGATACTCACGGGGATGGCGTAGACCTGGCGGCAGCCGCCCAGCCAGCCCAGGCGTTGGGCCGCGAGACCCGCCGAGAACATAATGCGGGTGTCCACCCGGAAGTCGGCCGCCTTGGACACAGCCGCGCCCAGTGCGATGCCCACGTCCACGCTGTTGATGGCGCAGGGCACGCCCTCGGCCCGGTCGGCGCAATGGGCGTATCCGCAATGGCCACAGTCGAGCCCCTGGGGCCGGTCGGCCGTGCCCACGACGAGCACGCACTCGCTGGCCTCGATGTTGAGGGCGTCGCGCAGGAGGAACTTGAAGCCCCTTTCCGCCGAGATGGCGCGCATCTCCTCAGCCAGCTTGGTCAGGTCGTCCCCGTCCGCCACGGCGCACTCGATGATGTCGACCCCCTTGCCCTTGGGCGCGGTGCGGGCGGCGACCAGCATCTTCTGGGCGATGTCGAGCGCCTGTGCATGGCGGATGTCACGTTCGTTGTAGAGCATGGCTTGTCCTCCCTATAGCCGCCTGTCTCTTGCTTTGCTGCAAATGTAGCGCATCCGTTTGTGTGTGGGACGATGGGCGACCGCGAGACCGGCGGCGAGCCGTTCCTTCC
>CAZEAF010000032.1:0-1859 GCA_964510125.1 uncultured Coriobacteriaceae bacterium
TGCGGGGGTTACTCCAACCTCACAACCAAATAAAGCCTTCGCGCCCGTCCGTCCGTCGCAAGACCCTTGGACGGCGCGCCCCATCCGCAGCTCAAACACACCTGGGGGTCGCACGTCCTATGTCGATTATCACTGCATTCGCGGTGCCACATCCGCCTCTCGTCGTGCCCGGGGTCGCACAGGGGCGGGAGTCTGGCCTGGCCGAGACGGCCCGCGCCCTGCGTGAAGTCGGTGACCGCCTGGCCCGCCTCGCCCCCGACGCCATCGTCATCTGCACGCCCCACGGAACGTCCTACTTCGACTACCTCCACCTGTCCCCCCACCTTGGCGCCCAGGGCGACCTTTCCGGGTTTGGCGACCCCGCGGACAGGCTCGAGGTGACCTACGACACCGAGCTGGTCGCGGCCATCGCCCGGGCGGCCACGGCGGCAGGCATCCACGCGGGCACGGCGGGCGAGAAGGTGCGCGACCTGGACCACGGCACCCTGGTGCCTCTGCTTTTTGCGCGCGCGGCCGGCGTGGCCTGCCCCATCGTCCGCGTGGGTGTCTCGGGTATGACGCCTCTAGACCACTACCGCTTCGGCCAGTGCGTCAGCCGGGCTTCCGACGAGCTGGGGCGGCGGGTGGCCTTCATCGCCTCGGGCGACCTGTCCCACCGCCTGCGTCAGGACTCCCCCTACGGCTTCAGGGCCGAGGGGCTGGACTTCGACAGCCAGGTCTGCCAGGCCCTGTCCAGCGGTGACTACGGGTCCCTCCTGCGGCTGAACCCCGATGTGGCAAGCGCGGCCATGCAGTGCGCCCTGCCCGGCCTCGATATGATGGCAGGCGCGCTGGACCAGTGCTCGGTTGCCAGCGGCCTTCTGAGCTACGAGACCAGCTTCGGCGTGGGCTATGCCGTGGCGGCGGCTATCCCCCTGGGCAGGAGCAACCGCCGGGCCTTTGGCGACGACTACGAGCACGAGCTTTTCACCAGCCACCAGCGCCGCCTGCGCGAGGAGGACGCCTTCGTGCGCCTGGCCAGGACCAGCCTGGAGACCTGGGTGCGCCTGGGCGTCTCCCCCCGGATTCCCGACTACCTGCCCGACGACCTCCTGCACAGCCAGGCCTCGGCCTTTGTGACTATCCGCCGGGCGGGGGCCTTGCGCGGCTGCATCGGCACCATCGAGCCCACCCGCGCCTCCCTGGCCGAGGAGATTGTCAACAACGCCATCAACGCCGGCACGCGCGACCCCCGCTTTCCGGCAGTCAAGCAAGACGAGCTCAGCCAGCTCAGCTACCAGGTGGACGTCCTGTCCGAGCCTGTGCCCATCGCCGGCCCCCAGGACCTGGACCCCGCCCGCTTTGGCGTCATCGTGAGCGCGCCCGACGGCCGGCGGGGGACCCTGCTGCCCAACCTGCCCGGCGTGACCTCGGCCCAGCAGCAGTTCTCCATCGCCTGCCGCAAGGCCGAGATCAACCCCGGCGAGGAGCTCATACTGCGCCGCTTCGAGGTCACGAGGCACGAGTAGGGCGCAGGTGCGAGACAACCGAGACTCCCGAATGCTGAAACCCCCTCCATACCCAGAAGGCACCTGGGCATTATCATGAGGAGGTCAACCGACGCTTAAGGAGCAGCCATGACATCCGGCGCCCAACCGCCCACGCAGACACCGACTCCCCAGGAGGGGTCCTCGTTCGATGACCGGCAAGAGGCCGAAGCCGCAAAGGCCACCGGGTCCGTCTCCAAGCCCAGGCCCCTGGTCGGCGGGGATTCCGACCCCGATGCCCCCGGGCAGCCCAACGCACCCAGGCAGCCCAGTGCCCACAGGCAGCCCAGTGCCCACAAGCAGCCCAAGGCCCCCAAGGCCAAGCACAGCGCC
>CAZEAF010000032.1:1959-16996 GCA_964510125.1 uncultured Coriobacteriaceae bacterium
CAGGCAGCCCAGTGCCCACAAGCAGCCCAAGGCCCCCAAGGCCAAGCACAGCGCCGACGACAGGGGCCCGGTCACACTCAGCCGCGCCCTGCTGATTGCCATCGTCGTCCTCGCCCTGGTGGCGGGGGCCCTGATTGCCGTGCTCGTGTACAGCCTGTCCTCCTGCTCGCGCGAGCCTGAACCCACCACCGCGACGACCACGGTCACGGAGACCTGGACGCCCCCCTACACCTGGGACAACATGCGCAACGACGAGGACGGTCTGCTCGCCTACTACGACGCCAGCGGCCTCAAGCTGTCCGAGGAGGGCATCGATGTGTCCGAGCACGACGGCACCATCGACTGGCAGGCCGTCAAGGACTCGGGTGTGGACTTCGCCATCGTCCGCCTGGGATACCGGGGCTACACCAAAGGCTCCATCGTCTTGGACGAGCAGTTCTACAACAACATCTTGGGCGCGTCCCAGGCTGGCATCAAGGTGGGCGTCTACTTCTTCTCCCAGGCCATCACCACCGACGAGGCTGTGGAGGAGGCCAACTTCGTCATCGATACGCTTGCCAACGTGAACGTCTCGCTCAGCTACCCCGTGGTCTTTGACGAGGAGCTCAAGGCGGGCGGCGCGGCTGAGGTCACCCGCAGCGACGATCTCACGGACGCCGAGCGCACGGCCATCGCCAAGGCCTTCCTCGAGGCCGTCTCCCAGGCCGGCTACCAGGCTATGATTTACGGAAACCAGCACTACCTCGCCCTTCTCGACCTGGAAGGCGAGCTGTCGGGGTACAGTGTGTGGTATGCCGAATACGGCGTCGCCCACCCCACCGGCGAGTACGACATGGCCATGTGGCAGTACACCGACACGGGTCTGATTGCCGGCGTCAACGAGGACCAGCGCGCCACCGACATAAACATCCGCTTCATCGCGGCAGAAAGTTAAAGAGTCTCGAAAGGATTTCCCACATGGCTTTCCATATCATGGGGACCGGGTCCGCCCTGCCCGCGCGTCAGGTGACCAATGACGAGCTGGCCCGATTCCTGGACACGTCCGACGAGTGGATCAGCACCCGCACGGGCATCTCCTCGCGGCCTGTCTGCACCACCGAGACCCTGGGCCAACTGGCCGAGCAGGCCTCCCGCCGGGCGCTTGAGGCGGCGGGAGTCAATCCGTCTGACCTGGACCTCATCATCGTGACCACCTGCTCACCTGAGCACTGGACCCCGGCCCAGGCCTGCGTCCTCCAAAAGGACCTGGGGGCCACCTGCCCCGCCTTCGACCTGAACGGGGCCTGCGCGGGCTTCGTTTTTGGCCTCTCCGTGGCTGACGGCTTCTTCACCTCGGGCCGGGCACGCAGAATCCTGGTCTGCTCGGCCGAGCAGCTCACCCGCTGCGTGGACTGGAACGACCGCGCCACCTGCGTGCTCTTTGGCGACGGGGCCGCGGCGGTCGTGCTGGGGGCAGGCGGCGAGAGCCCCCTCTACCTGGACATGACCACCCAGGGTGACGACGAGGCCATCTTCGGTTGGATGCCCGCCGGCAACAGCCCCTTCGACCAGGCCAGCGCCAACCGGGTCGAGCAGGACGGTCTCTACATGCACATGAAGGGCCGCGAGGTCTACAAGTTCGCCGTGTCCAGCATCGCTAGCGAGGTCCAGCGCCTGTCCCAGCAGACCGGCGTCGCCTTGACCGACATCGACCACTTCGTCTTCCACCAGGCCAACAAGCGCATTATCGACGCCGGCGTGGAACGGTTGGGAATCGACCCCTCCAAGGTCATCGTCACCATCGGCCACACGGCCAACGTGTCCAGCGCCTGCATCCCCCTTTCCTTGGACCGGCTGGCCCGGGCGGGCGAGCTCAAGGACGGCGACCTGGTGGCCCTCTTCGGCTTTGGTAGCGGCCTGGTGACCGGCACCTGCCTTTTGCGCTGGCAGACTAGCCTGCCCCAGGACGTCGACGCGGCCTCGGGCGTCCAGGGCTAGCTCCTTCGGGCCGCCGGGCGTCACCCCAACAAATCTCGATTATTTGTCGAGTATGTAGCGCTTGTCTATGACAGGGTCGCCCCGCCGTCCAGATGGGTACTTAGCTTTGGTGGTAGACTTGGACTACCTGCGGGCATAAGGCTTGTCTTTACGCCTGCAGAGGCGATGCGCCGCCAAAAGGCATGCGGGCACAAGACATATCTCAAGAGAGGAATGCACATGGCTGAGAGCACGTTCAATCGCGTGGTGATGGTTCTCAAGGACCAGGACGGCCTGGAGAACGTCGATTTTAAGCCTGAGACCACGCTCGAGGAGGCCGGCCTCGACAGCCTTGCCACCGTCGAGGCGGTCATGGCCTGCGAGGACGAGTTTGGCATCGAGATTGACCCCGAGTCGAACCCCAAGACCGTCGGCGAGTTTGTCGAGCTGGTCGACAAGGCGATTGCCGCGCAGGCCTAAGGCCTGGAGACGCGGTCTACCAGCGGCCCGGTGCGCAAGCTGCGTCCGGGCCGCTTCCCTATCTGCCTGCGACTTTGCCCGCAGCAGACGTCGGCCACGAGAAGCGAGGAGCGAAGCAGCTCATGATCCAAACACCCGTGTGTGACCTCTTTGGAATCGAGTACCCCGTCTTTCAGGGCGGGATGGCCTGGATTGCCGACGCGAGCCTGGCAGCCGCCGTGTCCCGCGCCGGAGGCCTGGGCATCATCTCGGCGATGAACGCCGACGCCGCCTGGGTGCGCGAGCAGATTCACGAGGTGCGCACGGCGACCGACAAGCCCTTTGGCGTCAATATCATGCTCATGAGCCCCCACGCCGACGAGGTGGCCCAGATGGTGGCCGAGGAGCATGTCCCCGTCGTGGTGACAGGCGCCGGCAACCCCACCAAGTATATGAAGGACTGGCTGGCTGCCGGCGTTAAGGTCGCGCCGGTCGTAGCCTCCTGCTCCATGGCCAAGCTGGTGGCCCGTGCGGGCGCCTGCGCCGTGGTGGCCGAGGGCGGCGAGTCGGGCGGCCATGTGGGCGACCTGACCACCATGGCCCTGGTCCCCCAGGTTGTGGACACCGTGGACGTGCCGGTCCTGGCCGCGGGCGGCATCGCCGACGGACGCCAGATGGCAGCCGCCCTCATGCTGGGCGCCCAGGGCGTCCAGGTGGGCACCCGCTTCTTGGTGGCCGACGAATGCACCGTGAGCGAGGTCTACAAGCAGAAGGTGCTCAAGGCCAAGGACATCTCCACCATCGTCACTGGCCGCAAGACCGGCCACCCGGTGCGCGCCCTCAAGACCCCCTTCACCCACGACTACGCGCAGATGGAGGCGACCCTTTCCGAGGACGAGCTCCACGGCCACTCGGCGGGCGCCCTGCGCCGTGCCGCCAAAGAGGGCGACGAGGAGGGCGGCTACTTCATGGCCGGGCAGGTGGCCGGCATGGTCACGAGGAAGGAGCCGGCGGCTGCCATCATCGCCGACCTCATGGACGGCTGCGAGAAGAGCTTGCGAGGTGCGCTCACATGGGTCAGATAACACAAGGCGCCGCCGGGGGACTCGAGGGCGTCCGCCTTCTCGACCGGGACCTGGAGCCCCTGCCCCACCTGGCCGTCCTCTTTGCCGGCCAGGGCGCCCAGCACCCCGGCATGGGCCAGGAGATTGCCCAGGCGGAGCCCGCCGCCCAAGCCGTCTTTGCCGCGGCCGACGCCGTGCGCCCCGGCACCAGCGACCAGTGCTTCACCGGCACCGCCGAGGAGCTGGCCCTGACCCAGAACACCCAGCCCTGCGTCTACACCATGGACCTGGCCTGCGCGGCTGCCCTCACGGCCCACGGGGTGCGACCTGCCTGCGTGGCCGGCTTCTCCCTGGGCGAGCTGGCGGCCCTCACCTACGCCGGCGCCCTCAGCGTGGCCGACGGCTTTTCCGCCGTGCTGGCCCGCGCCCGCCTCATGGAGCAGGCCTGCGAGGACACGCCCGGCTCCATGGTGGCCGTGCTCAAGCTCGACCCCGAGACCGTCGAAGGCCTCGCCCGCCAGGCCGGCGAGTGCTGGCCCGTCAACTACAACTCACCCAGGCAGACCGTGGTGGCCGGCAGGCCCGACGCCATCCAGGAACTGCAGGGCCTGGTCCGCGAGGCCGGCGGCCGCGCCACGCCCTTGGCCGTCTCGGGTGCCTTCCACAGCCCCCTCATGGCCTGCGCCTCCCAGCAGCTCCTGCCGGTCCTGCAAGGCATGGAGATTGCGACGCCCGCCCTGGACGTGTGGGCCAACACCACAGCCGAGCCCTATCCCGCCGACCGGCAGACCATCGCCCAGCTCCTGGCCAACCAGGCCTCCAACCCCGTGCGCTGGACGGACACCCTGCGAGGCATGTGGGACAGGGGCGTCACGACCTTTGTGGAGGTGGGCGCGGGCCACGTGCTGACCGGCCTGGTCAAGCGGACCCTGCCCGAGGCCGAGGCCGTGTCCGTCGAGACCCCCGACCAGCTGCAATCGGCGCTCGAGGCCATCCGCGGCGCCCAGGACTAACAGGATTGGCCGGCCCGGGCAAACCCCCGACGCCGGCATCGGAGGAGGGCACATGACTGAGCAGGAAACCCAGGGACGCGTCGCCGTCGTTACCGGAGGCTCGCGTGGAATCGGACGCGCCATCTGCGTCAAGCTGGCCGAGCAGGGCTGCGACATCGCTGTCGTCTTCGCAGGCAACCCCCAGGCGGCCGCCGAGACCGTCGCCCTCGTGGAAGCCCAGGGCCGCACCGCCCGCGCCTACCAGTGCGACGTGTCCGACGCCGACCAGGTCAAGGCCTGCTGCAAGCAAATCCAGGCCGAGATGGGCGCCCCCAGCGTGCTGGTCAACAACGCCGGCGTCACTCGCGACACGCTGCTCATGCGCATGAGCGAGGAGGACTTCGACGCGGTTCTCAACGTCAACCTCAAGGGGGCCTTCAACATGATTAAGGCCCTGGCCCGTCCCCTCATGCACGCCCGGGACGGCCGCATCGTCAACACCTCCTCAATCGTGGGCCTCATGGGCAACGCCGGCCAGGCCAACTACTCCGCCTCCAAGGCAGGTCTCATCGGCCTCACCAAGAGCGTGGCCCGCGAGTTCGCCTCCCGGGGCGTGACCTGCAACGCCGTGGCCCCTGGCTTCATCCAGACAGCCATGACCGACAAGCTCGCCCAGGATGTCCGCGACTCCTACGAGAAGTCCATCCCCCTGGGCCGCTTCGGCACGCCCGAGGATGTGGCCAACGTGGTCGCCTTCCTGGCCAGCCCCGAGGCCGCCTACGTGACCGGCGAGGTCATCCGCATCGACGGCGGCCTGAGGATGTAGCAAGCGCCCACTGGGCGAGAATCGAGGTTTCGCACATGAATCGCAGAGTCGTCATCACCGGCCTGGGCGCCGTGACGCCTGTGGGCCTTTCGGCCCCCGAGAGCTGGGAGGCCCTCAAGGCTGGCAAGAACGGCATAGGCCTCATCACGCACTTCGACACCACCGACTTCAAGGTCAAGCTGGCCGGCGAGGTCAAAGGCTTCGAGCCCGAGCGCTACTTCTCCAAGCAGGAGATCCGCCACAAGGACCTCTTCTCCCAGTACGCCATGGCCGCGGCCGACGAGGCTGTCGACGACGCCGGCTTGGTCATCTCTGGCAGCGCCCGCGCCCAGGCCGAGGGGGCCCCCGAGCCCAATGTGGACGCCGAGCGCGTGGGCACCTACGTGGGTAGCGGCATCGGCGGCTTTGCCACCATGTACGACCAAATCTCGGTCTTCAACGAGAAGGGGCCACACCGCGTGTCCCCCTTCATGATTCCCATGATGATTGCCAACATGGCCTCGGGCGATGTCTCGATTCGCCACCACTGCCTGGGCCCGACCCTGCCGGTGGTCACGGCCTGCGCCACCTCATCCCATACCATCGGCGAGGCCTTCCACGCCATCAAGATGGGCCTGGCCGACGCCATCTTGGCCGGCGGCGCCGAGGCGGCCATCCTGCCCATCTCGATTGCCGCCTTCACCAGCTGCATGGCCCTCACCAAGAACCCCGACCCCGAGACGGCCTGCCGCCCCTTCGACGCCAACCGCGACGGCTTCGTCATGGGCGAGGGCGGCGTCATCCTGGTGCTCGAGGACCTGGACCACGCCCTGGCCCGCGGCGCCAAGATTTACGCCGAGGTCGTGGGCTACGGCAACACCTCCGACGCCTACCACGTGACCTCGCCCGACCCCGAGGCCGGCGGCATCACCCGCGCCGTCAGGCTGGCTATGGAGGAGGCGGGGCTCAAGCCTGAGGAGGGCCTCTACATCAACGCCCACGGCACCTCCACCAAGCTCAACGACTCCTCGGAGACCAAGGGCTTCAAGGCTGCCCTGGGCGAGGAGGCTGCCCACGCGGCCCGGATCTCGTCCACCAAGTCCATGACCGGCCACATGCTAGGCGCGACCGGCGCCATGGAGGCCATGGTCTGTGCCCTGACCTTGCGCGACGGCATCGTGGCCCCTACCATCCACCTGGAGCAGCCTGCCGAGGACTGCGACCTGGACTACACGCCCAACGTGGCTGCACCCTTCACGGGTCGCTGGGCCCTGTCGACCTCGCTGGGCTTTGGCGGACACAACGCCTGCCTGGCCTTTAAAAAGTACGAATAGGAGGCAATACCGCATGGACCTCTCTACCCTGCGCGGCATCGCCGAGCTCATGGACGAGCACGGCCTCTCGCACGTGAAGGTCGAACAGGATGGGCAGACCTACGAGCTCGACCGAGGCCCCGACGGCCATGCGGCCCCGCCGCCTCCCGTGGTCGTGCTCCCCGCACCCGGCGCCCCCGGCATGCCCGCAGGGGCCCCCACCCCCCTAGCCGCTCCCGGCGTGCCCGCGAGCGCTCCCGCCCCCGTGGCACCCGCGGCACCCGCCGCCGCTGCGGCCCGCACCCCCGCGGTGCCCGCCGAGGACGACGGCGCCTTTGCGGTCGAGGCACCCATGGTGGGCGTCTTCTACGTGGCCCCCGCCCCCGGCGCCGAGCCCTTCGTCAAAATCGGCTCCAAGGTCTCCAAGGGCGATACCCTCTGCATCGTCGAGGCCATGAAGTGCATGAACGAGATCCAGGCCGAGGTCGACGGCACCATCGTCGACATCTGCACCAAGGACGGCGAGCTGGTCGAGTACGGCCGCTGCCTCATGAAGATCGGCTAGGAGGCGCTATGGACCGCGAACAGCTCAAGGCCATCCTCCCCCACCGGGAGCCCATGCTTCTCCTCGACACCTGCGAGCTCGTGGAGGGCGCCGACGGGACCCGGGAGGCCCGCGGCACCTATCGGGTGACGGGCGAGGAGTTCTTCGTCCAGGGCCACTTCCCGGGCAACCCCATCGTGCCCGGTGTCATCCAGTGCGAGATGATTGCCCAGAACTGCTGCGTGCTCCTGGCCGACGACCCCGCCTTGGCAGGCGCCATACCCATGTACACCAGCCTCAACAATGTGCGCTTCAAGCACCCCATCCGCCCGGGCGACACCATCGACTTGGCCTGCACCATCACCCGCGCCAAGGGGCCCTTCCGCTTTGCCAAGGGCACGGCCAGCGTCGCCGGCAACCTGTGCTGCTCGGCCGAGTTCAGCTTCGCCCTCGTCCCGCCCCGACAATAGGGAGACCGTGCTCGCATGTTCTCGAAAATCCTCATAGCCAACCGCGGCGAGATAGCCGTGCGGGTCATACGCGCCTGCAAGGAGATGGGGGTCCAGACCGTGGTCGTCTTCTCCACGGCCGACCGCGACGCCCTGCACGTGGCCCTCGCCGACGAGAGTTACTGCATTGGAGGCCCCCGGCCCGCCGAGAGCTACCTCAATCAGGACGCCATCCTCACCGTGGCGGCGGAGACGGGCGCGCAGGCCATCCACCCCGGCTATGGGTTCTTCGCCGAGAACGCCGGCTTTGCCCGTGAGTGCGCTGCCTGCGGCGTCACCTTCGTGGGCCCCTCGCCCGAGGTCATCGAGCAGATGGGCAACAAGGACCTGGCCCGTCGGGTCGCCCGGGTTGCCGGCGTCCCCGTCACGCCCGGATGCGACCTGCTGGACTCCCCCGAGCAGGCCGAGGAGGAGGCCCGCCGCATCGGCTGCCCTGTCCTCATCAAGGCCCGGGCAGGCGGCGGCGGCCGCGGCATCCGGCGCGTGGACACGCCCGAGGAGGCAGGCCGGGCCTTTACGGAGGCATCCGCCGAAGCCCAAGCCGGCTTTGGCGACGGGGCCTGCTACATGGAGAAGTTCGTGAGCAACGCCCACCATGTCGAGGTTCAGCTCCTTTGTGACAACTACGGCCACGTCCTCACCCTGGGCGAGCGCGAGTGCTCGGTCCAGCGGCGCAACCAGAAGCTGCTGGAGGAGAGCCCCTGCGCCTGCCTGCCCGACGAGGTGCGCCAGAAGATGTTCGCCAGCGCCCGGGCCATGGCCGCCGCCGTGGGCTACACCGGCGTGGGCACCATCGAGTTCCTCTACACTGACGACGGCGACTACTACTTCATGGAGATGAACACCCGCCTGCAGGTTGAGCACCCCGTCACCGAGTTCGTCACGGGCATCGACCTGGTCAAATGGCAGCTGCGCGTGGCCGCCGGCGTCGAGCTGCCCTTCACCCAGGGCGACATCCGGACCCGCGGCCAGGCTATCGAGTGCCGTATCAACGCTGAGAACCGCGAGGGCGTGCCCTCCTGCGGCAAGGTGACCATGCTCCACGTGCCCAACGGGCCCTGGGTCCGCTTCGACTCGGCGCTCTACCAGGGCATGAGCGTGCCGCCCTACTACGACTCCATGCTGGGCAAGCTCGTCGTCTACGCCCCCACCCGCGAGGAGGCTGTCCGTAAGATGCGCGCCGCCCTCTCCGAGCTGGCCATCGAGGGCATCTCCGACAACTCCGAGCTCCAGCTGGAAATCCTCTCCAACCCCGAGTTTTTGCAGGGCGTCTACCATACCGACATCATGACCCACATCCTGGGCAAGTAGAGGGGCAGGGCCACCTATGGGCTTGTTCGACAGCTTCCAGAGCTTCCAGAAGAAGAACGTGAACCCCCTCGAGACGCCGGCCAACGACCTGCCCGTCGACGTGATCGAGCGCCGGATCTACGTGCAGTGCCCCGGCTGCAAGCACGTCGTCGACGTGGACCGCATGGCCGCCAACCTGGAGGTCTGCCCCCGCTGCGGCCACCACCTGCGCCTTTCGGCCCGCCAGCGCATCGAGGTCACCGCCGACAAGGGCTCCTTCGAGGAATGGGACGCTGACCTGGCCTCCTGCGACTTCCTCTCCTTCCCCGGCTACGAGGACAAGCTGGCCAAGGTGCGGGCCAAGAGCGGCGAGGTCGACGCCGTCGTGTGCGGCCAGGCTGCCATCAAGGGCGAGAAGTGCGCCCTGTTCGTCATGAACGGCGACTTCATGATGGGCTCCATGGGCTCCGTCGTGGGCGAGAAGATTACCCGCTGCTTCGAGCGCGCCTGCCAGCTGGGCCTGCCCGTGGTGGGCTTCACGGTCTCGGGAGGCGCCCGCATGCAGGAGGGCACCACCTCCCTCATGCAGATGGCCAAGACCTCGGCCGCCCGCCGGCGCCTGGGGGCCGCGGGCCTGCTCTTCATCGCCGTGCTGACCGACCCCACCTCGGGCGGCGTCACAGCCTCCTTCGCCATGGAGGGCGACATCACCATCGCCGAGCCCGGGGCCCTGGTGGCCTTTGCCGGCCCGCGCGTCATCGAGCAGACCATCCACCGCAAGCTGCCGGCCGGCTTCCAGAGCGCCGAGTTCCAGCTCGACCACGGCTTCGTCGACCGCATCGTGACCCGCGCCGACATGCGCGACGAGCTGGGCGCCCTCTTGGAGCTCCACGACCCCCAGGCCCACCACGTAGCGGAGGCGCCGGCAGCGGATGCCAAGGCCGGAGCAGTCGAGAGCGCCGGGGCAAGCGCGGCCGAGGCCGGCAAGGCCGCCGCTGCAGCTGTGGCCGAGGCCGTCAAGGCCGCCGTGGGCTCTGTGACGGGGTCCGCGGCCGGCGCCGCGAGGACCGAGGGCACTACCGCCGCTGCCGGTGCCGGCCCTGCCGCAGGCCAGCCGTCCTCGCCCACCGCCTACGACCGGGTGCGCAACGCCCGCTCCACCCACCGGCCTACGACCTTGGACATCGTCTCTCGGGTCTTCGACGGCTTTGTCGAGCTCCATGGCGACCGGCACTTTGCCGACGACAAGGCCGTGGTGGGCGGCATCGCCTGGCTGGACGGCAGGCCGGTGACCGTCATCGGCACCGAGCGGGGCTCCTCCACCAAGGACCGCATCGACCGCAACTTCGGCAGCGCCCACCCCGAGGGCTACCGCAAGGCCCTGCGGCTCATGCGCCAGGCCCAGAAGTTCGGCCGGCCCGTGGTCTGCCTCATCGACACGGCCGGCGCCTACTGCGGCATCGAAGCCGAGGAGCGGGGCCAGGGCCAGGCCATCGCCGAGAACCTGGTCGAGATGGCTGGCCTCACCGTGCCGGTCGTGAGCGCGATTATCGGCGAGGGCGGCAGCGGCGGCGCCCTGGCCTTGGGCGTGGCCAACAAGGTCTGGATGCTCGAGAACGCCGTCTACTCCGTTATCAGCCCCGAGGGCTGCGCCTCCATCCTCTACAAGGACGCGGCCAAGGCCCCCGAGGCGGCGGCTGCCCTCAAGCTCACAGCCCACGACCTGCGTGACCTGGGCATCATCGACCGCGTGGTGAGCGAGCACGAGGGTGACGCCGACGCCATGTGCGCCGAACTTAAGAAAGACCTGATAGCCGAAATCGATGAGCTGTCCGCCCTTTCGCCCGACGAGATCGAACAGCAGCGCTACGACCGCTTCCGCAAACTTGGGGTGATGGCCTCATGCTAGGCATCGTCGTCGACTCAACCTCCGCCCTCTCCCGCGGCGAGGCGGCCCGCTATGCCGTGACCGTGGTCGAGAACACCTACCTGCTGGACGGGGCCACCCTGGCCGAGTCCTACATAGGGGAGAACGGCGACTACGCCGCGGGTTTGGCCGCCGGCAAGCTGACCGAGACCCACGCCCCCACGGTCGAGGCCTTCCGCCTGGCCTTCGAGAACCTGGCCCACCGGGGCTGCGACATCCTGTGCGTCACCATCTCCTCCCGTCTGTCCTCCACCTACCAGCACGCCTGCAAGGCCGCCGACCTTGCCGGCTCCGCGGCGCAAGGCAGGGCCCCGCGCATCGCCGTGCTGGACTCCCTCTCGGGCTTCTCCAACAACGAGTACCTGGTGCGGCGGGCCCGCCAGCTGGAGCAGCAGGGCCTGACCTTTGACGCCATCATCGACGACCTGGTCCAGGCCCGCACCCGCCAAGGCCTGTGCTTCTCAGTCCCCTCAGTGGACCCTCTGCGCCGCAGCGGCCGCCTGTCCATGGTGCCTCAGTCGGTCAACGCCATGCTCAACCGCTATCCCCTCTTCACCATCAAGGAGGGGGCCATCGCCTTTGTGGACACCGCCCGCGGCGTGGACGTGCTGGCCGAGCGCATGGTGGCCCAGGTGCCGGCAGGCGTCCACGAGCTGACCCTGGCCCACTACGGCCAGCGCGGGCCCTTTATTGTCGAGCTCCTCAAGGCCACCAGGGCGGCGTTTCCGCAGACCAAGGTACGCGTAAAGGACGGCGGCCCGGTGCTTTCGTGCAGCCTGGGCAACGGGGCCGCCAGCATCGCCTGGGCTCCCCTGGACGGGTCCGCCGGGGAGTAGGTCTGGCAGTGCGGAAGCTTGGCGGGAGCTGGTGGGGCCCGGCAGCTGTGGACCCGCGACTTGGCGTCAGCTGACCGGCCGCGGACCTCAAGCAGCCGCCCCGACCCTCCAGCAACTGTAGGCTTGAGCAGGTCCCGCACGGTATACTTCTCCCAGGCAATTCGGAGGGGGATATCCGAAACGGCATGGGGGGCGCTATGCTCATCGAGATAGGCCAGATGGCGCGGATGCTCGGCATCACGGTCAATGGCGTGCGTTTTTTGGAGAGAGAGGGGCTCGTCAGCCCGACGCGCGACGAGGGGAACGGCTACCGGCAATTCTCGCTCGAGGACCAGGCCACGCTCTATATGTACAAGCTCTACCGGATGGCGGGGCTGAACATGACCGACATCAAGGAAGCCCTGACCAGCGAGCCGAACGAGGCCGTCCGCGTCATGCGCCGCAGCGTCGCCGAACAGCGCCGCATCCTCTACGAGTGCGAGTGCGCGGCCGACAAGATCGAGGAGTTCCTCGACAAGGGCATGGACGCGCCCCGCTTCGAGCTGGCGGCACGCCCCGAGCTCCATTGCGTGCCCTACCCCGTCTATCAGGGCGAGGCCGTCACCAGCGCCAGCGCCTCCCTCTTCTCCCAGCAGTACAACTACCTAATCGAGCACATGCCCAGCTCCTTTTTCGGCATCACCTTCCGACGGGACGCGGAAGGGCCGGGCTGGTCGGCCGAGCGCAACATCGTGATCACGGACGACACCTACACCGACCTCGCCGAGCCGGTCCTGTCGCATGTGGAGAGGTTCCCCGCGCGGGACAGGTGCCTGCACGCCATCGTCAGATGCACCAGCGAGGAGGGCGACGAGCGCTTCCTGCACGAGCCGCTCGCCTGGCTGGAGGAGCAGGGCCTGGCTGCGGACGACGGCGACATAGTCGCGCGGTTCCTGTATGGCCAGAAGCTGGACGACCGGCTCGCATACCGTCTGGAGATGTGGGTCCCCGTCCGCCCGTAGGCATGGGCCTGCGCATGGACGAGGCGTGCACGGCAGAGACGGCCGCTTGACCCTCCAGTTGCTTCACCTCCTATTCTCACGGGCAGTCGCAGGTTCGCGCGCCGGCCACCCCATGGCAAAGGGGTCGCGGGCGATTGCAGCCTGCGGTCACCGTTGGAGGAGCACGAGGGAAAGAGGACCGATCATGCAGGTAACGCGTCGAGGATTCACCGGGACGATGGGTCTTGCCATGGTGGGGGCGGGCGGCTTGTTCAGCTTCTCGTCCACCGCCGACGCAACGACGGTCGAGGTGGACGAGAAAGCCATGAGCGCAGCCGGCGACGCCGTCAAGGAGGCCGCGATTGCCTCGGGCGACCTGGACTACGACGCCATCGACGCCGCCGTCGAGGCAGCCAAGCAGGCAGCCCGCGACCTGGCCGCCAAGGGCGTCTCGCAGGAGGAGATCTTCAAGACCATCGACACCGACTGGCGCGACCCCAACACCTGGAGCCTCGAGGAGCACGGGACCATGGTCGAGCCCGAGGTGGAGGGCGACCTGGTCCTGCCCGACGGCAGCGTGGTCCCCGAGGTCTACGTGCGGCTGCGCAACCGCATCAACCACATCGGCAAGGGCCTGGGCCTTCCCGACCAGCATGCCTATGAGATGATCATGATGCTGTGGAGCGAGGAGGACGCCCAACATGAGCTGGAGATGCCGCTCATGGACTGGTTCCTCCCCTACCAGTACGCCATGGAGTCGGGGCGCGACGAGCAGGAGTGCAGGGAGATCCTCGACGACCTGGCCATGCGCGGGCTCATCTTCCACGCCAACCGCGCCGGGGTGGACTACTACCACCTCATCCCGCACATCAACGGCTTCTGGGAGTTCTCCGAGCTCTACCTCTACTTCAGGGAGGGCGGCGTCGGCGACGACCCCTATCAGAGCCAGGCCGCGCTCGACATCGTGCACGAGTTCAACGCGAGCGGCATCATGTCCAACGTCGGCCACGAGTGCGACATGACCTTCCCCCTCTTCCGCAGCTACCCCATCAGCCTGGACGTCGTAGCCGAGGACGACTTCGCCCCCTACATGGACTGGCGCCGCGCCCTCGAGCGGCACTCCGTGTTCACGGTCTCGCCCTGCCAGTGCCGCCTGTGGGACCGCGCGGACGGCAAGGAGTGCGACCACCCCTTTGAGACCTGCCTCTCCATGGGCGAAATCGCCGAGTACTTCATCGAGGCCGGCCTGGGCCGCGAGATAACCCTCGAGGAGGCCGAGGCCGTCGTGGACAACGCCATCGACCACGGCATGATCCCCGAGTCTATCGTCGCGCGCGATGTTGACATCATCTGCTGCTGCCACGGCGACTGCTGCAAGAACATGCTCTTCCACAAGCTCTCCGGCGGCGGCACGAGCGCATGGAAGAACTTCAACGCCTATGTGCTCGAGTACAACAAGGAGGAGTGCATCCAGTGCGGGGCCTGCATCGAGCGCTGCCCGCTTGAGGCTATCTCCTGGGATGAGGACGGCTACTGCCTGCACAATACCCTGTGCGTGCGCTGCGGCCAGTGTGTGTCTGTTTGCCCCACCGGCGGCAAGGCCCGTATCCTGCGCGCCCGCGACGACTATCCCGAGCTGCCACGCGACTGGGTGGACGAGCAGTTCTTCATCCAGAAGGACCGCGCCATCCGCGGCTACACCCGCGACTTCACCGGGACCTCAATTCCAGAGGAGCAACTGAGCTAGGGCAACGCATGCAAGCAGGGCGCCCTCGTGCGGGGCAGGCCTGAGCCGGTTCCACCGCGGCGAGAGTCCGGTATTCCAGCTGGCCGGCCCCGCATGGTTTCCCTGTCTTTTCCCTCGTCCAACCCCCTTGTGCGGCCCGTTGACCTGCGCCTTGCGCTAGTCTCTTCCTCGCTGAAAGACACCAACGCTTGCGCCACGGGCCACGCACCCGGGAAGGACGGCCATGAACCTCTCCGACCTCATCAACGTCGAATACGTCAAGCTGACCCCCTCCGAGGGCGTCACGCGCGTCAAGGTCTGCGACATCATGCTCCAGCCCAACGGCATCCTGCACGGGGGCATCAGCGCCTGGCTGGCCGAAAACTGCGCCAACAAGGCAGCCATCACCGGCTTCGACCCCGAGGAGGCCTGGCCGCTGGGCCTCAACCTGGAGAGCACCCACCTGCTGGGCGTTTCCGAGGGCGACACCATTGAGACCCACGCCTGGCTGGTCCACGGCGGCTATCGGACCCAGGTCTGGAAGGTGGAGCAGACCCGCCTGTCCGACGGGGCGGTCTTCAACGTAAGCCAGCTCACCGTCTACGTGAAACACCTCAAGAAGACCCCCGCGCAGGC
>CAZEAF010000033.1:0-9704 GCA_964510125.1 uncultured Coriobacteriaceae bacterium
AGCGGGAAGGACTACAAGCGGCACAGCGCCCTGACCAACGTGCTCGCCTCCCAGAACTACCGAATTGAGCAGGCCGTGGTGCTCTGCGAGGACAATGTCTCGTCGGCGGGAAAGATTCGCTACCTGCCCGTTTACATGGTGATGTATCTCTGAGCTGGCGGGGGCGGCGTGACTTTCCAGGGCCCCAGCAGGCGGCGGGGCCTATCTTGCGCGGCGGCGCCCTAGCGACTCTGGCTCTTGAGGGCCCGGCGGATGTCGCGCTCCATGTCGCGCTTGGCCATGTCGGCACGCTTGTCGAAGAGCTTCTTGCCCCGGGCCAGACCTATCTGCAGCTTGACCCGGTTGTGCGCGTCGAAGTAGAGCTGGAGGGCCACGATGGCGCAGCCTTGGGTGGCCACCTTCTGGGCCAGGTAGTCGATCTGCTTGCGGTGCAGGAGCAGCTTGCGCTTGCGGTCGGGGTCGGCGTTCCACACGGTCCCGTTCACATAGGGCAGGATGTGGACCCCATGCAGCCAGGCCTCCCCATTGCGCACCAGCACGAAGGCGTCCGTAATCTGGCAGTTGCGCTCGCGCAGGCTTCTGACCTCGGTGCCCGTGAGCACAACGCCGGCCTCGAAGGTCTCGTCGACAAAGTAGTCGTGGTGGGCGGTACGGTTCTTGGCGATGACCTTGACGTCCCGCTCGCCCTTCTTGCCTGACTGGTCCGCCATGGGCTTCACTCCCCCGCCCTGTCGTCGCCCAGGTCGGACACGATGGACGCCAGAGCCTGGGCCCGCTTCTGGCCCACCAGGTCCACGGCGATTTGCCACATGTCCTTGCGCTGCTCCAGGTCGCCCCGCTCGCCTGCGATGTCGGCCAGCAGAAGGGCGCTCAGCACGACCTCCACGTTGGCCCCCTCGGGGATGCCCGCCGAGTCCAGCAGGCTCTCGGCCAGGTCGTCGGTCATGGCTGCCGGGTCGCACTGGTGGTCCTCGGCCAGCTCGTGGGCAAGGGACCGCAGGCGCTCGTCGCCCTCGTTGAGGCGCAGGCCGCACTTGACGCAGGCGGCCGCCGTGTCAAAGGACCTGTCGCCCATGAAGTACCGGGCGAAGGACTCATAGGCCCTCACCAGCTGGGAGGACTTGGACGCCCGCGAAAAGACCGAGTAGGTCATGCGCAGGCACTCGTCATAGTCGCCCGTCTCTCCCAGGGCCCCGGCCAGGGCCAGGCGGGTGTCGCAGTCCATAGGGTTCCAGCGCACAGCTTGCTTGAGGGACTCCACGGCCTCCTCCATGCGACCTAGCCGAATCTGGCACACGCCCAGGTCGTCGAAGAGGCGGGCAAAGGGGGCGTCGGCCGGGCGCAGGTCGCGCGGGTCGTGCTCCACCCGCTTGTAGGTGAGCAGCTCGAACTGGCTCTCAAAGGAGAACCACTGCACGTCCTGGCCGGGCTCGTAGGTCTCGTCGATAAAGACCTGGGCGTCCTGGGCCATCTGCTCGAGGACGGGAAGGGCCCCCTCGAGGTCGCCCGCTGCCAGGTGGGCCTCGGCGTGGGCAAGCTGGTCGTCAGTGAAGAGCTTCATGTGATGTCCGTTCCCTTGACGCGTCCGTTCAAGCTGATGTACCCCGCCCCAGGCGATGCGCGCGCATCAGGCCCGGAGCGGGGCACCGGCTGGGTCGACCATCCACCCCGCACCGGCACCTGTGCGCCCGGCGGGAGGGTCCGCGACCTAAATCTCGAGGTAACGGCGCATGGCGAGCGTGGAGCCCAGGTAGCCAATAATCAGGCTCAGCACCAGCAGCAAGGCGTAGAGCAGATAGTAGGAGCCGGGCGCCACATACATGTTGAGGAACTGCAGGCTGCTCGTGACCGAGGGGACGACCAGGTGGCGGAAGAGCTCAATCACCACGACGGCCAGCACGAAGCCCAAGAGCGACTGCAGGATGCCCTCGGTCAGGAAGGGCCCCCTGATGAAGCTGTTGGAGGCGCCGACCAGACGCTGGATGGAAATCTCGGTCTGACGGGCCATAATCGACAGGCGGATGGTGTTGTTGATGAACACGAAGGCCACGAAAATCAGCAGGACGACCAGGGCTAGGGCAATGACGCGCACGTGGTTGGTGAGGGTGAGCAGGCGCTCCACCGTCTCGGCGCCGTACTGGACCGAGGAGGAGGGCGTGTCGGGCGAGTCGCAGACCTCCTTGAAGGTGGCGTTGTCCATGACCTGGTTGGCTACCGAGTCGGCCATGTCGGCGCTGGTCAGGGTGATGACCAGCGAGGCGGGGATGGGGTTGCGCCCGTCGAGCGCGGCCACGGCGTCCTCGGCGTTGGCGGAGACCATGGTGTTGCGGTACTCCTCCAGGGCCTCGTCCTTGCTCTTGTAGGACACGTCGGCCACGCCGTCGAAGCCGCGAATCTCGTCCTGCAGGGAGGTCACGAGCGTGGAGTCGGCGTCGTCGGACAGGAAGGCCTGGATGGTGATGCGGGACTCCACATCGCCCACCACGTTGTTCACCATGAGGCTGGTGATGGCGAAGAGGCCGATGATGAAGAGGGACAGGAAGATGGTGACGACGGTGCCGAGGCTCGTCGACCAGTTGCGCTGGAAGTGATGGCCTGCCTCGCGCAGGGAGTATCCAAGCTTATAGGGCACCATAGTAGCCATACCCTCCGTTCTGCTCGTCTCGGACGATATGGCCGTTCTCGAGGGCGACGACGCGACGGCGCATGGAGTCGACCATCTCGCGGTCGTGGGTGGCCACCAGCACCGTGGTGCCCGTGCGGTTGATGCGCTCGAGCAGCTTCATGATGCCCAGCGAGATGGCGGGGTCCAGGTTGCCGGTGGGCTCGTCACACACCAGAAGGGGCGGGCGGTTGACCATGGCGCGGGCGACGGAGACGCGCTGCTGCTCGCCGCCGGACAGCTGGTCGGGCAGCATGTCCATCTTGTTCTCCAGGCCCACCAGGCGCAGGACCTCGGGCACTTGCACCTTGATGACGCTCTTGGACTTGCCGATGCACTCCAGGGCGAAGGCCACGTTCTCGTAGGCGGTGCGCTTGGGCAGGAGCTTGTAGTCCTGGAAGACGCAGCCAATCTGGCGGCGGAGGAAGGGCACCTTGCGGTCGCGCAGCTTGGACAGGTCCTGGCCAGCTACGTAGATGTGGCCGTTCGTGGGCTTGATGGAGCGGATGATGGTCTTGATGAAGGTCGACTTGCCCGAACCGGAGTGGCCCACCAAAAAGCAGAAGTCGCCCGGCATGATGTCAATCGAGACGTTGTCCAGGGCGGCTTTGTCAGGCTGGGCCGGGTAGACCACGGTGACGTTGCGCATGGCGATGGTCGGCGGGACGTTCCCGAACCCCGCCGGGCGCGTCTGGCCGACGGGTGCTTGGGCGCCCGTCTGCGATGGTGCAGGCGCCTGGTTGGGCGCTGCGTTTGGGTAAAGAGCTGCCACGAGTGACTCCAATCATGGGCGAGCGGGTTCGTCGATGGTACGTTGCTCGCGCGGCGTCGTGACAGACGCACGCAGTATTTTATTCTAGCAAACGAAAGCTTCGGCACACAACGCAGGCGCTACCGCGTCAGGATGTCACCACGTACATGGAGACTTTTTCAGATATAGAAAGGGCGGGCGCCCCGCCATTGGGACGCCCGCCCTTGCATGTCCGCCTGTGGCTGGCCGCCTATGCCAGCAGGCTCTGAGCGGCCCGGACGATGGCGGGGGCGTCCATGTCGAAGCGGGCCATGAGCTCCCCGAATGACCCCGATGTACCGAAGGAGTCGTCCATGCCCACCATGCGCATGGGAACGGGGGCCGTGCAGGAGAGCAAGCGGGCCACCGCCGAGCCCATGCCGCCGGCCAGCTCGTGCTCCTCGCAGGTCACCACCCGGCCGGTCTTGCTGGCACTGGCCAGGATGGTCGCCTCATCGAGGGGCTTGACGCTGTAGACGTCGATGACCTCGGCGGACACGCCTCCCTGCTCGAGCTGCACGGCGGCCTTGAGAGCTTCGTTGACCTCGACGCCGCAGGCCAGCAGGGTGACGTCGCTGCCCTCGCGCAGGATGCTGGAGCCGCCCAGGCGCATCTCGAAGCCGGGCTCGTAGACCTGGGGGACCTTAGCCCTGC
This sequence comes from uncultured Coriobacteriaceae bacterium, assembly GCA_964510125.1. Classification (GTDB taxonomy): domain Bacteria; phylum Actinomycetota; class Coriobacteriia; order Coriobacteriales; family UMGS124; genus CAIFEU01. Next base: position 4,107 of record CAZEAF010000033.1, read on the forward strand.
CCATGCGCACGTAGACGGGGCCGGGCGTGGCGGCCGCCAGCCTCAGGGCCGCACGGGCGCCCTCGTAGTCGGCGGGCACGATGACCCGCATGTTGGGCAGGGCGCTCATGAGGGCAATGTCCTCGAGCATCTGGTGGCTGCCGCCGTCGGGGCCCACGGACAGGCCGGCGTGGGTGGGGCAGACCTTGACGTTGAGGTTGGCGTAGCACACAGTGTTGCGAATCTGGTCGTAGCAGCGGCCGGTGCCGAACACGGCAAAGGAGCCGGTGAAGGGAATGCGGCCGGTCAGGGATAGGCCGGCGGCCACGCCAATCATGTCCTGCTCTGCGATGCCCACGTCCACCAGCAGCTTGGAGTCGTAGGCCCCCAGCTTGGCCGTCGTCGTGGACCCGGCCAGGTCGGCATCGACGGCGACGACGGGGAAGCCACCCTCGGCCAACTCTACGAGAGTAGCGCCCAAGGCCTCGCGCGTGGCGCGGTCGGGGCGAGCGTCAATCGTGTCAGACATCCTAGCGACCATCCTTTCCGCCGTCGGCGGCATCAATCTCAGAGAGCGCCTGGGCGAGCTGCTGGGCGTCGGGGGCCTTGCCGTGCCAGCCCACCTGGTCCTCCATGAAGGAAACGCCCCGGCCCTTGACCGTGTGGGCCACGATGACAGCGGGGCCTTCCTGCCAGTCGACAGCCGAGGTCAGCGCCTCGTGGACGGCCTCGACGTCGTTGCCGTCGGCCAAGTCGATGACGTGCCAGCCGAAGGCGGCGAACTTGGCGGCGATGTCGCCCAGGTCCACAACGTCGGCCAGGCGGCCGTCAATCTGCAGGTTGTTGTTGTCGACGATGGCCACCAGGTTGCCCAGCTTGCGGCTGGCGGCGAACATGGCGGCCTCCCAGACCTCGCCCTCCTGCAGCTCGCCGTCGCCCATGAGGACGAAGACGCGCTGGGCGTCGGCGGGCGTGGCCGCGTCTTGGGCGAGGCCGAGCGCCATGCCGGAGGCGATGGCAAGACCCTGGCCTAGCGAGCCCGTGGAGACCTCGACGCCCGGGCACTTGCGCATATCGGGATGGCCCTGCAGGTGGGAGCCCAGTTTGCGCAGGGTCGAGAGCCACTCGCGGGGGAAGTAGCCGTCCTGGGCCAGCGCCGCGTAGAGGGCCGGCGCCGCATGGCCTTTGGACAGGATGAAGCGGTCGCGGGCGGGGTCGTCGGGCTGGGCGGGGTCGTGTCGCAGGACGCCCCCGAAGAACAGGGTCGCCACAATGTCGGTCGCCGAAAGCGAACCGCCTGGGTGGCCGCTGCCCGCCTCCTCCAGCATCGTCACGATGTCGCGCCGCATCTGCTTTGCGGCCTTCCTCACCGCGGAGGCGTCGAACGCCGCCTGAGCCGAAAGCGCCATTGGTCTCCAATCCCCATAGTGTCCGCCTGAAACGCCCGCACGGGCGTAGCATACAGCCTAAAAGCCCGGGTTTGCCCCCGCACGCTCGCGAGTCTCATTGAGAACACGCCACCTGTGGTAGGCGATAATGAAGGGATCCAGGTCCCCCTCGGACAGGACCGCATCCACGCCGCTCGTCTCGTAACCGCTGCGCAGGTCCTTGATGAGCCGGTAGGGGTAGAGAACGTAGCTGCGGATTTGGTTGCCAAAGGAAATCTCGCGCTTGGGGCCACGTAGCTCGTCGATCTGCTGGCTGCGCTTCTGCAGCTCTATCTCGTAGAGGCGCGACCGCAGGATGCCCATGGCCGTGGCCTTGTTCTGCAGCTGGCTGCGCTCGTTTTGGCAGGTCACGACGGTGCCCGTGGGCAGGTGGGTGATGCGGACGGCCGAGTCGGTCGTGTTGACCCCCTGGCCGCCGGGGCCCGAGGAGTGGTAGACGTCGATGCGCAGGTCGGCCGGGTTGATGTCGACCTCCACGTCGTCGGGCAGGACCGGCAGCACCTCGACGCCGGCGAAGGAGGTCTGCCGGCGGGCCTTGTCGTCGGTGGGCGAGATGCGGACCAGGCGGTGGACCCCGACTTCGGCCGACAGCATGCCGAAGGCGTTGCGGCCGCTCACCGTGAAGGTAGCCCGGTCCAGGCCGATGACGTCGCCTGCCGGGGCGTCGTTCACCGTGACCTTCCAGCCGCGCCTGTCGCAGTAGCGCAGGTACATCTCAAAGAGCATGCGGGTCCAGTCTTGCGACTCATAGCCGCCCTGGCCGGGCTTGATGGTGACGATGGCGTCGCCGTGGTCGAACTCGCCGGTGAACCAGCTGGCCAGCTCCAACTCGTCAAGCTTCTTGTCGAGCGACTCCACCAGCTGGCGCGCATAGTCGCTCGTCTCCTCGTCGTCGGCCTCCAGAGCCAGCTCGTCGGCGCTCTGGGCGTCGCCCAGCTGGGAGACCGCCTCCTCGAAGGCCCTGATGTCGTCCCGCAGCCCGGCAATCCTGGTCATGACCTCCTGGGCGGCCTGGGGGTCGTCCCAGAAGCCCGGCTGGGCGGACTCATGCTCGAGCTTGGCCTGCTGCTCGCGCTTGTCGTCGATGGTCAGGTAGCGGCGGACCTCGGCGAGGCGGCGGTCAAGCTCGGCTATCTGGGCCGCATGGGACTCGACTGGCATTTAGGCGTTGTTCCTTCCGTGGCAGTTCTTGAACTTCTTGCCGCTGCCGCAGGGGCAGGGGTCGTTGCGGCCCACGCCGGCATAGGGGTCGACCTCGGCCTTGACAATCGGCTTGGTGACGGCCGGGGCGGCGTTCTCGCCACCGGCGGGCGCCCCTTGCCGCATGCGGGCGCGGGCGGCCGCGGTGCCTGCGGTGACCGAGCGGGCCGCAGGGCGCAGGCGGGACCGGTTGCCCTGGTCGCCGTCGACCTCGGCTGGGCCCGAGTAGGACGCCGCGGCGTAGGGCGAGGGGCCCTCGGTGGGGGCGGCCGTGCGCGCCAGCTCGATGCGGAGGATGGTGCGCAGGAAGTCCTCGTACATGGTTTCGACCAGCTCGCCAAAGGCCGCGTAAGCCTCTTCCTTGTACTCGACGAGCGGGTCGCGCTGGCCGTAGCCGCGCAGGAAGATGCCGGTGCGCAGGTAGTCCATATCCTGCAGGTAGTTAATCCAGCGGGTGTCGATGACGCGCAGCATGACCTGGCGCTCGAGGACGGGCATGATTTGGCCCAGGCCCTCCGCCTTCTTTCGGTAGACGCCCTGGACGAAGTCGAAAACCCCGTCCGCCACCTCGTCGGCGTCCTGCTCCTGGGCTCCCTCGAAGGTGGGCAGGTCCTCGGCGGGCTTGCCGGTCAGGTTGCCCAGCCAGTCGCGCAGGCCGTCCAGGTCCCACTCCTCGGGCGTCGCGTGCCCGGGCAGGAAATTGTCCACCTGGCGCTCGATTGTGTCGCGCATGACGTCCTCGACATGCTCGGACATGTCCTTGCCATCGAGGATGCGGTTGCGCTCGGTGTAGATGGTCTGGCGCTGCTTGTTCATGACGTCGTCGTACTCGAGAACCTGCTTGCGCGCGGCGAAGTTCATGTCCTCGACCTTGTGCTGGGCTCCCTCGACGGCACGGCTGACCATCTTTGCCTGGATGGGCATGTCGTCGGGCATGTTCACGCGCTGCATGAGAGCCGAGATGGAGTCCATGCGATCAGCACCGAAGAGGCGCATGAGGTCGTCCTCGAGCGACAGGTAAAACTGGGTGCAGCCCGGGTCGCCCTGACGGCCAGAGCGGCCACGGAGCTGGTTGTCGATGCGGCGGGACTCGTGGCGCTCAGTGCCGATGATGGCCAGGCCGCCAGCTGCGATGACCTGCTGCTTTTCCGTGGCGCAGGTGGCCCGGGCCTTCTCGAGGGCGGCTGCGCGCTGCTCGTCGGTGGCCTCGGCCGGGTCGATGCCCTGGCTGCGGAGCAGGTCGACCGACAGGAAGTCGGGGTTGCCGCCCAAAAGGATGTCCGTACCGCGGCCGGCCATGTTCGTGGCGATGGTGACCGCGCCGAAGCGGCCAGCCTGGGCGACGATGGCGGCCTCGCGCTCATGGTGCTTGGCGTTGAGGACCTCGTGCTTGATGCCGCGCTTGTCCAGGAGGCGGGACAGGTGCTCGGAGTTCTCGATGGACACCGTGCCCACCAGGACCGGCTGGCCGCTGCGGTGGCGCTCGATGACGTCCTCGACAACGGCCGCGAACTTGGAGTCAATCGTGCGGTAGATGAGGTCGTTCTTGTCCTCGCGGATGACGGGCTTGTTGGGCGGGATGGGCTGAACCGGCAGCTTGTAAATCTCGCGGAACTCAGCGTCCTCGGTCAGGGCGGTGCCGGTCATGCCCGAGAGCTTCTCGTAAAGGCGGAAGTAGTTCTGCAAGGTAATGGTGGCCAAGGTCTGGTTCTCCTCGCGGACGTTGACCCCCTCCTTGGCCTCGACGGCCTGGTGCAGGCCCTCCGACCAGCGCCTTCCCTCCATGATGCGGCCCGTGAACTCGTCGACAATCTTGACCTCGCCGTCCTGGATTACGTAGTCCTTGTCGCGGTGGTAGAGGAACTGGGCCTTGAGCGCCTGCTGCAGGTGGTTGGCCAACTGGCCCGAGATGTCCTCGTAGATGTCGTCGATGCCCACGAGGGTCTCGACCTTGCGCAGGCCCGCCTCGGTGGCGGTAATCTGGTGCTTGGCCTCGTCCATCTCAAAGTCGATGCCCTCGCGCAGGCCGCGCACCGCACGGGCGAACTTCTTGTAGGTGTCGCTCGAGCGGGTGCCGGCGCCCGAGATGATGAGGGGCGTACGGGCCTCGTCAATGAGGATGGAGTCGACCTCGTCGACAATGGCGAAGACGTGGCCGCGCTGCACGCGGTCGGTGGCGCGGCTCACCATGTTGTCGCGCAGGTAGTCAAAACCGAACTCCGAGTTGGTGCCATAGGTGATGTCCGCCTGGTAGGCAGGCTTCTTGTCGGCCAGGGGCATGCCGTTCTGCAGCAGGCCCACCTCGAGGCCCAGGGCATGGTAGAGCCGGCCCATCCACTCGGAGTCGCGCTTGGCCAGGTAGTCGTTGACCGTGACCACGTGCATGCCCTTGCCCGTGAGGGCGTTGAGGTAGGCGGCGAGGGTGGCGACCAGGGTCTTGCCCTCGCCCGTCTTCATCTCGGCAATCATGCCCTCGTGTAGGGCCACGGCGCCCACGACCTGCACGTCGAAGTGGCGCATCCCCATGACACGGCGCGACATTTCGCGGCAGGTCGCAAAGGCCTCGGGGAGGATGTCGTCGAGGGACTCGCCGTTGGCGACCCGCTCCTTGAACAGGGGGGTCTGCCCGGCCAGCTCCTCGTCGCTCATCGCGGTGTAGGTGGGCTCGATGTCGTTGACGTGGGCCGCGATTTTCTGGAATCGCTTGAGGTCTTTGTCCGCGCCGAGGGAGAGCAGCTTGCTGAAGATGTTCGCCATGATGTCCTTTACGGTTGCGCCTGGGAGGCAACGTTGCATCGAAGGCCGCCGGGGCTGGGCCGCGGGCGTCTCCGAGTTTGAAGACACACTGAATCAATGTACCACCACAGGCCCGGCGAACGCCCAGCAGCCTTGGACTAACCCCGCCTTTGCCAAGAAAGAGCATAGCCCCTCTCCGCCGTCTGCCGCCTCAGACAGCCCGCTCCCCGGCTGG
>CAZEAF010000033.1:9804-16410 GCA_964510125.1 uncultured Coriobacteriaceae bacterium
CGGGCCGCTCAGGACGCACGGACCTTGGCCCGAGGCGACCGCCCCCGCTTCCGGACGCCCGCCCCCGCGCCCGTTCCGGCGGCAATCTTGGCAGCTAGCTCCTCCGAGGACCCGTCCCCCTGGCCGGGCTCTCCCGACCCGGGAAGGACTCCGGCCCTGCTGGCGGTGGCCACGAGCTCGGCCAGCAGGCACTCGGCGTCGGCTCGGTGGGGCATGGCCCGCAAAGCGTTCCTGACCAGTTTGAAACCGTCCGACAGCCTGCCCGCCTCCTTGGCCGAGCTGGCCGCCCGCAAAAGGCAGTCCGCAAAGAGCTCGTCCACCCGCGCAGCCCGCTCGGAGGCCATGTGGCTGGAGGGCACCCGGGACAGGTCAATCCCGTCCCCATACTCGCGCGTGAACTGGCCGGCTATGGGCTCCACCTCGGCGTAGTCGTGCAGGGAGGAGGTCAGGAAGGCCCGGGCAGCCCGCTCGAAGGCGGAGACGTCCACCCAGGCCAGGGCGGGGTTGAGGCTGATTCTCTGCCCATCGGCCAGGATATATTGGGGACCGCCCCTCACCTGGCCCAAGACCTTGCGCAAGGACGACAGGACCGTGGAGAGGTTGGAGCTCGACGCCTCATAGTCCAAGGCCGGCCAGAGTATCCGCGCTGCCTCCTCTCTCCTCAGTTCCCCGTTGTCGCTCAGGGCAAGGCAGAGCAAAAGGTCGCGGGACTTGCGCCGCCCCCAGGTCATGTCGTCGATTCGGTGGCCGTTGAGCTCGATGTTCGCGGTGGAGAAGAGCCTCACAGCCAGCGGCCTGTCCTCGCGGGCGCCGCCTGCCAGCAGGAAGAAGGGCGAGTCGCCCCCGCTCACCACCTTCCTCACCGTGGCCTTCATCCTGGGTGTCAGCGCCCCCTCGGCCGGCTGGCGGAAGGCCCCGGGCACGCTGGCCGCGCTTACGGCAAGGAGGAAGCCACAGGGTCCCGTGGCCTCAAGGGTCTCGAAGTCGGCATGGGCCGTCTGCAGGTCGCCGCAGGCGCTGGCCAGCAGGGCCCTGGTCAGCCGTGCCGACAGGCTCACGTGGGGATACTGGCCGCTCACGCGCAGGGTGCAGGACAGGAGGTTCGCCTCCAGGTCGGCCTGGGGAAGGGCCTGGCCTTCGTTCTTGGCCGCCTCGACCAGCAGGGACAGGAGCCTGGTCGCATCCTCCCAGCGCGAGCTAGCCAGCTGGGACGCCATGCGCAGCGCCGGGACCAGCTCGACCTCGGCTTGGGGGACCGCCTGGCAGGCGAGCTCGCACAAGGCCCGGCAGAGGAAGGTGACCACCTGGCCCAGCAGGGCGCCCCGCTTGTTGTAGTGCTTGATGGCATCAGCCAAGGGCTGGCGGGCGCGGGCGTAGTAGCCGCTGGCCATGCAGGCGAGGGCTTCCAAAAGCCTGGTCTGGGCGGCAAAGGCCCAGCTGGACCGGTGCTCGAAGACCAATGCCAGGGCCCGTAGGCGGGCGATGTCGCGCTCGGCGTCCGCCTGCTCCTGGGGAGGGCAGGACAGAAGGCGGGCAAAGATCCAGTCGGCCTCCAGCAGGGATCCTGTCAGGCACTCAAACCCGGGCGCCGATGCCGTCCCCACGATGCCCGAGGCCCTTTGCACGTAGGGGCCAAGCCAGGCAAAAGTCTCGTCGACGTCCCCGCTCAAAAAGCCAGCCAGGGCCACCTGATGGCGGATGAGGCGCTCCATGACCCCGTCGCCCTTCCCGCAGTGCTGCAAAAGCGTCTCGCGATGGGCCGCGACGCCGACCTGATTCCCCTCCACCGCCGCAGCGACCAAGGCGTCGCAGTCACGAATCACCGCAGGTGCCGACCCGTCTGCCCTCATCGAGCCATGCCCCACGCGCTCCCAGGCGGTCTGGACCCAGGCCAGGGTCCTCAGGGACACCGACATGGCCCCCTCCTTGACCTCCTGGAGGGTCATGCCCTTTGTGAGCAGGGTCCGGGCGCCTGCGAAGTCGCCGAGGTCGCAGCGGCCCTCCCCCGGCAGACGTGCAGCGGCCGCTCTCAAGACCTCGTTCCCCACCTCGGCGGGAGCCGCATCGGCACACCTGAAGGGGCGATCCTCGAAGGTCTTGACCAGCGAGGCTGGGTCGACGACCCTCATGAGCAGGCTGGCCCTTCGGTAGTCGCCCCGCTTGAGCAAAAGGTTTATGCAGGTCACCAGGGACTCCTCCCCCAGCTTGCCAGCATAGGTTGCAAGATCGTCCGTGGCCTGCGGCACCACCGACAGGCAGGAGAAGCCCGCCCCGCGCAGGTCCACGCCGAAGACCGGGTAGTTGCGCTCCAGGTTGAGCAGGTCGTTGGTGATTAGGCCCACGCCCATCCTCTTGAGGTCGGCCATGGACCCAGAGCCCAGCAGGGCCATGGCAATCTGGGTCCGCTTGAGGCTGATGTCGGTCTTCTCGGCAAGCACCGAGGACATGATTGCCTTCGACCTTCTCAGAATCTCGGTGTTGAGCAGGGCGTTCGCGTCGCAGGGAGCGTGGTGGCGGCAGGCGTCAATCAAAGCCGGTATGCCTCTGAGCTCCCTCAGGACGGCCAGGTCAATGTCCAGGCACAGGTCCCTCATCCACAGGTTGAGCTCGGAGGCGGACACCGCGAGGTCTGCGACCTGCAGGCAGTGGCAGTCGCTGAAGTAGGTGTCGTAGAGGCAGGCCGAGGGGAGACTGGAGAGGATGAAGGAGGCACCCAGGGAGTGCCAGACCCTGATGGCCCGGACGAAGCGCTGGCGCATCTCACCGTCTTCGAAGAGCGGGATGTCGTCGAGCACTACCAGGGGCCCCTCCCCCTCCTCGTCAAGCACGGGCAGGTCGCCCGACCTGAGCGACTCGACCCAGTCGGGGCACGTCGAGCAAATCATGGCCCAGATGTAGCAGACGTGCGCCTCGTCAAAGAGTGCCGAGAAGAGGACCGACTCCTTGTCCGGCGGCTCCCAGGAGAAGGACTCCCGGTCGCGCGTCATGCGGCCGGCGGAGGTCTCGTCGACAGGCGCCGGGCGCCGTCTGCCCAGGGCAAGCTGGCGGTTCTTGGCGAGAAGCGATTCCGCCCAAGCCGCCCTCATAGCCTTGGCTGGGGAGTCCCCGCAAGACCTCATGGCCCCGTACATCTTGGTGAAGGACCGGGCGGGCCGCGTCGAGAAGCAGATGGTCACACAGGGCGCGGTCTGGAGCGACCGGCGGGCGTGCTCGCGGGCCACGTCGCTGCAGAGCATGGATTTGCCGTAGCCCTCCGGGGCACTCATGAGGGCTATGCCGTCCTGTTCAATGTCGGTGAGCAGCCGCTCGACAAGGTAGGTCCTGTCAACATGCGAGTGCCCGTAGAGGGCGCGATGGGAATGGCGATCTCGCGAGAGTACCGAGCACATGCTAGTCTCCTCTATCCGGAAAATGGGGGCGGCGCACACATTATCACCGGCAAACCGAATAGAGAAGTTGAGATACATTTTTGTGAGTTCGATTACCTATCTTATTTGTTTAATATGAATATTAAGTAAGTAGCCAGGTTTAATCTTATAGATTGAATCCTGAAAGTCTTTAAGGAAATCGGTATTTGCCCTGCCGGCCGAAAATTGATAGTTGAGCTGCCATTTAAGATAGGTGAATTACAAATATCTCTGTGATTCCATTTTTAGACACTAGTTGAAACAAAACTGAAAGAATTTACGCCCCAAATAGGCTTATCTTGTTGAGTTTTTCTGTGTAGATACTGTGATGTTAGCCGGGATAAATTCGGTGAGCGGCAGCTGGCGAATCGACTCGGGACAACGCTGGGCTCCCCGGTTGCGGCCTGCCAGCCGGCCGCGCGGTGCCGGGGACGGATGTGCGTCACACACCTCCCCCTGCTACCCCTGTTACGCGCGCCCTACTTGGCCATCTTCTTGACGTTCATGCAGCGCATAGCGTTGAGGATGGCAAGGATGGCCACGCCTACGTCGCCAAAGACAGCCATCCACATGTTGGCTAGGCCCACGGCCGCCAGCACCAGGATGAGCAGTTTGACGCCCAGGGCGAAGACGATGTTCTGCCACACGATGGCCATGGTCTTGCGGGCGATGCGAATGGCCGCGGCAATCTTGCTCGGCTTGTCGTCCATAAGGACCACGTCGGCAGCCTCAATCGCGGCGTCGCTGCCCATGGCGCCCATGGCGATGCCCACGTCGGCCCGCATGAGGACGGGCGCGTCGTTGATGCCGTCGCCCACAAAGGCCAGACGCCCCTTGCCGGTCTCCTCGCCCAGAAGGCGCTCGACCTGCTCGACCTTGTCCTGGGGCAGGAGCTGCGCGTGGTACTCGCTCAGGCCCAGGCGTTCGCTGGCCGCGCGGGCGACTTCCTCGCGGTCACCGGTGAGCATGACGGTCTTGGTCACACCGCAGGCGTGCAGGTCGCGCACCGCCTCTGCCGCGTCGGGCTTGAGCATGTCGGCAATGACGATGTGCCCGTCGTACCCGCCGTCGCGCGCCACATGGAGGATGGTGCCTGTGAGCTCGCAGTTCTCGACGTCGATGCCATTCTCGGACATGAGCTTGTCGTTGCCCACCAGAACGGCGTGCCCGGCAACCTTGGCGCTAATCCCGTGGCCGCCCAGCTCCTCCACGTCTTTGATGAGGGTCTGGTCGATGGGGGCGTCGGCCTGCCTGACGTAGGCGTCGCGCACCGAGGCGGCGATGGGGTGGCTGGAGTAGGCCTCGGCGTGGGCTGCGACCTCGAGCAGCTGGTCGGACGAAAGGGACGCGTCCTTGCGCGGGTGCACGGCCACGACCGAGAAGGTGCCGCTGGACAGGGTGCCGGTCTTGTCGAACACCACCGTGTCCACGTGCGAGAGGGCCTCCAGGTAGTTGCCGCCCTTGATGAGGATGCCCAGGCGGGAGGAGCCGCCGATGCCCCCGAAGAAGGACAGGGGCACCGAGATGACCAGGGCGCAGGGGCAGGAGACGACCAGGAAGGTGAGACCGCGGAAGACCCAGTCGCTCCAGGCGCCGCCAAGGAGAAGGGGCGGGATGACGGCGAGCAGGACGGCCAAGCCGGTCACCACGGGCGTGTAGATACGGGCGAAACGGGTGATGAACTCCTCGGTGCGGGCCTTGCGGTCGCTCGCGTCCTCCACCAGCTCCAGAATCCGGCTCACGGTGGACTGCCCGAACTCCTTAGTGGCGCGCACGGTGATGAGGCCGGTCATGTTGACGCAGCCCGAGACGACCTCTTCGCCCGCATTGACCTCGCGCGGGACGCTCTCGCCGGTGAGGGCGGCCGTATCCAGCTGGGTGGATCCGGAAATCACGACGCCATCGAGGGGGACGCGCTCGCCCGGGCGCACCACGAACTCGTCGCCCACGCCGAGCTCCTCGGGGTCGACCTGGACCAGCCGCCCGTCGCGCATGACGTTGGCGTAGTCAGGCGCGATGTCCATCATGTCGGAGATGGACTTGCGCGACCTGCCCACCGCGTAGGACTGGAACAGCTCGCCTACCTGGTAAAAGAGCATGACGGCCGTGCCCTCGGCCATGTGGGGGCCGGTGTCCGGGAACAGGACCAGGGCGAAGGCGCCCACAGTGGCGATGGTCATGAGCAGGTGCTCGTCAAAGGGCTGCCGCTGGACGATGCCCTTGACGGCCAGCCAGACCACGTCGTAGCCGGCGACGATGTAGGGCACCAGGTAGATGACGAAGGCCGCGTAGACGTCGCCCGGCTGGCCGAAGATGCCGGTGAGGATGCCCGCCTCCTCCAGCACAAAGTCGACGGCGAAGAGGGCCAGGGCCACAAGGATGCGATTGCGCCAGACGCGCTGCCTCTTGGTCATGCCCGTGGATTTGGCGGGCTTGGCAGGGGTGGCGCTGACGGCCGTGGCGGAGGTAGGGGCAGGGGCGTCGGTCGTGGCAGGTGCGGCGGAGGCGTGGTCGTCAGCGGGCTTGGCGGGGGCGGGGGCGGCCATGGCTACGCAAGGACCTCGCAGTCGGGCTCAATCTTCTTGAAAATCCTGACCGACTCGGCCACGACCTCGTCGACCTTGGCATCGTCGGCGTCAAGCTTGAACCTCATGGTCATGGCGTTGACGCGGGCGTTGTTGACGCCGTCGAGCTTCTTAATCTCGTCCTCAATCTTGCTGGCGCAATTGGCGCATATCTCACCATCAAGCTTGATAACCTTAATCATTGCCGAATCCTTTCTTCGGGTGCCCGTCGGCTGGCGGACGCGGCCGGCAGGCTGCCTTGTATTACTCGCAGATGTGGTTGAGCCCCTGGGCCAACATGGTGTAGACGTGGTCGTCGGCCAGGGAGTAGAGGATGGAGCGGCCGTCGCGGCGGAACTTGACCAGATGGGCCTGCTTGAGGATGCGCAGCTGGTGGGACACGGCGCTTTGCGTGGTAGCGGTCGCATCGGCGATGTCCGACACGCTGAGCTCGGTTTCGAGCAGGGAGAAGAGAATCTTGATGCGCGTGGTGTCGCTGAAGACCTTGAAGAGGTCGGCCAGGTCGTAGAGGAGCTCGTCGTCGGGCATGTCGGCCAGCACGCTGTAATCGATGACCGCGGCAGAGGGCTCGAGGTCGGGGTGGTCGGGGTGGGGCTGGCCGTCTGGGACGGCGG
>CAZEAF010000034.1:0-16343 GCA_964510125.1 uncultured Coriobacteriaceae bacterium
GGCATGGAAGGCCAGTTGGGGGCGCACATGCGCACGACCCCGCCGTCGATGCTGGCGTACTCCACGATGGTCACCCCGATGCCGTAGGCCTGTCGCATGCTCTTCTCGGTGATGACATCGGCCGCGGGGCCAAAGCTCATGGGCGCGTCCCGCTGGAGGAGGACGACGTTGGAGCCGCACATAAAGGCGTGGTCGGGCGAGTGGGTGGTCATGACAACGGCGTAGCCCTGGGCGGCCAGCCTGCGCACCGTGCCGATGACCCGCACGACGTTGCCGTAGTCCAAGGCCGCGGTGGGTTCGTCAAGCACGAGCATGCCAGGCTGCTGGGCCAAGGCGCGGGCAATCATGACCAGCTGGAGCTCGCCGCCGCTGAGGTCGGTGTAGGGTCGGTCCCGCATGTCCGAGATGCCCATGTCGGCCATGGCGTTCTCCACGGCCAGCCAGTCATCGGGGCCGGGCGTGCCTGTGGGCCCAATCTTGCTGGTGCGCCCCATCATGACCACGTCCTTGACCAGATAGGGGAAGGGGGGTGTGTGGCTCTGGGCCACGTAGGCCATGATGCTGACGCGGCGGGCGGGCGACCAGCGGGCGGTGTCCTGCCCGTCCACCAGAACCTGGCCGGACAGCAGGGGCTGCAGGCCCAGGAGGGATCGGAAGAGGGTTGACTTACCCACGCCGTTGGGGCCGAGCACGCAGCAGACCTGGCCGCTTTTGACGGTGAAGCTCACATGCTCGAGCGTGGGGTGCTTTTTGTCGAGCCCGCAGAAGGCGTCGCGCACCTCGAGTTCCATGTCTGCCCTTCCTTTCGTCAGTCGTGCCGTGAGTCAAAGATACAGTGATGAGGTCATTGCAAAGAACAAAGTGACACCAGATAGAGACGAAACATAGGTGAGCCTAAACAAGCCAGAAGTAGCGCAGGATGTAGCGGAGACGACCGACGCGCTTGCGCACGCAGAGGGGCAGGGCCTGGCGCAGGCTGGCGCAGGCGGCCAGTTGGGCCTGTGCCGGCTCGCGGTCCCCGTAGCAGGCAAGCTCAAAGGCGGCCGTCACATCGTCCCAGCTAGGGGTATCCTCGGCGGGGGCTAGGAAGGCCTCGAGACGGGACTGGCCCGCATAGGCGAACTCGCGGGGCGTCTGCGAGGGGGCCCGTCCTAGGCCAAGGCGGCCGAAGACTGTCAGGGCCCGCCGGTAGGTGACCTCCACCTGCTCGATGGGGCTGCCTGCGGCGACAGCCCTCTCCGACCGCCGGCGCAGGGCCAGCCTGACCACGACCGCGACGACGATTAGGGCGACGGGCACGAGGAACCAGAGCAGCCACCAGAAGGTCGGGGTCGAAAGGGTGTAGAGGTAGACGCCGTTCTCGTCCAGCTCGAAGCGGTAGTCCGACTTCTCGCCCGCCATCTCACGCGAGTTGGCGATGAAGTCGCCCAGCTGGGCCAGGGCGGGGTCGTCGCCTGTAATCTGAGAGGTCTTGTCGCCAAAGGTCTGCTCGTCGGTCACGGTGACCGTCGTCTGGTCGGGGTCTTCCACATAGATAGTCTGGGTGGGGTTAGTCACGAGCACGGTCTCGGGCGACCGGTACTCGGTGAAGAGCTTGACGTCCACCCGGCCCGGGGCCAGGGGGGCGATGACCAGGGTCCAGACAGCTACCGCCACCGCCGTGCAGGCAGCCGCCGTGATCAGGGCTGCCCCGGCGGCGCGGCCGTAGGAACCGTGGGCGGCCTCGCCCGCAGCCCGCACGCTCAGGGCGTGGTTGCGCACCATCAGAAGGGCCGCTAGGCAGAAGTAGGCGGCCACGGAGGGCACGGTCAGGGCGCTCTGGTAGGCGTACTCGACAAAGCCAAAGGTCGCGAGGGTGATGAGGGCCAAGGCGAACAGGCCACCCATACGCCGGGACAAAAGGTAGGCAAGGAGGTTGGCCAGAACCAGGACCAGGGCTGGCGCCACGTGGGCGGACTCGTCGTCGGCCAGGGCGCCCGCCTCTCCCGAGCTGGCCACGCCCCAAACCAGGATGCCCACAGCCAGCAGGGCAAAGACCGCACCGCCAGCCACCTGGGCTCCCCGGCTCCGGGCGGGGTCGGCGCCCAGGTAGAGGGGGGCCTGCAGGACCAGGCAGACCAAGGCCAGGGGCACCACGGCGAACTGGATAGCCGGGTCCACGACAAAACCCTGCATGACCACGATGGCAAAGCAGACGGCAAAGGCCACGGTCAGTAGGGCCTCGGGCAGGACCTGGACCAGGTAGCCCGGCGCGCGCCGCTCTGTCTTGGACCCCTCGAGAGACCTGCTCATCGGCCCATCCCCGTCCTCGTGCCCGCCTCGGCCGCCTCGACGGCCCCGGCCAGGTCCTCGGCCCCGGCCACGATGCTCACGGGCACGCCGCCGTCGGCCAGGGCCCTGAAGGAGGCCTCGCGGGCGCCGGCCCCCTGGTCGTGGCCTGAGCCGGGCACCCTCACCCGCAGGACCCGGACGCCCCGGCGCAGGGCGTGCTGGGCCAGCAGGGCCTCCACGGTGGGACGGGCGGGGTCGCTGGTCACCAGCAGGATGTTGGCGTTGGCGTCGGGGCTCTGGGCCTCGGCCCGCAGTAGGTCGGCCACGGCGCCCGGGGTGCGGGCGGGGGCCAGCCGAGGCATCTCGTCGATGAGGGCGTTAAGGCGGTCAGCGCTGTTCTCCGAGGTCAAACGGGGTGCTCCAGTCTTGTCTAAAAAGGCGAGCGTCGTGCGGACGCCGGCCTTGCGGGCGTAGGCAATCACTGAGTAGGCGCACTCGAGCAGGGCGTCGTAGAGGCAGGCCCGGGTCTCCTCGTCGGGCTCCTCGCTGGTGAAGTCCAAGGCCACCGTGGTGCCGGGGTTGGTGTGGGACTCGAAAAGCTTGGTGTAGAGCTTGTCGTCCCCTCGGGCGGACATTTTCCAATGGACGGTCTTCATGGGGTCGCCCTGTTCGTACTCGCGCACAAAAGCGTAGTCCATGTCGTCCGACAGGGCTGTGCGGACGTTGCGGGCCGCGTCGGCCGTGGTGAGAACCCCGCTGGCCATGCGGTCGATGACCACGGTCCGGGGGCAGCAGCGCACCAGGCAGCGGGCCTGGGAGGGGACCATGTGGGAGAAGAGGCCGATGGGGTCGAAGACCTCGATGCCGGCCACACCCACCTCGTAGGACCCCACGTGGTCAAAGCGCGCCCCCACCGAGAAGTCGTGGTGGGAGCGGGGGGCCAGGGCCGCGCGGGCACGGGTCTGCTGGTCCGAGCCGTCGCCGGACCCGATGGAAAAGACCGGCTCCACGCGGGGGCAGACCAGGGCCGACTCGTTGGACACACTCACGCCCACCTGGGCCTCCTCGCCCCGCTTGCAGCTGCAGACCCGGGCCATGGGCTGGGCCCCCACATGGCCAGCGCTCGCCTTGAGCTGGGCCAGGGAGGCCAGGGGCATCAGGAGGGCCAGGCCAAGGGGCACGTAGCCTATGGCGTTGTTGGCAAAGGGGGGCAGAGCGCAGCAGAGGGCCACCACAGCCGCCCAGGCCAAGGCCCGTCTGCCCATGTGGGCGCGACGGGGCAGGGCGGGCTCGCCGGTCGTGGTCTGCACGTCTGTGCTTTTTCCGTCCCGCAGAGAGCCTTTCCTCATCGGGCGCCCTCGGTGGCGACGGGCACGGCCACACGGGCCAGCACGGAGCTCACGACGTCATGCTCGGTCACGCCCTGGGAGCGAGCCTCAGGGGTCAGGTGGATGCGATGGGCCAGGGTGTAGGGGACCAGGGCCTTGACGTCGTCGGGTGTCACGTAGCCGCGCCCGTCCAGCAGAGCCCAGGCCCGGCAGAGGGCCAGGGTGGCCAGGCCGCCGCGGGGCGAGGAGCCCAGGGTGACCTCGGCGGACCCGCGCGTGGCTGTCACTAGCTGCACGATATAGGTGCACACCTCGTCGCTGGCGTGGACCTGTCGGGCCAGCTGGCGCAGGTCCATGACGTCGGCGCCGGTGGCCACGCAGGTCAGGTCCTTGCGGGCACCGTGGGGGCGGCGAAGGATGCTGACCTCCTTGGCGAAGTCCGGGTAGCCCATGTTGAGCTTGATCATGAAGCGGTCGACCTGGGCCTCAGGCAGGGGGTAGGTGCCGTACTGCTCCACGGGGTTCTGGGTGGCCAGGACCATGAAGGGCTCGGGCAGGGGGCGGGTCACGCCGTCCACGGTGACCTGCCGCTCCTCCATGGCCTCCAGCATGGCCGACTGGGTCTTGGCCGAGGCGCGGTTAATCTCGTCGGCAAGGACGATGCAGGCGTGGACGCCGCCGGTCCGGAAGTCGAACTCGCGGGTCTTCTGGTTGAAGACCGAGTAGCCGGTGATGTCCGAGGGCATGACGTCGGGCGTGAACTGGATGCGGCTGAAGGAGCAGTCGATGGAGTTGGCCAGGGCCCTCACCAGGCTGGTCTTGCCGGTGCCGGGCACATCCTCAATCAGGGCGTGGCCGTCGGCGATGAGGGTGGCCACAACTAGCCTGACCACGTCGTCCTTGCCGAAGATGACGTTCTCGATGTTGTCCACGATGCCGCGCGCCAGCTTGACGCCCGCCTCGACCTGGTCCTGTTCGAGCATGTTTCCTGTCTCCTCTTCCCCGTCGCCGCCCGCGGCTGCGCCGGATAGGTTGTATCGTTTGCGGCCAGCCACCTGGGCCGGCCCCTCCTTGACGTTCACTGCCTCCAAGTCCTTTGGGCCGTGGACATAACCCAGGCAAAGGCGGGCAGCATAATCACCGACACCACCGTGCCCACCGGGATGCCCACTCCCACAAAGGGAATCAGGGAGGCGATATCGCGCGCCGCCAGCAGGACAAGAGCTCCTATCAGCAGGTTTCCTTTGAACTGCCGGCGGAACTCCGCCCCGAAGGTCGCGCGGGACACAAAGGGCACCACCAGCGAGACCATGGACACGGCGCCGCAGAGCATCTGGGCCGTGAGGATCATGAGTGACCCGCAGGCGATGGCCAGGACCCGCATGCCCGTAGGCCGTATGCCCAGGGACTGCATCTCCTCGTCGGAAAAGGAGATTCCGTTCAGGCGGAAGCGGAAGACCACGATGGGGCCCACCGAGACCAGGGTGGCCACGGCCAGCACAGCCAGCGTAATCCCTGAGGCGTCCAGGTCCGTGACGTTGGACACGGTGTAGTAGGCCAGCCACTGGGAGTAGTCAAAGAGATAGTTGGTCACATAGCTGGTTAGGGTGCCCAGAAGCGAGGACACGATGGTGCCCACCAGCAGCATGTCGACCAGGTCGAAGCCCCGCTTGCCGCCCGCCAGCCGGCCCAAGCCCATGACCAGCACCAGGACCGCCAGGCCGCCCGCAAAGCAGTAGAGGTAGCGCTGGCTGGTCATGTAGGCCGCCTGGGTGCCGAAGACGTACACCAGAAGGACCAGGCCCGCCGAGGTGCCGCTCGAGACACCCAGCATGGCGGGGGCGGCTATGGGGTTGCGGAAAGCCGTCTGGTAGAGGGTGCCCGAAAGGGCCAGCAGGGCTCCGCAGACCACGGTGACCAGGGTGTAGACAAAGCGGGTCGTCACCTCGTAATACATGGGATAGGCCGCAAGGATGGCGCTTTTCTCCAGGGAGAGCGAGGGATCGAAGAGGACGCCGACGTTGAGCTTAAGCCAGCCCTCGTAACAGCCCAGCACGTCCGTGGGGGAGTAGAGCAGGCCCGGCTCGGACACCCCCTGGCAAAGCGAGAAGGCGGCCACCAGGGCCAAGGCCAGGGCGAACCAGGCGCAGGTCCGCCTCGTGGCAGCCCTGTCGGCCCGCAAAAGGTCCGCCACCTGGGCGGGAGTTACGCGCGACGCCGCGCCGCTATGCCCAGTCGCCATGGACCTTCCCCCTCTGCTGGATTGCGATGATGATGAAGGCGATGGCGCCGACGATGCTCACAAACACGCCCAGGGTGTTCTGGGCCCCCGTGGAAAAGAGCGAGGCTGTGAAATAGGCCAGGACCAGGAAGGACGCCCCCGTGAGCGCGCTGGCCGGGATGAGCCAACGCAGCTGGGGGCCCACGATGCGGCGGGTGAAGTGGGGAATCAAGAAGCCCACCATGCCCACCTGGCCGCAGAAGGAGACGATGACCGCGGTGAGGGCCGTGCAGGCGCCCACGGCCGCCCAGCGGATTGGGCGGGTGGAGACGCCCATGGACCGGGCCTGGTCCTCGCCAAAGGTCAGCAGGTCGAGCCGGGACCGCAGGGCCAGGACCACAATCAGGCAGATGGCCACAGGGACGGCTACCAAGACCACGTCAAGGCCACGGAAGGAGTAGGAGAAGGACTCCACCTGCAGGGTGCGCAGGAGCTCGGCCCGGTAGTCGTTGGTGTAGGTGAAATAGTACTGGACCAGGCTCACGCAGACACCGATGACCGAGCCCACAATCTGGCCCGAGATAATCATGACCAGGCCGCTGGGATGGCCCCGCCCGGCTATCGTGGCGATGCCGAGCACGATAGCCACGACGATGAACCCGCAGGCCAGAGAGGCCAACGCCATGCCATAGACCGCGGCTATATAGCCCAGGGTGCCCAGGCTCTCGAACGTCTGGGAGGCCTGGGACATGGTGATGCCGGACAGGACCAGGCCCGAGTTGGAAAAGCAGAGCACGTAGACAATCCTGCCCAGGTTGCAGCCGGTCATGACGCCCAGGGTGGAGGGCGAGGCCAGCGCGTTGCGAAGGGACCCCTGGAAGACCGCGCCCGAGACCGCCAGGGCCGCCCCGGCCAGGGCCACAATCAAGTAACGCCAGGTGGTGGCGTCCATGGAGTAGGAGGCCCCCTGGAAGGTGATGAGGGAGACGAAGCCCGTGGCCCGATTCTGAATCTGGGCCAGCCACTGGGCCGCCGTCATGCCCCGGTTGTTGACGGAGAACCACCCGCTCGGAAGGATGATGGCCAGGACCAGGATGACCAGGGTCGCTGCCATCAGGGCCAGACAGGCGGCCGTGCGGTGGTCGAGAGGGGAGCGGCGCCCCTTGGCCCTGGAGGCAGGGCCGCCAGCTCTGCCGCCGCCCCTGCCAGCGGTCCTGCCAGCGCCCGCGGCGGCTGTCTTGGACGAGCGGACCACGGGGGTCGGGGCCGCCGAGGACGACGGGCCCCTCTTGGCGCGGCTGCTGATGCGAAAGTCGGTCGGCATGCTAGCCCACCCGCCCCTCGTGGAGGGCCGTCAGGTCCTCGTCGGTCAGCTCGTAGCCGTAGAACTCCAAGTAAAAGCGGGTGGCCTCCTGGTCAAGACCGGAAAAGTCCACGTCGTCCACAGTCACGGCCCCGTCGTCCTCGCCCGCGGCGGCGGCCTTCGCGGCGTCATAGAAGTCGTCCGTCCAAAAGGCCAGCAGGAAAGACTCCATGGACCCCTCCAGCCAGTCGCAGTAGAGGCCGTTGCCGGCAGTCACCACCTCGTAGGGGTTCTGTCCCGCGGCGGTGCGCTCCTGGCCGATGGAGGTGGTCCCGGTGCCCGTGGCCCCGATGATGGCCCTGATGAGCACCCCGTCGGCCGTGCGCGGGCCCACGCCCGACTCCTGCAGGGCCTGCCCCACGCTGTAGTCGTAGGCAGCGTAGAGGCCGGTCTGGCTGGCGGTGTCCTCGTCGCGGGCCTGGGCCAGCTTCGAGGCAATGTCCTGGTTGGCGCATAGCAGGTAGCGGAAGTCGTCGGCGCCCAGGGTGGTCTCGAAGACAGCCTCCCTGTTCACGCTGGCGGGGGCGCCCACCAGGCACTGGGTCCAGCCATAGGAGGTGGTGCCGAAGTCGTCCACGGCCTTGTTGCCCACCACGTCGGCAGGGTCGAGCATGCTCATGTTGAACTGCCAGACGTAATACTCGCCGCTCTTCTTGCCGGACGTGGCGGGTACGGGGAACTGGGCCGCGTTGTTGTTGACCCCGCCCACGCTCAGGTAGTAGTCGACCGGGGACCAGCCGTAGCCGGCCTTGGCGATGGCCACGCCTTGGGCGGACCAGAGGCCGGCACTGTAGGTGGCGGTGTCGTCCCAGTCGGTCACCAGCAGGGTCCAGTTGCTGACAGAGGCGATGGTGTGGGAGCCGCCGGAGTAGTCGATGCCGTTGTAGGAGGTCAGGCCCCCGTTCTCGTCGATGAGCGCGTCGATGTCGGAGCCCAGGTAGGTGTCGATATAGGAATCGGCCGCGGCCGAGGCGTCACAGCCTGAGACCGTGTGGTCGGCCAGGGTGTCGCCCAGCCAGCGAGCCATCTCCGAGAGGGACCGCGCCGAGTCCATGAGGGGGGCGGGCTCCACGCTGATGCCCCGGTCCAGCAGCTGGTCGCGCTGGTCCTCGGTGAGCAGGTCCACGCCGTCGGGCACCCAGACCATGTCGGGGTCAGCGGCCAGCAGGGCGTCGAAGTCCAGCTCGTAGGTGTTGCTCGCCTCGTCATAGGTCCAGACGGCGGGGACGTCGCCCAGCTGCCAGTCCTCGTCTGAGAAGATCCGCCCGACGGCCTCGGAGCCCAGGAAGGCCGAGTCGCCGGCCACCAGGGTGCCGGGCCCGCCCAGGGCGAGGACCATGTCGGCGTACTCGCCCACGGTGGCGATGGTGCGGACGTTCTCGAGCGGGGCCAGCAGGCCGCCCGAGGCGTTGTAGACCTTGGGGGAGTCGTCGTGCATGCTCACGCCCCGCGTGGCCTCGTCGTTTTCCTCAGGGCCATCATCGTCGTCCGCATTGCCCTCGTCCTGGGAGTCCACCTCGCTGCCGCCACCCGAGATGTCCTGCTGGTTGTCCTGCTCGCTGGACAGGTCCTGGGGGTCGTTGGGGAAGATGGGGGCCGTGCGCGAGACGCCCGAGTTCTGGTCATAGAGCACCTGGTCGATAGCCTGGCTGGTCGTGGCCGGGGTGCCGAAGATGGGCAGGGTCTCGGTCACCTTCTGGCGGGCAATGTCGTTCAGGTCCGAGTTGGCCTCGTCCAAGGGCATGGATTGGTCAGCCTCGGCGGACAGGACGTAGTTCTTCTGGGGCGCGTCCGGGTCCACAGTGGGGGCCTCTTGGGTGTAGACAACCTCGATTAGGGTGTCGCTCGTGCGGCAACCGGCGCTGATAAGGCAGAGAAGTCCGATGGCGGCCGCAATGACGCCGCAGGCCAGGGTAGCCGCCCACCGCTCGTGGCGGGTCGGGCGGGCCCTGCGCGCGCCCTTGGCCTTCTCGGCCTCGCTCTCGTTGGAGGGCATTCCCATAGCAGCCCCTGCCTAGGCCAGAGCCTCGAGGGCGGAGATTTCGTCCGCGCCCACGAGCGACTCCGAGCCCACCACGTAGCCCCGCTCCAGCTCGGACCCCCGACCGGTCAGGACTTGGCCCGCGCAGTCGGCGGTCAGAAGGGACCCGAAGGCCTTGCCAGCCAGGGCAGCGGCGCCGACGGCCAGCTCGGGGTGGTCGGCGGGGAAGACGGCAGTTCCGTCCACCCCGCAGCCCAGCTCCAGCATGCGGGCGCCCACGGCCTCGGCCAGCGAGTCCCTGCCGTCCGCCGTCACCCGCTCGGGGTCGATGCCGGCCTCGGTCAGAGCCTGGGCGCTGGCCGCGGAGACTGCCGACTCGTCGCCGAGGATGACCGCCCGGGAGATGCCCGCTTGGGCCAGCGCGTCCGCCATGTCAGCGGACAGGTCGCCCGTGCCGGAGCCGGCCCAGATTAGGGGCGCGGCCGTGGCGTAGGACCAGGCGCACGCGCAGGCGGCGGCCGCCAAGTCGCCCGTCCCGGCCACAAGGCAGGTGTCGCCCCAGGTCACGCCCAGGGATTTGGCCAGCGTAGCCACCCTCATGTCCGTGGCCTGACCCTCTTTGCCCGTCCCGGCTATGCGGTAGACCTTGCCCACCGCGTACATCAGGCTGAGGGCGTCCTCGGCGTCCTGGGAGACGGCGTCGGTGTCGCCCAGGACTACGACGTTGGAGACGCCCACGCGGTTAATCTCGTAGGAGGTCTCTGAGCTCAGGCCCTGTCCCTCGGTGAGCAGAAGGACCCCGCCCAAGGCACCCGCCAGGGCGCAGCCGGGCAGGGCGTCGACCAAGTGGTCGGCCCCGCCGGCAGCCACGACAGCCCAGTTGCAGGGCGTGGTCGCGGTGGAGGCATTCTCAAAGGCAGCCTGGGAGGCCAGCTGCATAGCGCCCTTCCAGTCGTCGGCGGCTAGACGAATCCAGCGGGCCGCATCATCGGTCACTATCACCTGGCAGGAGGTCTGGCCCTGGTAGGAGCCGGCGCCTGTGGCCACCAGCACGTAGGACCCGGCGCTGCCCGGCGTGCCCCCGTCAAAAGCCAAGCTGTAGTCAGTACCCGGGGTCAGCTCGTTTCCGGCGGCGTCCCAGACCTGGGCGGTCACGTCCGCTGCCTGGGTCAGGGCCATCTGGGGCTCCCCGTCCTCGTTCAGGTCGGCCTCGGGGGAGATGCCGCCATAGGTCAGGTCGGAGGCGTCGCAGGGCCAGCAGAAGAGGGAGTCGCTGATGCCCCCGGCCACGCTGGTGGCGTCCTCCCAGGCCCAGGCCCCGGCGGCAAAGCCCTCGTCCTTCTCGAGAAAATCGCAGCTCGCGGCGCAGACCTCATGGAGAGGGGTCCCCGCCAGGACCAGGGCAGTGCCCGTGGGATCCCCGCCTGCCAGGGCGTCCTGCTCGCCGGCATACTGGCGCACGGTGTAGTACTCCTTGGCGTCGGGCGAGTCGGTGAAGCCGCCGGTGCCAAAGGAGAAGGAGCCGCCGAAGATGCTTGCCGAGGTCGCGGTGGACGTGGGGTTCATGCCGTAGTTGGTGGCGTTCCACTTCTTGTCGTGGTAGATGACGGTCGTGATGCCCGTGCAGCCGGCGAACTCGTTGCCCGCCTGGGTCCTTTGCATGCCGGTGACCCCGCCGGAAAAGGTGACGGTAGTAAGGGAGGTGTCGTTTTCGAAGGCCCCACGGCCGATGCGCTCGTTTTCCGAGGTCAGCGTGGGTATATCGATGCGGGTCAGCGACGTGCACTGGCCAAAGGAGTAGGGGCTGATTGACTGCAGCTCGCTGCA
Organism: uncultured Coriobacteriaceae bacterium; assembly: GCA_964510125.1. Taxonomy (GTDB): domain Bacteria; phylum Actinomycetota; class Coriobacteriia; order Coriobacteriales; family UMGS124; genus CAIFEU01. The sequence continues at coordinate 10,992 of CAZEAF010000034.1, forward strand.
TCCGAAGGTCACGGACGCCAGCTGGGACTGGCCGTAGAAGGCATAGGAGCCCAGGCGGGTCAGGCTGGCGGGCAGGTCGATGGAGGCCAGGGAGGCCCGCAGGTCGTCGTTGTCCACGCTGCCGGGCGTCTTCATGATGGCGAACGCCCCGTCGCCCAGCTCGGCCAGGTGCGCGTCCTCGGCAAAGGTCACCGAGGCCAGGCTGCTGGCGGCAAAGAAGGCCAGGGTGCTGACCAGGGTGACCGAGGAGGGGATGGCCACCTCCTCCAGGCTGCGGCAGAACTGGAAGGCCCCCTTGCCCACCCAGAGCAGGCCCTCGGGCAGGGTCACGGACCGCAGCGGATGGTACTGGAAGGCGTAGGGGGCGATTTGAACCACGTCGTAGGTGGTGCCCTCGTGGGTCACCGTGGCGGGAATCTCGATGGACTCGGCGCTTGTGTCCTCGGCCCCGTCGCCTACGCCCGTGCCGCCCGGCTGGGTCCCCGTGCCTACGCAGACCATGGGGCGAGACGAGGAGGTCGTCCCGTCTGAGCTGGCTGAATCCGCGGCATCGGCTGTCGTGTCGCCGGCTGCCGAGCTGTCCTTGCCGGAGGAGGTGGAGGAGCTCGAGGAGGCGGCGCGCAGGGCCGGAGCGATATCCTTTTCGGCCAAGACCTTGTAGCGCAGGCCGCCCGCCGTGAAGGTCTGGGTGTCGGCCGAGGGGGAAGCGGCGCTCGTCGCCAGGGCCCCGTTTGCCCCGGCAACGCCCACAGCGGCCGTGGCGGCCGAGGCCAGGGCCACAAAAGTCCTGCGGCTCACGCCCATTCCTGCCGTCCGTCCCGCCGATGCCCCGCGCCCGTCCTTGCCGTAGCCCATGGCCCGCCCCTTCCCGCAGTGTTTTGTGCCTTGTGTCCCGTGCCTTGTCTCAACGTGTGCCCGCCCGCAAGACGCCGTCTGCTCCGCCGATGCCGTCTGGGCCGGTCGGCGGCTTGCGGATGGGCATACCGTATGCACGTGAGCCCCTCCCCATCGAGCGGAGAGGGGCAACACGTGGATTCAACCCTTATTACCTGCGATTTACCTTAAAAGGCGCGGTTGCGGATGACGCCGTCGGCGTTCTTGACGGGCTCCAGGTTCACATGCTCGGCCACGATGCGGTCGTAGTCGGCCGCCAGGTAGGCCATGCCCACGTCCACCAGGTCCTGCACCGCCGTGACACGCTCCAGGTAGTAGGCGTTGTCGTGGGACAGGGTGTCCTCGCCGACCAGCGTCATGTTGGCGCAGTTCAGAGCCAGCACGTTGGCCAGGTAGTCGTCGCTCACGTGCGCAATCTGGCTGTAGAAGTAGGCGAGCAGGTCGGTGGCCGTCATAACCTCGGGGTAGACCGAGCCGAGCCAGCTGAGCGTGAAGACGCACTTGTCGGCGTCGTAGTTGCCGGTGCCCACGTTGGTGGGGTTGACGTAGATGCCCAGAGGCAGCTCGGTGATGCCGGCGGCCGCGAAGGCCTCCTCGGCGTCGGCCTGGGCCACGCCCGTGGTGTTCTGGCCGGTGTAAATGGCCACGTCGGCCTGGGCCAGCTCGGCGAGGCTGATGGTGATGGTGCCGCCACTGGCCTGGTTCACGCTGCCGCCGCTCACGATGGTGCCGCTCAGGGCCTGGCCAGGCTCGCCGACAGGATCGGTAATCGGCTTCTCCTCGTAGCCCTCAGCCTCCTCGGTGGTGCTGGCGCCACCCTGGCCGCCCTGACCACCCTGGCCGCCCTGGCCGCCCTGAGCAGACTCCTCCTCGGCAGCGACCTCGACGGTGTCGACGGGGGTGTCGCCGCCGCTCAGCACCCAAGCCAGGTTGCTGGTGACGTCCTGGAGGGCATACTGGGGCTGCATGCCGCTGGAGGTGTTGGTGTTGCCGAGCTGGACGGTCGGGTCGGTCCAGGCAATCTGGGCCGTCTGGGTGTCCTTGTCAATCGAGCTCACGAAGGCGACGGTCTTCTGGGGCACGGTGCCGGCCTCGATCTGCTCGAGCACAACCGCCTGAGCGCCCAGGAAGAGGTTCTCAAAGCGCTCGGCGATGGCGTAGGCGTCGTTGCCGTAGCGGGTGACCTTGGTGGGGTCCTGGGCCTTGAGGGCCTCGGTGACCTCGGCGATGTCGTAGAGCATGCCGGTCGTGCCGCGCGTGGAGCCCTGGAAGCCGGGGTTGTTGGCAAAGGCGTTCCAGCCGTCCATGAGGTAGGGGTTGTAGCCCTCGTCGCCCTCGACGTAGTTGTCGGCGCCGATGGAGCCGTCGTTGATGGCCTGGACCAGGGCGATGTAGGCTGCGGCGCCCGTGCTGGCGTCGCCGGCCTGGTTGCCGCCGATGACGATGTCAGGACGGAAGTAGAGCGAGTTGGAGGTGCCGCCGATGGTGATGGTTGTGTCGGCTGCGGTGGGCTGGCCGGAGCAGATGAGGGCGACCTCGTCGCGGTTGGCCGCGGACAGGGCGATGCCGGGGTCGACGTAGCTCAGGAACAGGTTAGACATGAAGGGGTCGGGCTCGGCGTTGGCGGGAGACGCGTAGGTGCCGAACAGGCCGCTGGTGCGGAAGGCGTCGGCGTCGAAGGTGGCCGAGCCGTCCATGTTCATGCCGGCGGGCGAGTCGCAGACGCTGTCCGCGAGGCCCAGCCACAGGGGCAGCACGTTGTAGGTGCCCTTGGCGGAGGCGATAATCTGCTGGGTCTCAACGGTGCCGTCGGCCGCGAGCGTCTTGGTGCTCAGGACCTCTTGAGGATCAGGCCACTTTACGTCGGCAGCCTGGCCGGCGTCAGCCGACTCGGCTGCGAAGGAGGTCGAGATGCCACTGCCGAGCATTGCCGCGCCCATGAGACCGAGGCCGAGCTGAGTGACCCTACGCCTGCTGATGTTCATACTCTTCACCTTTTCTACCGATCCCTTCCCAAAGGATGCTGCGCATGCCCGGCCCTGCGAAGGAGCGGAAGCCGGCCGTGCGGCGGACTGATGCCCCCAGACTCTGGGTGCGTCCGCATCGCACAGTTTAAGGCGGCGCGGTGGTGTCGGGCGGGAAAAAAGGGGATTAATCTTTCAAGTTAGCGGTCTATATCATGAGGAGAACAGATAACAAACTAATTAGGCTGTCACTAATTGGTATTAATTGGTACTAATTGGTAAATACCAGTTTAATCGATTCTGTGGGACCATTTCCCACTGCAGCAGGGAACTAATCTTGACAGTTCCTTTATTATGATGATTGCTTTGGTAAACATGTTTGTTCGCAGTTACTTTTCCAACACTCAGGCGATGTCCTATCTTTCTTAGGAGAAGGCAAGTTACGCCCCAAAATGTAGAATAACCTGGCTACCGAACTCAATTTGACGGATTTGTGGGGGAAAGGGCTGGCCGGCGGGCGCCGCGGGGCGTGCGTCTCTGCCATACATCGCAGGGCATGACTCCTCGCTTCATAAGCCGATTCGGGCGGTCGGTATGTTAGTCTGAAAACATCCGGTCAGTCGTCCGAAGGGAAAGGCAATGGCGCAGTTTGGCTTGCACGACCTGGCTGATATCTTTGCAGCCCAGATGGGTATCCCGACTGGCAGCCAGCCAGGCGGTTCCGGGCAGGGGTCCGGCAGCGGCTCGGGCGGCGACCAAGGCGAAGGCGTTCCGGTGACCCCTGTCGGGGGAACGGGCGGCCAGGGTTTCGGCAATGGCGGCTCGGGCAGCGGAAGCTTCAGCGAGGGCATCGGCGACTTCTTCAGCGGCCTTGCCAAGCGCAGCGCCAAGGTCCTCATCGTCCTGGGCATTGTCGCCATCCTGGTCCTCCTGGGAGCCTACTGGTGGTTCCACCCGGCCATCAACCTCCACTCCGAGCAGGTCTGGGGCTGGCTCATCATTGTGGCCCTGCTGGTGTCGGCTGCGCTCATCATCGCCAGCCTGCGCCGCCACGCCGACCGCGACCGGAGCCGCCTGCTGCGCCGCCTGGCCCTCATCCCCCTGGCGGTCATCGTCGTCTTCGGCATCGGGAAGGTGGCGGGCTTCGCCATCATCCCCGGCAACGCCCAGCGCTATGCCTCCGTGCTCGAGACGACCGACGGCAACTTTGCCGAGGACATCGAGGAGGTCAACTACAGCGAGGTCCCGATTATCGACGGTGACTCTGCCATCCTGCTGGGCAACCGCGCCATGGGCTCCATCCCCGAGTATGTGAGCCAGTTCGAGATCAGCGACATGTACAGCCAGATCAACTACCAGGGCAAGCCGGTGCGTGTGAGCCCGCTCGAATATGCCGACCTCTTCAAGTGGTTCACCAACAAGGAGACCGGCATCCCGGCCTACGTCATCGTGGACATGACCACGCAGGAGGCCAAGGTCGTCCGCCTCGAGGAGCCCATGAAGTACGTGGAGAGCGACCCGCTCGGCCGCAACATCGACCGTTACGTCCAGCTCAAGTTCCCCACCTACATGTTCGACGAGAAGTCCTTCGAGATCGACGAGGACGGGGTCCCCTGGTGGGTCTTCCCGGTGCAGAAGCGCACTATCGGCCTCTTCGACGGCACGGACATCCAGCGCGTCGTGCTCGTGAACGCCTCCACGGGCGAGTGCCAGGACTACGCCATCGAGGACTGCCCCCAGTGGGTCGACCGCGCCTACCCCTCTGACCTGCTGGTCCAGCAGTACAACTGGAGCGGCCTCTACTCCGGCGGCTGGTGGAACAGCTGGATTGGCCAGAAGAACGTCGTGCGCACCACCCCCGGCACCGACGGCAGCCTGGGCTACAACTACATCGCCCAGAACGACGACGTCTACCTCTACACGGGCGTGAGCTCGGTCACGGCGGACAACTCCATCATCGGCTTCATCCTGGTCAACCAGCGCACAGGCGACTCCCGCTTCTTCGGCGTCGCCGGCGCCACCGAGGACTCGGCCATGTACTCCGCCGAGGGCCAGGTGCAGAACCTGCGCTACACGGCCACCTTCCCGCTTCTGCTCAACATCGAGGGCCAGCCCACCTACTTCATGGCCCTCAAGGATGCGGCGGGCCTGGTCAAGATGTTCGCCATGGTCAATATCGAGGCCTACCAGAACGTGGCCGTCGGCGATACGGTCCAGCAGACCCAGGCCAACTACCTGCAGCTCCTTGCCCAGCAGGGCGTGCTCGACCCCGACGCCGTCCAATCAGCCGACGGGGCTTCCGGCGCCAGCGTGCAGGTGGAGGGCACCATCAAGACCATGGCCCAGGTGGTCATCGACGGCAACTCCCACTTCTATGTGACGCTTGAGAGCGGGGCCACGCAGACGGCGGCCGCTGACGGCGACGGCGCGACGGTTGCGGATGGGACGGCGACCGACGCCCCTGCCGACGCCATCTACGACTTCGCCCTGCCCG
>CAZEAF010000035.1:0-12237 GCA_964510125.1 uncultured Coriobacteriaceae bacterium
CTGCTGGCGGCCCGGGCCGCCCAGATGGCGGCTATGGCCCCGCGGGAGTGTGACTCATGTTAGGTAGCATGATCCGGAATCCGCGCCAAGAAGGTTGGCATGGACTCGTATGGGACAGCGGCAGCGCCGCTGTTCGCCCTCTGCTTCGGGCCCCCAGCCATCGTCCGCGCCGCCCGCTCCGCGCGGCGCGCGGGCGAGCCTCTCAGGCATGCCTGTCTGAGATGCCGCGAAGTGTGCGTCCAGCATGTCTGAAATCGGCCGAAGTGTGCGTCAAAAGGGGCCCAAACGCACACTTCGCGGGAAGCCAGACGCACATTTCGGGCGATTCTAGACAGGTAGCGGCGGCAGGGAAGTCAGACGCACACATCGGGCAATCCCAGACAGGTAGCGGCAGCGGCAGGAAAGCCGGACCTCGCCCAGTCCTCGCCCCGCCCCGCACGGAGCGGGGGCGGAGCCGGGCGACCCGGCGGAGTGGAAAGGGTCTGAAAAGTGGGCCATGCCATCCGCCGCAAAGTCAAAGGGCTGCAACAACGGTCATCATATGCGAGGATATCATCCATCCTGTATGTGTCACCTGCGACCAGAAAGCGAGCGGCTTCATGAGCGTCACGCGCGAATCCCTGCACCGGCTTGTCATCGACAACAAGGACGAGCTCATCGGCCTGTGCTCAAGCCTCATCAAGCTCAAGAACCAGAGCCCGGTGGACGACCAGCGCCAGGCCATCGAGTTCGTCCGCGACTATCTTGCCAGCAAGGACATCGCCTCTGACCAGGTGGGAGACGACCCCGAGTATCCCATCCTCATTGCCCATATCGGCAACGAGGACGGCGAGGGCTTCCGCGTCGTGCTCAACGGCCACGTGGACGTGGTGCCGGTGGGCGACCTTTCCGGCTGGGACTTCGACCCCTTTGGCGGCATCGTGACCGAGGACAAGATTCTGGGCCGGGGAGCCTCCGACATGAAGTGCGGCCTGGCCATCCTCCTGTTTGTCATGGGCCTGCTCAAGCAGGCGGACGCCCCCCTCAAGGGAGACATCCGCCTGCATGTGGTAAGCGACGAGGAAATCGCAGGCAAGGGCACCGCATGGCTCTGCCGCAACGGCTATGCCGACGGGGCGGACGCCGTCATCATCGGCGAGCCTACCGGCCACGACAACATCGAGATTGGCCAGAAAGGCATCCTCCACCTGACCCTGGTGGCAAAGGGCACACCAGGCCATGGCGCTACAGCCAACTACAAGGGCGACTCGGCCATCCTCAAGCTGGCGGCGCTGCTGCCCCACATCCAGGAGCTCACCGAGATTCCGGGCCACTACCCGGACTCAGAAGCTATCGCCCTGAGGAACTCCCGCATCATCGCCGAGGGGACCCTCCATACGCCCGAAGCCGCCAACCTCATCGACCACGTGGCCACCAACGTCGGCCTCATCTCGGGCGGCACCAAGGTCAACCAGGTGCCCGACCACGCCGAGGCAGTCGTCGACGTCCGTATGCCCTACGGGACGGACCACCAGCAGATCGTGGACAAGGTGAATCAGATTATCACCGAGTCGGGCGTCCAGGGTGTGACCGCTGAGTATGACTGGATTGCCGAGGGTAACTACACCAACTACGACAGCCTGCTGGTCGCCAGCTTCAAGAAGAACATCGAGGCCGTGAGGGGCAAGGAGTGCCTGCCGGCCTACCAGTGGGCCTCCAGCGATGCCAAGCACTATCGCGACCTGGGCTGCCCCACCATCCAGTTCGGGCCGGCCAACAACGAGGGCATCCACGGCTACAACGAGGATGTAGACATCCTCGACGTCGTCAATGCAGCCCAGATCTACATGCTGTCCCTCTGCGACATGCTGGGCATCGAGTAGGGAGAAGGCCATGGGAGCAGACAACGAGACGGTGCTCGGAAGTGTTGCGAAGGCAGGGGAGGCCGACCGCGACTGCGATGGCGGCTGCCAGGTGCCCCCTTGCGCCAGCGCGGATTTCATCTGGTCGGCAGGCGGGCAGGACATCGCATACACGGCCTGCGCCGGCCACATAGAGGTCGTGGACGACGAGGGGGTCCTCGAGGGCCAGATGTTCTCGATCTCCTACCTGGCCACGGCGATCGGGGGAGAGGAGGTCGACCGGGCCCTGCGTCCGGTCACCTTCTGCTACAACGGCGGGCCCGGCAGCGCCTCCGTCCCCATAAACTTCGGGGGCATCGGGCCCCTGCGCGTCGATACCCGGAGCTGCGACTTTGCCGACCTCAACCCCCAGGTCCGCGACAATCCCGGCACCCTGCTGGTTCAGAGCGATTTGGTCTTCCTCGACGCCTTGGGCTGCGGTTGGTCCTTTGTGGCCCCCGGTTACGGCGCCGAGCGGGTCTACGGCCTCGAGGAGGACGCGCGGACCTTCTGCCGAGCCATCGTCCGCTGGCTTGACGACAACGACCGCTGGGGCTCGCCAATCTATATCTTCGGTGAGTCCTACGGGACCATGCGCAGCGCCGTCCTCATGCGCTACCTGGGCGAGGCGGGCGTGCCACTGACCGGCGTTGTCATGCTCTCGGCCTACTTTGACTGGACCCAGACCCAGCCTGGCAACGATTTGGGCTACATCGGCCTGCTGCCGTCCTACGCGGCCACGGCCCAATACTTTGGCCTGGTGGCGCGGGGTTTTGACTGGCAGGTCTGGTACACCGAAGCGTACCGGTTTGCGGAGACCGAGTACGCCCAGGCCATCATGGCCGGCGACCGCATAACTGAGGACCGCAGGCGCAACGTGGCCGAGAAGATGGCCGGGTTCATCGGGATTGAACCGGATTATCTGGAAGCGCACAACCTGCGTCTGGAGCTGGAGGACTTCCGGCGCGAGCTCCTCAAGGACGAGGGACTTGCCTGCGGCCGTCTCGACATGCGCTTCACCGAGCATCGCGACCTGCCCATCCAGAATGGGTCCTTCTTCTTTGCCTGCGAGGACCCGGCCTCACACGCGGTGGAGACCGGCTGGTACGGGGCCTTCCGCGACTTCTTGGGACGCGGGCTGGGATACCGCAACCCGGCCCCCTACCGGCTGAACGTGTGGAGCGAGATTGGCAGGAACTGGGACTGGCGCCACGACGAGCCTGGCTGCGACACCCGGGCCCATGCCCCCAACCTTGCCTTCGACCTCGCCGTGGCCCTGCGCCGCAACCCCCGGATGAAAATCGCCATTCTGGGTGGCGCCTATGACGCGGCGACCCCCTGGTGGAACGTCGTCCACACCATCTCCTGCCTCTACCTGCCCCGGGAGCTGAAGAAGCAGATTGAGTTCCACGTGTACCCCTGCGGCCACATGGCCTACGTGGACGAGCCCACGCTGGCGAAAATGGCTTCCGACCTGGGATATTTTTACTCAGACTGACGTCCGCCGCCTTTGAGACCGAAAAGGTAGACTTTGTTGCCGGCGTCGGTGCGGCCCTCGTGGTCCAGCCATGCGCGAAACTCCGTGCCCTCGCCGTAGCACGCGGTCGGGCGCGACTTACAGTCTTCCATAAGGGTGTCAAGCGGGCAGTGCAGGCAGTGGCCGTTGACAACCACCTTGCCCTTGCGGCCCTCCTCGTCGAACTTGCCCGGCACCTGGGAGGAGTCGAGAAGGGTCACGGTCTGGCCGTCCTGGGAGATGCCCACGACGGTCACAAAGTGGCCGCCATGGGAGAAGAGGCCCACCCAGCCGTCCTCGGGCCGGTCGCCGCCCACATTGGCGATGGCCATCCAGCCGGCCAGCAGGTGTTCGCGCACGACCTGCTCGTTGGTGGTCACAATCAGCTCGAGGTCAGCGCGTTCAGCCAGGTAGGGGGCCAGAAGGCCCATGTCGGTCCCCGGGCTGTGGTTGGCGCCCACGGTCAGGGCGAGCTCCATGGCGTCGGCCAGCGAGAAGAGTCGGCCGGTAAGGTTGGTCACGAGCATGCTGGCCGAGCAGATGCCGCAGCCGGCGGAGCTCACCGTGGTCGAGGTGTTGAGCAGCTCGGGAATCCCCGTCATGGTCGCATAAGGGATATGCGGGTAATCCTTTTGGTTTATGTAGTACAAAAGAAATATCTCCTAGTTCTTATCGTACAAAAAGCAAGCCACCTTGTGGTTGTCGCCATTATCGCGCAGCTCGGGCGTGTCCTTGTCGCAGCGGTCCATGCAGAAGGGGCAGCGGCCCGCCAAAGGACAGCCCACCTGGTCGCCCACGGGGCTGGGGATCTCGCCCTTGAGGACGATGCGCTCCTTCTTCTCAAAGGGGGTCTCGGGCGGGATGGCCGACAGCAGGGCCTTGGTGTAGGGGTGCAGGGGGTTGGAGTAAATCTGGCTGGACTCGCACAGCTCCACGACCCTGCCCAGGTACATGATGGCGATGCGGTCGGACACGTGTTTGATGACCGAGAGGTCATGCGAGATGAAGATGTAGGCGATGTCGTGCTGGCGCTGCAGGCGGTTGAAGAGGTTGAGCACCTGGGCCTGGATGGATACGTCCAAGGCGGAGACCGGCTCGTCGCACACGATAACTTTGGGGGAGAGGGCCAGGGCGCGAGCCACATTGATGCGCTGGCGCTGGCCTCCTGAGAACTCGTGTGGATAGCGGTTCATATGCTGGATGTCCAGGCCGACCTCCTTCATGAGCTTGAGCACGTACTGCTCGCGCTCGCGGCGGTCGGGCATGATGTGATGCACGATGAGGGGTTCCGAGATGAGCTCGCCGCAGGTCTTGCGGGGGTCGAGCGAGGAGAAGGGGTCCTGGAAGACCATTTGGATGTCGCGGCGGACGTCGACCAGGTCCTGGCCCTTGAGCTCGAAGATGTTACGGCCCTGGTACTCAACCGAGCCCGAGGTGGCCGTGTGGAGCATGGTGATGGTGCGGCCCAGGGTGGACTTGCCGCAGCCTGACTCGCCGATGATACCCAGAGTCTCGCCCTCGTAGAGGTCCAGGTTGACGTCGGTCACGGCGTGCAGGATCTGGGGCTTGGCAAAGGGCAGGTGGGACTTGAGCTTGAACTCCTTGGTCAGGTGGGAAATCCTGAGAATCGGCTCGCGGCCGGCCCCGTCGGCGGGTGCGGCAGGCGCGGTGGCCGGGGCGGCGGGGGCCGCAGCGGGCTCGGCGGTTTCCAAGGTAGCTGCTGCCTGCGTGTTCTTCTCGTCTGCCATCCTAAGCGTCAACCTCCTCTGCGGTCACGGTCACGTCGCGGTCCTGGTCCAGGTGGGTCTGCTTGTTCTGGCGGTGGCAGGCTACAAAGTGGTCGGGCGTCACCTCGACCAGCGGCGGCACGTCAGTCCTGCAGATGTCCTGGGCGTAGGGGCAGCGGTTGCAGAAGTTGCAGCCCACGCCGGTCAGGCGCAGGTCGGGTGGCGTGCCGGGGATGGCGCGCAGCATGGACTTGGACTGGTCGGACAGCTTGGGGATGGAGCCCAGCAGGCCCCAGGTGTAGGGGTGCAGGGGGTGGGCGTAGAGGTCGGCCGTGGGGGCCTTCTCCACCGTCTTGCCGGCGTACATGACCATGACGTCGTCGCACATCTCCCAGACCACGCCCAGGTTGTGGGTGATGAGGAGGATAAGGGTGTTCTGCTCGCGCTGCAGGTCTTTGAGCAGGTCGAGGACGTTGGCCTGCACGGTCACGTCCAAGGCCGTGGTGGGCTCGTCGGCGATGATGAACTTGGGCTTGCAGCACACGGCCATGGCGATGATGACGCGCTGGCACATGCCGCCGGACAGCTCGTAGGGGTAGGCCTCCATGCGTTTCTCGGGCTCGGGGATGCCCACGCGGCGCAGGGCGTCGGCTGCCATCTGGCGCGCCTTGTCCTTGGAGACGTCCTGGTGGGCGCAGATCATCTCGACCATCTGCTTGCCCACCTTGAAGACGGGGTCCAGCGAGGTCATGGGGTCCTGGAAGATGGTGGCGATGTCGCTTCCGCGCAGGGCCACCAGCTCCTTGTTGCTCATGGCCAGGATGTCCTTGCCGTCGAACTCGATGGAGCCGCCCACGATTTTGCCTGTGCGTGGGGGCAGAAGGCGGATGATGGAGCTCGCCGTGACGGACTTGCCCGAGCCGGACTCGCCCACGATGCCCATAGTCTTGCCTGCATCGACGGTAAAGGACACGCCGTCGACGGCCTTGGACACGCCCGTGGCGGTGTAGAAGTAGGTCTTGAGGTCCTTGACGGACAGGAGGTGTTCGCTCGTGGTCATCGGATCACTTCTTCATCTTGGGGTCGAGCACGTCGCGGATACCGTCGCCGAGCAGGTTGAACCCGAGCACCGTGACAAGGATAAAGAGGCCTGAGATGGTGGCGATGTAGGGATGGCCGTTCATGACGTCCTTGCCGCTGTAGAGGATCTGGCCCCAGGAGGGGGTGGGCTCGGAGATGCCCAGGCCCAGGAAGGACAGGGAGGCCTCGGAGATGATGGCGCCGGCGACGCCCAGGGTGGCGTAGACGATCAGGGGCGAGATGGCGTTGGGCAGGATGTGCGAGAAGAGCATGCGCAGGTTGGACACGCCGATGATGCGGGCGGCGTTGCAGTATTCCTGGCCCTTGACCACCAGCACCTCTCCGCGTACCACGCGGGCGAAGTTGGGCACGTTGCCGATGCCGATGGCCAGGATAACGTTGAATATTCCCGACCCCAGGATGGTCATGAGGAAGATGGCCAGAAGGATGAAGGGGAAGGAGAGCATGCCATCCATGATGCGCATGATAATCGTGTCGACGACGCCGCCGAAGTAGCCGGCCACCAGGCCCAGGATCACGCCGATGGCGCCCGCCACGACCGTGCCGCCGAAGGCGACGATGAGGGAGACGCGGGCGCCGTAGAGCACGCGGGTGAAGAGGTCGCGGCCAATCTTGTCGGTGCCGAAGAGGTGGAAGTTGCCGCTCTTGTCGTACGACAACGGGTCCAAGTAGGAGGAGAGCGGGTCAATCTGGGACGGGCTGTACTTGGTGATGAGAGGGGCAAAGACGGCCAGGGCCACCATGACCACGACGATTACCAGGCCCACGACGGCAGTCTTGTTGCGGATGAGCTTGTGCCAGGCGTTGTTGGCACGGCGTTCGCGGCGCAGGAGCTCCTCGTCGTAGTCGGCGCTCAGGTGGCTGGTCTCCACGGCACCGGCGGCTTCTGTGGCCAGCTGCTTCTTTTTGAGCGCCATGTTACTTGCCACCCCCCTCGTAGCTCACCCGCGGGTTGATGAGCAGGTAGACGATGTCGACAATCAGGTTAATGAGGATGAAGACGACCGCGAAGAATAGGACCGTGCCCTGGATGAGCATGTAGTCGCGGTTGGTGATAGCGTTCACGATCATCGTGCCCATGCCCGGCCAGGAGAAGATGGACTCGGTGAGGATGGCGCCCGTGAAGCAGCTGGCAATCTGCAGGCCGAGGACCGTCACGATGGGCGGCAGGGCGTTCTTGAGGGCGTGCTTCCACACGACTGAGCGCTCCTTGATGCCGCGGGCACGCAGGGCCTTGATGGAGTCCGACTGGATGGACTCCAGCATGCTGGAGCGGGTGATACGGGCGAAGGTCGCCATGGGGATGGTGGCCAGGCAGAAACAGGGCAAAATCATATGCATGACCGTGTCTTGGAAGGTCCCGTCGCCTCGGCCCGAGACGGGAAGCCAGCCCAGGTCGACGGCGAAGAACTTCACCAGCATGAGGCCCAGCCAGAAGATGGGCATGGACACGCCTATCAGGGCGAGCACCATGAAGACGTAGTCACCCGCCGAATACTGGTGCAAGGCCGAGTAGATGCCAATCCACACGCCGATAATCAGGGCGATGACCAGGCCGACCACGGTGATTTGCAGCGTGTTGGGGATGCGCTGCGCGATGAGGTCGGTCACCGGCTGGTTGTACATGTAGGACGTACCGAAGTCGCCCCTGAGCACGTCGGCGATGTAGTCGACGTACTGCTTCCACATCGGCTGGTCCAGCCCAAGCGTCTGCTCCATCCTCGCGATGTCCTCGGCCGACGCCTGCGGGCCCAGAAGGGTCGCCGCGGGGTTGCCGGGAATCATGCGCGTCAGGATGAAGGTGAACGTCACGACGATGAAAAGCGTCGGGATAGCCTGGAGCACGCGCCGCAGTATCGTCTTTAACACGGGCTCTCACCACCATAGTCGGGATACGCGAACAGAGTAGGGACGGTCCTTGTTATTGCAAAAGGGGGACCTGCCTTTACAGCGCGGGTCCCCCTGCTGGGGCAAAGGTTTATCGGGGCGTTAGTCGACGGAGGTGTTGCGGTCGCGCGTGACGAAGCGCAGGGTGCCGTCGGGACGCTGGACGAAGTCGTGCACGCGGGGGGTGATGCCGTAGAAGAGGTTGGGCACGGCGTAGTAGATGCCGGCGTAGTCCTTCATGGCAATCTCGATGACCTGCTGGTAGTAGCTGGCGCGCTCGTCCTGGTCGGTCGTCTCGACGGCCTTCTGGAGCAGGTCGTCGACCTCGGCGTTGACGTAGCCCGCGCCGTTGCCGATGGCCGAGGTCTGGGTCGAGGAGAAGAGGTTGTTGAGGAAGAAGTAGGGGTCCGGGTACCAAGACCAGCTCATGGCATACACGTCGGCGTTGCCGGAGCACACGGTGTCGGAGAAGGTGCCCCACTCGGACACGTCAATCTGGGCGTTGATGTTCAGCGTGGCCCAGTAGGCCTGGAGCAGGGTGGCCAGGGTCTTACGCTCCTCCTTGTTGGAGACGTAGATGGTGCAGTCGAAGCCGTCGCCCCAACCGGCCTCCTGCATGAGCTTGACGGCGTCCTCGGGGTCGTAGGCCGGGAAGAGGGACTCCAGGTCCTTGCTGTAGCCCCAGGAGCCGAAGGGCAGGGGCTCGTAGGCGGCCGTGGCGTCGTCGTACTGGTAGAGGGCGCCGCGGACGGCGTCGAAGTCGACGACCTCGGTCATGGCCTTGCGGACGTTGGGGTCCTTCATGGCCTCGTGGTTGTGGTTGAAGCGGATGTAGTTGATCTGCAGGGCCTGGGTCTCAACCAGCTCGCAGGAGTCGGCCTTGGAGACGGTCTCGATGGCCTCGCCGGACAGGTCGGTCGCGATGTCGACCTCGCCGGTGACCACGGAGTTGGCAGCCTGGGTGGCGTCGGTGATGAAGCGGATGACCAGCTTGTCCACGTTGGGCCTGCCCAGGTAGTAGTCCGGGTTGGCCTCAAGGGTGGCCGACTCGTCGAGCAGGAACTCCTTGAGGATGAAGGGGCCGGTGCCGGTGAGGTTCTTGCCGAAGTCATCGCCCCAGCCCTCGACCTCCTCCTTGGCGATGATGGAGTTGCCGGCGTCGGTCAGGGCCGTGAGGAAGGCGGCGTTGGCGCTCTTGAGGGTGCAGGTGACCTCGTGGTCGCCCGTGACCTCGGCGTTGTCCAGCATGGCCAGACGGGCGTTGTCGGACAGCTCGGCGGAGCGGTTGAGAGAGTAGGCCACGTCCTCAGGGGTCATCTCACGGCCCTGGACGTACTCGCCGTTGTGGAACATCATGCCCTCGCGGATGGTGAAGACGTAGGTGATGCCGTCGTCGGAGACCGTCCACCCGGTGGCCACGGAGGGGACGTACTCGTCGAGGGTGTCGTTGTACTCGACCAGACGGTCGGTGACCTGGCAGATGACCTGGCTCTCGTAGGTGCCCGAGTAGTGGATGGGATCGAGCTTGCTGGGCGAGGAGGCCAGGGAGACGGTGAGCGTGCCGCCCTCGGCCGCGCGGGCCTCGGGCGCGTCGGAGGCGGAGATGCCCAGGCTGGCGGCGATGGCGGCGGCGGTTGCCCCGGCGATGAAGGTGCGGCGGCTGACGTTGCTCTGTGCGAGGTTCATGTGAGTCTCCTCTTTGTCGTACTGCTTGTCGATGTCTGCCGCGCGCCTGGATCGGTGAGGGCCCATACTTGGGTTCACAAAAAAGCGCGCGGATGGAGCCTGTGCCTTGCGGTGACTTGCCCTAGAATCCCCTTGGCAGCCGGTTATGCGTGGGTGGCCCCGCGCCTGGCTGCACAACTTCGTACAACATTTTACGAAAGAGGTTGTATCCATGATGTTTCGGGAAATCATCGATTTGTATGAATTACTCGACACTCCTTCAGCAAATGGTGAACAGATTAAAGATTTTATGTTGTCCAGTGGTGCCTCGCAGGTAGAGGTTGTCAAGCTCGAGGGCAAGCGTGGCTCGACAGACGAGATTAAAATTCTGGTGAGAGGCTCTGACGGCAAGACGAGCGGCGGCGATGCCCCTACCCTGGGCGTCATCGGCAGGCTGGGCGGCTTGGGCGCGCGCCCCTCGGTCGTCGGCTTCACGTCCGACGGCGACGGTGCGCTGGCCGCCCTTGCCGTCGCCCTGAAGCTCTCCAAGATGCACAAAAACGGGGACGTCCTCGCCGGCGACGTCATAATCGCTACACATATCTGCCCTGACGCCCCTACCCAGGACCACTTCCCGGTGCCCTTCATGGACTCGCCCATCTCCATGGCCCAGTGCAACGCGGCCGAGGTCGACGGGCGCATGGACGCCATCCTGTCCATCGACACCACCAAAGGCAATAGGGTGATTAACCTCAACGGCATCGCCATCTCCAACACCGTCAAGTCCGGCTACATCCTCGAGGTATCCAACGACCTCATGGATGTCATGACCCGGGTTACGGGCAAGCTACCGGCCATCTTCCCGCTGGCCCAGCAGGACATCACGCCCTACGGCAACAGCCTGCACCACCTCAACTCCATCCTGCAGCCCGCGACCGAGACGGACGCCCCGGTGGTCGGCGTGGCTATCGCGACCGAGCAGATGGTGGCCGGCTGCGCCACGGGCGCCACGCATGCGACCGACGTGGAGGAGGCCGCCCGCTTCGCCGTGGAGGTGGCCAAGGGCTTCGGCACCGGCGCCGTCAAGTTCTACGACGAGGGGGAGTACGCCGAGCTGGTCCGCCGCTACGGCGAGATGACCGTCTTCAAGGGCTACGGCGACGGCCCAGCCTTCGAGGTCTGAGGGAGGACCGATGGGTGGCAAAAAGCGCAGGCTCGCGGCCATCACCATCGGCCAGGCGCCCCGGGTCGACCTCACGCCCGACATCCTGCCCCTGCTTCCCGAGGATGTCGAGCTGGTGGAATACGGCGCGCTGGACGAGAGGACCTTTGAGGAGGTCGAGGCGGCCTTTGGCGCGGGGGAGTTCGCCTTGCGGGAAGGCGACGAGACCCTGGTCTCCCGCATGAGGGACGGGCGCCAGGCCCACTTCACCGAGCGCTACGTGACGCCGCTCGTGCAGGCAAAGATTGACCAGGCCGAGGAGGAGGGCGCCGATGCCGTCGTGCTTTTGTGCACCGGCGCCTTCCCGCCCTTCTCCCACCGGGTCCCCCTCGTTGAGCCGCAGGGCCTGCTTCATGCCGTGGTGGGGGCCCTTTGCGACGGAAGGCCGGTGGGCGACCTGGTCCCCATGCCCGACCAGGTTGACCAGACCTACGCCTACTGGGGTGAGCACGGGGTGGAGGTGCAGGTGGCGGCCGTGTCGCCCTACCTGAATACGCCCGCGCAGGTGGGAGCCGCCGCGGCCCGGGCCTTCGGGGCGGCTGGGACCGACCACCGGGTGGCCCTTGTCTGCACCGACTGCATGGGTTTCACGGCCGAAATGAAGCGGGCGATTGAAGATGCCACGGGGCTTTCGGTGGTTCTGCCGCGCACCCTGGTTGCCCGCGTCCTGGCCGAGCTGCTGGGCTAGTCGGAGCTGCCGGCCTGGTCGGAGCCGCCGGCCTGGTTGGAACCGCCGGCCTCGTCAGAGCCGCCGGCCTCGTCGGAGTCGCCCGGCAGGTCAGAGCGCGGCCCCGTCGGCCCCGTCGATGCGCAGGTCGGCGTCGAAGAAGGCCCTGAGGGCCGCGATGCCGTAGGCGGTCGCCTTGGTGCCGGTGGTCTCGTAGGAGGAGTGCATGGCCAGCTGGGGGAGGCCTATGTCCACCGCATGGATGCTGACCTGCGTGTTCGACAGGTTGCCCAGGGTCGACCCGCCGGCTGCGTCGCTGCGGTTGGCAAAGGTCTGGACCGGCACGCCCGCCTGGCGACAGACGGCCGTGAAGAGGGCGCGACTGAAGGCGTCGGTCGTGTACTTCTGGTTGGCGGATTCCTTGATGACGATTCCACCGTTGAGCGAGCAGCAGTTGACCTCGTCGGTCACCTCGGGGTGGTTGGGATGGACGGCGTGGGCGTTGTCGCAGCTCACGAGGAAGGATTTGGACACAGCGCGCAGGTAGTCCTCCTCGGATTTGCCCAGGCAGG
>CAZEAF010000035.1:12337-15881 GCA_964510125.1 uncultured Coriobacteriaceae bacterium
AGGAAGGATTTGGACACAGCGCGCAGGTAGTCCTCCTCGGATTTGCCCAGGCAGGTGTTGATGCGGCGCAGGGTGTCGGCCAAAAGGGTCGACATGGCCCCCTGCTTGGTGTTGGACCCCACCTCCTCGTTGTCAAAGAGGCACCAGACCGAGACGTCACCCTGGTTGTCCGAGGATAGAAAGCCCTTGAGCGAGGCAAAGGCGCACTGGAGGTCGTCCAGCTTGGGGGCAGAGGCGAACTCGTTGGCAAAGCCCCAGACTGAGGGCTTGGTGCGGTTCACCAGGAAGAGGTCGCGGCCCAGAATTTGTCCGGGCTCCACGCCCAGCTCGGCCGCGACCAGGCGGTCGAAGTCGCCCTTGTGCAGCTCGCCCGCCGAGAAAAGGGGGCAGAGGTCGACCTGGCGGTTGAAGGCGACGCCTTCGTTCACCTTGCGGTTGAAGTGGATGGCCACGTTGGGGATGAGCAGGACGTCCCTGTCAAGGTTGAAAAGGCGGCTCTGGATGCGGTCGCCGTCTTGAACCAGCACGCGCCCGGCCAGGGACAGGGGCCGGTCGAGCCAGGTGGAGTCAATCATGCCGCCGTAGGCCTCCACGTCAAGGCGCAGATACTCGCGGGGGCCCTCCAGCTCAGCCTCGGCCTTGACCTTGAACATGGGCTGGTCGGAGTGGGCGGCGCTCATCTGGAAGTGGTAGCCGTCGCGGGGCAGGTCGGCGCCCACGCGGAAGGCGACCAGGCTGGAGTTGTTGCGCGCGGTGTAATAGGATCCACCTGCGGCGACATCCCACGCGTCACCCTCGGGCAGGTAGGTGAAGCCCGCCCGGTCCAGGTAGGCGCGGGCGGTGTGGGCGGCGTGGAACATGCTGGGGCTGGCCTGGATGAAGTCCAGCAGCTCGCGCGTGGTGGCGAGGTCGAGCTCGGTGATGGCCATGGATGGCTCCTTAGCGTTTGTGCGATGGCAAGACCAACTCCATAGGGTAGCAGCATCGGGCGGGACGTCAGACCAAAGCCGCCGATTACAGAGTTCATTTTGCCGGTTATGAGGAGATTCATCTAAATTGAACTCCTGCAGCTTTTGGCAGGCAAAGGGGCTAACATTTCTATCTAATGGACCTTTGATGCCGAGGGATGCGCGGGCTGCTCGGAAGCGTCCTCTCGACAGCAAATTGAACTTGTGGGTGGGCGCGCCAAAGCAGGCAGGCGCCCGTTGAACCAAAGGAGCGCAAGATGGCAGAGGGAACGTTTGCCGAGAACCTGGCCTTTGCGATGAAGGGCGCCGGCATGTCCCGGTCAGACCTCATTGCCAATGTGACAAGCCAGGGCCACAAGCTGGGCAAAAGCCAGCTCTCCCAGTATCTTTCGGGCAAGACCATGCCCCGCTACGACATGCTGGAGTTCCTGGCGGGGACGCTGGGGGTCTCGGCTTCCTGGCTCATCGGCAGCGCCGAGTCGGTGGCGTCCGTGCCCAAGGAGGCCGTGCGGGACGTCCAAGGGTCGCGCGACGTCGCATGCGGGCCCGCCCCGTCCGGCGCCCCTTCCGATAACGCGGCCCCTGCCGGCGGCCCGGACGCCACAGCCCCCGCCCACCCCGTGCAAGCAGGACATGCAGCGGGATTCCAGGCCAGCAAGCACGCTGGGGCATCCAAGTCCCGGGACGCGGCCAAGACCATCCCGGTTCCCCTCACCTCCCAGCCCACGAAAGGCACCGACATGCGCCAGTTCACCAAGTCTTCCAAGCTCGACCATGTCCTCTATGACGTCCGCGGCCCGGTGGTCGCCGAGGCGGCCCGCATGGAGGCAGCCGGCACCCAGGTCCTCAAGCTCAACATCGGCAACCCCGCCCCCTTCGGCTTCCGCACGCCCGACGAGGTCGTCTACGACATGTCCCGCCAGCTTGCCGACTGCGAGGGCTACTCCGACTCGCACGGCCTTTTCTCGGCGCGCAAGGCCATCATGCAGTACTCGCAGATCAAGGGCCTGCCCAACGTCACCATGGACGACGTCTACACTGGCAACGGCGTGTCCGAGCTCATCAACCTGTCCATGAGCGCCCTGCTCGACGACGGCGACGAGATTCTTATCCCCAGTCCCGACTACCCCCTGTGGACCGCCTGCGCCACGCTGGCCGGCGGCAAGGTGGTCCACTACGTGTGCGACGAGCAGGCCGATTGGTACCCGGACATGGATGACATCCGGTCCAAGATTACCCCGCGGACCAAGGCCATCGTCATCATCAACCCCAACAACCCCACCGGCGCCGTCTACCCGCGCGAGGTCCTGCAGGAGATTGTCGACACCGCCCGCGAGCACCAGCTCATCATCTTCTCCGACGAAATCTACGACCGCCTATGCATGGACGGCATCGAGCACACCTCCATTGCCTCCATGGCGCCCGACCTCTTCTGCGTGACCTTCAGCGGCCTGTCCAAGTCCCACATGATCGCCGGCTACCGCATCGGCTGGATGGTGCTCTCGGGCAACAAGCGCATCGCCGCCGACTACATCGAGGGCATCAACATGCTCTCCAACATGCGCCTTTGCTCCAACGTGCCGGCCCAGTCCATCGTGCAGACGGCCCTGTGGGGCTACCAGAGCGTCAAGAACTACATCGTGCCCGGCGGCCGAATCTATGAGCAGCGCGAGTACATCTACAACGCGCTCAACTCGATCCCCGGCATCAGCGTGGTCAAGCCCAAGGCGGCCTTTTACATCTTCCCCAAGATTGACACCAAGAAGTTCAACATCACCGACGACGCCAAGTTCGCCCTTGACCTGCTCAAGGACAAGAAGATTCTCATCGTCCAGGGCACCGGCTTCAACTGGGCCGAGCCCGACCACTTCCGCATCGTCTACCTGCCCCGCATCGAGGTCCTCGAGGAGGCCGTGGGCAAGCTCGAGGACTTCCTGAGCTACTACCGGCAGTAAGCGTGACGGGAGGCGTGCGCGCCCGCGCGGGGGGCCGGCAGGGCCGCTCTCCCGGATTGCGCGCCCCACGCGACCCGCGCGGGGCGGCCCCGGGCCGGGCCTCAGGGCCCGGCCTTCAGGAGAAAAGCGGAGAGAAATCCGAAAACGCGGGGCTATATCACGGTTGTACACATCCGGGGCAGGGCGCGCCCGCCCGGGTGGGCGCGCTTGCTGTCTCGACGTGAAGGAGGCTCCGACAAAACCGCAGGTCAGAGGTTATGCCCACAGAATGAGGGGCAGACGGTGCCTGGGCCGGGGCGAAGCCCGCGGCCCTCTCGACGGTCATAACCGTCCCATAACGGGGCGTTTGATGTGTACAACCGTGATATAGCCCCCGGATTTCTCAAATCACTCCGCTTTTTGCGAGCATGAGCCAAGGAAGGCCCGGATGGAAAAGCTGCCCTTCTTTTTCTGGCACGGCTCCCACCAGCTGGGACACTTCCCCGGCAGCGATATAGTGTTCTGGTGGTCGCCTTTTTCGTTGTTCGGGCCGCTGTCAGAGGCGCCCGCGCCCGGCGGCGCCTGGGGGCGCCGGCCCCATTCGTGCACGAGGGAGCCTGGGGCGGCCCCGCCCGTGCCCGA
>CAZEAF010000036.1:0-1481 GCA_964510125.1 uncultured Coriobacteriaceae bacterium
TGAACAGGGCCTAGTGGCTGAACTTGCCCATGTTGTGGTCCAGCGACCAGAGCTTCTCGGCCGTGGGCTTCCAGTTGAGGGCGTACTCCTCGCAGCGGGAATACAGGAGCTCGGGCGACTCGAGGCCCTCCAGGTTGGTGGAGTGGGCGCCCGACTCGGCCACCAGCTGGCCCAGGCGGTCGGGGTTCTCCAGCATGGGGCAGGGCTCCAGCATGTTCTGGTTGAAGGGCTGGGCGTCGTGGTAGGCCTGGAAAAGTGGCGAGCGCAGGCCGTCGAACAGGCTCTTCTCGCGGATATTGGAGTCGGAGAAGTGGATGAACACGCAGGGGTCCATGTCGCCGGCCGCGTTGATGTGCAGGTAGCGGCGGCCGCCGGCGATGCAGCCCTGGGTGAACTGGCCGTCGTTTTGGAAGTCCATGGGGAAGATGGCCTTGGTCACGCGGTACTCGCGAATCTTGTGGTACATGCCCTCGCGCTGCTCAGGGGTGGGCAGGAGGTCCTTGGTGGCGCCGGAGCCCACGGGCATGTAGTGGAAGTACCAGATGAACATGGCGCCGTCGGCGATGATTTCGTCGATGAACGCCTCGCTGGAGATGCTCTCGTAGTTCTGGGCCGTGTAGCAGGCCGAGATGCCAAAGGGCAGGTGGTGGGCCTTGAGCAGGCGCATAGCCCGCTCGACCTTCTCGTGCACGCCGTCGCCGCGACGGGAGTCGGTCGCCGTTTCGTCGCCCTCGAGGCTGATAGCGGGGATGAAGTTCTTGACCCGCAGCATGTCCTCGCAGAACTTGTCGTCGATAAGAGTGCCGTTGGTGAAGGAGAGAAAGATGCAGTCAGGGTGCTTCTCGCACAGGGTGATAATGTCGCTCTTGCGGACGAGGGGCTCGCCGCCCGTGTAGATGTAGAAGTAGGTGCCCAGCTCCTTGCCCTGCTCGATGATGCTGTCGATCTCGTCGAAGGTCAGGTTGAGCTTGTTGCCGTAATCGGCCGCCCAGCAGCCCACGCAGTGGAGGTTGCAGGCGCTCGTGGGGTCGAGCAGGATGGCCCAGGGCACGTTCATGTCGTACTTTTGGCGCAGCTCCTGCTGGCGCGGCCAACCCTTGACGTTGGCGTTGAGGTAGAAGCTGGTGAGGAGGTTGTCGAAGACGGCGGGGTCGACCTCGTTGAGCAGGCGCATGGCAAGCTCCCAGACGTTCTTGCCCGGCTGCAGATACTCCTCGACGACCTTCATCTGGGTGGGAAAGGACTTGCTGCCCAAGGTCGTGATGGCCTTCACCAAGCGCGACATGTGCTTTTCCGGATCGGAGTGCACCAATTTGAGCACCGCTCGAATGCCGAGGTCGGTCAGCTCTTCTTTCACGTTATCGCCCCCGTTTTGCCATCCGGCTGCCACCGGCAGGCTCGTCCCCCCATCGGATTGCTTAAAGAATGGTACCCACTTTTAGTCCCCATAAAAACGGGGAGTGTGAACAAGCTGCAGACCG
>CAZEAF010000036.1:1581-15087 GCA_964510125.1 uncultured Coriobacteriaceae bacterium
ACGGGGAGTGTGAACAAGCTGCAGACCGCGGCAGCGTTGCCCTAGGGGGCGATGGGACGGTGCTTGGCTGGCACGATTGAGCGGCTAGGGGGTGATGGGGCGATGCCTGGCTGCCACCCCGTCAGGCGTCGGTGTGCTCCACCAGGTCGAGCAGTTCCTGACGGGTGTGGACGCCTGTCTTGATATACACATGCCGGATGTGGGCCTTGGACGTGTTGAACGAGACGTGCAGGTAGTCGGATATGTAGCTGATGGTACGGCCCTTGGCCAGCAGGAAGAGGACCTCGCGCTCGCGGTCGGTGAGGGCATAGGTGTCGGCGATCTTGTTGCACTTGCGCGACCAGGCGCCGCCGTGACGGCCGCCCGCCTTATCGCCCCCGTCGTCGGAGGGCTCGACGCAGGCCCCGTCGGGACCCGGGTCGGTTTGGGGCCCCTCGTCCCCTGCGTCGCCCCCGTCTTGGCCGGCGCCGCGCGCAGGGCCGATCTCCAACGTCGTGACAAGGGCCCGGCCGCTGAACACAAGCGGCGCCGCCATCAAAACCACAAAGGCCATGGCCACCGTGACTGCCAGCGGGACCTCCCCCGTCCCAGCCGGGCCGACGAAAAAGACGCCGATCAACCAGCCCAAGGTCGTGCCCAGCGCCGAGGCCCCGCGGCCCACGCCGAAGACGCGCACCGCCGACATGCCGGTGTGGTGGGCAATCTGCGCGAGGGTGCACCAAACCAGCATGATGAAAAAGGCGTAGGCGACGCCCACGAAGACCGAGCCCGGCAGGCTCCTGCCCGTCCCCAAGAGGGGCGGCACCAACAGGCCCGCGACCAGCAAGAGGATGACCGGGTAGAAGAGACGGCTGAGGTCGAGGTTCTCCCCCGTCGCGCAGACGACGAAATAGATGACCAAGGCCATCAGGGACATGGCCAGCACGATTATGGACCCCACGCCTCCCGTGCCGCCGGCCTGGGTGCTCTGGGCGGAGGTCCCCTTTGCCAGACCCACGACGATCGAGAAGAGGGCGATGCCGAAAACGATGCGCAGCAGGAAGTGCTCGGGCAGTTTTGGCAGGTCGGCGGCCTTGTCCCTTTCGCCGGCACACACGGCCGACTCGTCCGGGGATGCCATCGTGCAGACGGCGGCGAAGAGGGGGAGCAGGGACATGAGGGCGATGCCTGCCGCATGGGGCAGGCCGCTCACGACGAAGTAGGTTGCGCCGGCCGCGACGAAGGAGACGGCCGCGTACATGACGGCGCGCCTCGACGACACCGCGGCGTAGACCGCCCCCAGGCGCAGGGCGACCCAGGCCGTCCCCAGACCCGTGAGGACGCTGGCCGCCAAGAAGAGAGCGTCCGAGCTGCCAAAGGGGGCGCGCAGGGCGACCACCGCCGTGGCGAGGCCGGCGACAAGGGCCATGAGCAGGACAAAGGGCGTCCGCTCCACCAGCTCTGCCGACCTCCTCTCCCAGGCGGCGCTCCCCAGAAGCACCAGGGCCAGGGCCGAGGTCGAGAGCAGGTACATGACCGAGGTGGCGTTGACAAAGAAGCCCGCACCGTCTGCAGACGCCGACGGGGCGATGAGCACGCCCGAGTCGTAGCAGAGCCAGATCCAGGCATAGTAAAAGCCGAAGCCGAGGAAACGCAGGACCGGCCACTGGTCGTCCAGCTCCATGAGCAGGCGCGAAAAGGACGAGGGCCCGTGGACCTCGACCTCCGGATGCTCGCCGGACACGGCCGGCGCCACCCGCCGGTCATCCCCCGCGGCCAGCCTGTTCCCCTTCGCCATCCGCTCCCCTGTCCCTCGTCCCATCAGGCCCCATCGCCTCAGCCGAGCAGGGCCTTTTGCCCGGCCACCGTCTCGCCCTCCTCCTCGACCAGGCCGCGTACCAGGCAGGCGAAGCCGTGGTAGAAATCGGTCTCGCAGTTGTCGTCGATGGCCTTGGCCAGGGCCGGCAGCCAGTTGGCCATATGCTCGCGGTAGTATCCGGCCTGCTTGTCCACCAGCTCGGCCAGGCGGGCCTCGTCCCCCTCCTCGGCGGCCTGCTGGGCCCGCTCAATCAGGGTGGCCATGAACTGGAGCTCGAAGCCGGCGTGGTCCTCGGGCGTGGTGTTCTCGCTGGGCAGGTCGAGCCCCTCGCCGCGGTACCAGACGAGCACGGCGTCGCGGGCGTCCTGCATGAGCAGGCGCTCCTCGCTGGTGAAGACCGACTCATAGGGCGGGGCGGTTATCTTCTCGTAGGAGCCCGCGCCCAGGAAGGTGTGGGCGTAGTCCACGGCGATTTGCTGGCGCGTGCCGCTGTCGCGGTGGCGGAGGTACTCGGCAATCAGGGCGTAGCCGCGGCCGATCTCGGTGTCGTCACAGGGAAGGTCGGCCGCCGCCATGGCGTCCACCTGCTCCTGCGTGGGCTCGTAGAGGAAGAGCCCCGCTAGAAAACGGCAGAAGGCCGCACGCGGGCCGCTCGTCTCGAGCACCTCTTTCTCCAAGGTATCCATAGGCTTGTCCGTCATGTCGATATCCTCCGCCTTCTGCAAGCCGGCCGGCAGTCCATAGGGCTGCCGGCCGGCAGGTTTCTCGGGTGCCGCGGGACCATTGTACCCGCCCCGCGGCG
Source organism: uncultured Coriobacteriaceae bacterium (assembly GCA_964510125.1). Lineage (GTDB taxonomy): Bacteria > Actinomycetota > Coriobacteriia > Coriobacteriales > UMGS124 > CAIFEU01. Next base: position 4,182 of record CAZEAF010000036.1, read on the forward strand.
CGTTGTGCTTAGCTTAGGCGTGGAAGCCCAGTTCGTCCAGGTCCTGCCACTCGCCCGACATCTTGGTCATGATGTAGTGGGTAGCGGGAGTGTTGCCGTTGTCCTTGAGGGTGTGGATGTCGGCCTCGTCGTACTTGGCCAGCTCCTTGCTGGGGTCGGACTCGGGGTCGTCCAGGTCGCCGTAGAAGCGGGCGCCGCCGGAGCAGCAGGTCACGCAGGCGGGCTTGTCGCCGTTCTCGGTGAGGTTGTGGCACAGGGTGCACTTCTCCACCACGTTGGCCTCGGCGTTGTAGGTGCGCACGTCGTAGGGGCAGGCGGAGATGCAGAGCTGGCAGCCGATGCAGACGTCATGGTCGATGAGGACCACGTTGTCACCCTCGTCGCGGTAGGAGGCGCCGGTGGGGCACACCTCGACGCAGGGGGCGTTCTCGCACTGCTGGCACTGGGTGGGCAGGGCGTAGTAGGTCATGTCGGGGTACTCGCCGATGGGGCCCTGCATGAGGACGCGGTTCCAGTTGATGCCCAGGTCGACGGCGTTGGCGTTCTTGCAGGCAATCTGGCAGGCGAAGCAGCCCGTGCAGCGGTCGATGTTGATGACGAGACAATTATGCGCCATAGTCGAACACATCCTCAGTGGGGTCGGAGGGCTCGGGCATCCACGGGGCAAACTGCTCAGGCTTGGTCCACACCATGGAGTCGACGTCGTCCTCGCTCGGGCTCACCTTGACCGTGAACCCACGCAGCGTGTAGGTGCCAAACTCGGGGTTGTAGGGCGGGTCGTTCTTGGTCAGAACGTTGATGTTGAAGACCCTGTAGGCCTGCTCCGCGTCGGTGTCGAGCAGCTCGGGCGCCCAGAAACGCTCCTGGTACACGACGCCCTTGGGGATGCGGGTCGTCACCTTGGCCTTGCCGTGGGTCTTGCTGCGACGGCTCTCCAGGTCGACCCAGGTGCCGTCCTCGATGCCGTACTTCTCGGCGTCCTCCGGGTTGATCCAGCACTCGGGCACGGGGTAGAGCTCGCGCAGGTAGGGGATGTTGCGCAGGGTGCCGTGGTGGTACATGGGCAGACGGCCCTCGGTCAGGACCAGCGGGTACTCGGTGTCGGTCAGCGGGCTCTCGGCCGGCTCCTCGTAGTAGCACAGGGGCTCGTAGTCGACGCTGACCGGCTCGACCTCGAAGTGCTCCTCCTCCTTGCACTTGGCCCAGGGGTAGCCGGTGCGGCCCAGGATGATATTGGACTCGCAGTAGACCTCGCACTTCTTGGACGGGGTGCCGAAGCCCTTGGGCTTGCCGGTGTCCTCGTCGGTCTGGAGGTAGACCTGGTAGGTGCGGTACTCTTCGGGGGTGCACCAGGTGATGACGCCCTCCTCGCAGACCTCCTCCCAGGTCATGTCCAGCTTGTTGAGGTGCTGCAGCTGCTTCTCGTACTCGTTCTTGTAGAAGGGGGTCGTGAAGCAGGCCTCCTCGTCGAAGGAGCTGGCGGCCTGCTCGTTGCCGAGCTCGGCGCACTTCTGGACGATCTGGGTCCAGATGATGCCCTCCTCGACCGTCTCGAACAGGTGGGTGACAGCCTGGCGGATGACGATGGTGTTGAGCTGCGGGATGGTGAGGTTGGTCTCAAGCCACTCGGTGCAGGGCAGAATCATGTCGGCGCACAGGACCGAGAAGGCCGTCGGGTACATGTAGATGTGCACGACGTAGTCCAGGTTGGGCACGGTCTCGTCCAGGCAGGTGGAGTTGGCCATCACGACGTGCTTGTTGCCCGAGCGGTCAATCCACATGTGGATCTGGTAGGGGTCGCCGTCCTTCATGGCCTTGAGCACGTCGGGGATGAAGCACATGTCCCAGTCCATCAGGGCCTTGTGCTCGACATAGCCGCAGCGCTTGAGGACCGTGGCCTTGTCCAGCAGGCGCGGGGTGTTGCCCAGCTGGTCCTTGCAGGGGGCGCTGGCGAACACCTGCAGCATGGAGCCAGGCTTCTCGACATTGCCCATGAGGTACTCGAGGTTGAGGGCACCCAGGGCGGCCTGCATGGACTGCGGGTTCTGGTCGATGGCGACGCCCTGGAGGATGCCGGACTGACCCTCGGGGTCGGTGTAGATCTCGAGCGCCTTCTCGATTTGGTCGGCGTCGAGCCAGCAGATCTCAGCGGCCTTATCCAGCGTCCACTCCTCGCAGGACTCCTTGAGCAGCTGGCCGCCGGTCTTGCACTTGAGGCCGTTGACCTCGTACTCACCGAAGAGCGCCGGCTTGAGGCCCTCGTTCATGGGGTAGTCCACGACGACGGGTTCGTTCTTGTCGGGGTCCCACACCACGTAGTCGGTGTCGGTGCCCTCCAGCCCCGCCTCGGTGGCCTTGAGGGTCAGACGGGTCTCAGGGTTGACCAGGTAGGGCATGTTGGTCCAGGTGGTGCAGAAGTCAGCGTCGTACTTCTCGTTGTCCAGAATCCACTTGGCCCAGGCCAGCAGCAGGGCGGCGTCGGTGCCGGGACGGATGGGCAGCCACACGTCGGCCTTGGCCGCGTCGATGGTGTAGCGGGGGTCGATGACGACGGTCTTGAGCCCCTGGGGACGGTTGCGAAGCTCGGCCAGGGCGCGGCCGCCGGTGGCGACCGAGGAGTTAGACGGGTCGGTGCCCCACAGGACCAGGCTGGTCACGGCACTGTCGGTGTAGTAGTAGTCCCAGCCGTTCGAGTCAGAGAAAGACAGGTTGTTGGCCTTGCCGAGGCCGTTGGATAGCTGGGATGCGGCCATGCGGGGCAGGTAGCACTGGGCGCAGCCGGGCTCCCAGACGTTGGGCGTGCCGATGGCCTCGCCAAAGCGCTTGACGTTGGAGAAGTGGGGGTTGCCGCCGCCACCGGTCGAGACGCTGATGGACTCGGGGCCGTACTTCTCGGACGTCTCGTTGATGCGGGTGGCAACCTCGGTAATCGCCTCGTCCCAGGAGATGCGCTCCCACTGATTGCTACCACGCTCGCCCACAAGGCGCATGGGGTACTTGTTGCGATTGGGGTGGTAGAGGGCCTGGATGCCGCTCATGCCCTTAGCGCAGACACCGCCCTGGCTCATCGGGCTCTCGGGGTTGCCCTCGAGGCGGATGACCCTGCCGTCGCGCACATGCGCGAGGACGGCGCAGCTGGCGATGCAGGCGCGGCACGAGGTCTTGACGATCTTCTCCTCACCGGCCTCGGCAGCGCGGGCGGGGTCGGCCTTGACCAGGTCTCCTGTGGCCCCCATACCGAGTGCGGCCACTGCGCCCATGGCGGCGGTGGTCTTGACGAAGTCGCGCCGGGTTAGCGTCGCGTGCCCCTGATTGCCTAGTGCCATGGAACCTCCTCCTTCTTCTTTATCTCTCCTTGCCCTTCCACCTGGCCGGCAGGCCAGGTGGCCTTGCAACGCGGCGTCGCCCTAGCGGGATGCGAGGGCGTCGAGCATGAGCTCGCCCGCCGCGGTGGTGCACCATTTTTTGTCCCAGACAAGGCCGCCCACCGACTCCAGACGCGACACGAAATAGTCCGGGTAGACGCGCGTGGGGTAGGTCAGGGCCGGGTCGTCGCCGAGCTCCGCCTCGACCTGCTGGCGGGAGAGGCCGCCTTGGGCCTCGCAGGCGACCAGGACCTTTGCGTAGGCGTCTACGCGCTCCTGGGTCTCGTCGGCAATGACCGCCAGGAAGCGCCTGACGGGGCTGAACTCCTCGAGGACGGCTTTGCCGGCCTCGCTGGTACGCAGCAGGTAGTCGACCGGCTGGTCCTCGGGCTTGGGGGCCTCGCCGTCCGCAGGGGCGGGCTCGGCCTGCTGCGGGGAGTCCGCGGCCGCGTCGGCGGAAGGCTCGGGCGCCGGTTCCTCCTGGGCGGGTTCGGCGTCAGGGGTCTCAGGGGCCTGGTCGGAAGGCTCGGCGGCGGGGGTCTCGGGCGCCTCGGGGGCCCAGTCGGCGAGCTCGGGGGCCTCCTCGGGCACCGGCGTCTTGACAATGCCGCCTGCCTGCACGAGGGCGTCAATCAGGACGTGCACGCCCTGGGTGGCCGTCTTCACGGTCGCGTTCTGGGCGAGCGCCTCCTCGACCTCGCGGTAGGCAAACCCGTCCCCCTCGCCGTCGACGACGCAGGCGCGCAGGCACTCGAGTTTGGCCAGCGTGTTGGCGTGCGTTGACTTGAGGCAGGCGCGGACCTTGTCCGGGCCGCCCTCGGCTGCCTGGCCGGTCTGCCCGGCCGTGCCCTCTTCACGTTCGCTCATCGCCACTCCTCCTCTGTCTGCGGGACGTTTCGAATGTACGTGCCGCAGACCCCCCGGCGAAACGTCCACAGTTGGCGAAACTTGGCTCCACCTGCGCGAATAAAGGGCGAGAAAGGCATTACCCATAGTTGGCGAGAAGGAAGATTTGAGAAAAGACTTGACATGTCTGAGCTGTGGTTTTGCTGACTTCAGTGTCTGAGGGGGCTTATCGACGTCCCCTCTGCCACCCAAGGCGGCCGTCACCAAAGGCAGCTACCGCCCGAGGCCGGCATCACCAAAGGCCGCCGTCACCCAAGGTCGTCGCCCACGCCCCCGCGCAGGACCCGAGGCCCCCGCGGGCACAGGCGGGCCAGAAACAGCAAGAGGGGCGCCCGCCGGGTGCGGACGCCCCTCCCCCTCATCCTATGGGACCTGCGTGTTCTTATACCGTGAACTGAGCGTTGTAGAGCCTGGCGTAGGCGCCGCCGCGGGCCAGGAGGCCCTCATGGGTGCCGCTCTCCACGACCTCGCCCTGCTCCATGACCAGAATCAGGTCGGCGTCGCGGATGGTCGAGAGCCGGTGGGCGATGACGAAGCTGGTACGCCGCCTCATGAGGGCGTCCATGGCCTGCTGGACCCGCCGCTCGGTGCGGGTGTCCACCGAGGAGGTGGCCTCGTCCAGGATGAGCAGGGGCGCGTTTTTGACCATGGCGCGGGCTATGGTGATGAGCTGGCGCTGGCCCGCGGAGATGACGCTGGGGTCCAGCCTGGTGTCAAAGCCCTGGGGCAGCGAGGCCACAAAGCCCGACAGGCCCACCGCCTCGCAGGCCCGCTCCAGCACGTCGTCGGTCACGTCGGGGGTGTCGAAGGCGATGTTCTCGCGCAGGGTCCCCTCGAAGAACCAGGTGTCCTGCAGGACCATGCCGAACTGCTCGTGGAGGTTGCGGCGGGTGACCTGCTGGGTAGGCACGCCGTCGATGCGAATCTCGCCCCCATCCACCTCATAGAACCTCATGAGCAGGTTGACGATGGTCGTCTTGCCGGCGCCCGTGGGGCCCACGATGGCCACCTTTTGCCCGGGCAGGGCCGTGGCCGAGAAGTCGTGGATGACCTCCTGGCCCGGCTTGTAGCCGAAGCACACGTGGTCGAACTCCACCTTGCCCTCGATGTTCTCCAGCTTGGCGGTCTTGCCCCCCTCGTCGGCCAGCTCCTCCTGGTCCAGGAAGTCGAAGACCCGCTTGCAGGCGGCGGCCATGGTCTGCACGCTCGTGGAGGCCTGGGCGATGGTCTGCAGGGGCTGGGTGAAGAGGCGGATGTAGACCATGAACGCCACGACCGTGCCGAAGGGGATGGACCCGTTCATGGCCAGGGCGCCGCCCACGATGCAGACAGCCACGTAGCCCAGGTTGCCGATGAAGCCCATGAGGGGCATCATCGTGGACGAGAGGAAGGCCGCCTTATAGGCCACCTCGTACAGCTGGCCGTTGAGCTTGTCGAAGGTCGCTATCTGGGCCTTTTCCGCGCTGGAGATGTGCACCACGTCCAGGCCGCCCATGACCTCCTCCACCTGGCTGTCCACCTTGCCCAGGGCCTCCTGCTGGGCCACGAAGTACTTCTGCGACTTGGCAACGATGACCACCGTTATCGCCATCCCCAAAAGGGCCGTCCCCACGCCGGCCAGGGCCATGAGGGCGTTGGTGGCGAACATAAGGATGAGGGAGCCCACAATCTGCACGGCCGCAGTGAGCAGGGAGGACATGCTCTGGTTGAGCGAGCGGCCTATGGAGTCCACGTCGTTGGTGGCAAGCGACAGCACGTTGCCGGTGGGCATGGAGTCCAGGTAGCGCAGGGGCAGGCGGTCCACCTTGTCCGACAGGTCGGCCCGCATCTTCTGGTTGAGGCGCTGGACGACCGAGGTCAGGATGAGCCCCTCCCCGTAGCTCAGGACGACGCCGCCCACGTAGAGGGCCAGAAGCAGGACGGCTAGGCGGGTGACGACCTCCATATCCATGGCCCCCTCGAGCCCCGCGGCGATGACGTCGGTCATATCGCCCAGCTTGGAGGGGCCGATAAGGTTCAGGATGGTGCCCGCGAAGGCGAGGACCGCCGCCACGGCGATGGCCGGGATATAGCGACGGGCATAGACGAAGAACCTCTTGAGCTGGGGTCCTATGCTGACCTTGTCGCGCCCGACAAAACCAGGCATGGGCCCTGGTCCCTTAGGAGGCATCGGGCACCTCCTCCCCGTTGGTCTGCGAGAGCACAATCTCGCGGTAAGCGTCGCAGGATTCCAGCAGCTGAGCGTGGGTACCCTGACCCACGACCCTCCCCTCGTCCAGGACGACGATGAGGTCGGCGTCGCGGATGGTGCTCACGCGCTGGGCCACGACCAGGCGGGTGACGTCGGCGCACTCGGCATCCAGGGCGGCGCGCAGGGCCTTGTCCGTAGCAAAGTCCAAGGCCGAGAAGGAGTCGTCGAAGATGAGAATCTCGGGCTTGCGGGCGATGGCCCGGGCTATGGCCAAGCGTTGGCGCTGGCCTCCCGAGACGTTGCGCCCACCCTGCTCGATGGGGGCGTCCGGGCCGCCCGGCATCTGGTCCACGAACTCGCTGGCCTGGGCGACTCGCAGGGCCCGCTCCACGTCCTCGCGGCTGATTGCGCCCTGGCCGCCGGCCTCGGGGCCGCCTGTAACCTGGCTGTTCTCCTCGGGGCTGCCTGTGTCCGTGCCCTGCCCTAAGCCAAAGGAAACGTTGCTGGCCACGGTGCCCGAGAAGAGGACGGCGGTCTGGGGGATGTAGCCGATGCGGGCCCTAAGCTGGTCCAGGGTGTATTCACGCACGTCATGCCCGTCCACCAGGACCTGGCCCGCGCTCGCGTCGTAGAGGCGGTCGACCAGTTGGACCAGGGAGGTCTTGCCCGAGCCCGTGGCCCCGATGAAGGCCACCGTCTGGCCCGGCCCGGCCACAAAGGACACGTCGGTCAGGGCCCGGGTCCCGTCCGGGTAGGCGAAGGAGACGTTGCGGAAGGCCACCGTCCCCCTCTCGTCCGTCTGCGCCACGCCCGGCCCGTCGGTGATGTTGCTCTTAGCGTCGATGGCCTCCAGAATGCGCCTGGCCGAGACCTGGGCGCGCGGGTAGACGACAAAGACCATGTTGAGCATCATGAAGGACATGATGACCTGCATGGCGTAGTTGGAGAAGACCACCATCTCCGAGAACTTGTCCAGCCTGACCGGGCCCACCGCCCCCTGAACCAGGTAGGCGCCAATCCAGTAGATGGCCAGGGTCAACGCCGAGGTGACAAAGGACATCATGGGCCCCACTAAGGCCATGACGCGGAAAGCCTGCAGGTTGTTCCTGGTGAGCTTGTCGTTGGCGTCCTTGAAGCGGGTCTGCTCGAAGGTCTCGGCGTTGTAGGCGCGCACCGGCCGGATGCCCACCAGGTGCTCCTGCATGTAGCGGTTGATGCCGTCGGACAGCTTCTGGATTAGCTTGAAGCGGGGCACCACGTAGAAGAAGATGACGACCATCATGACCACGATGAAGAGGGCCGAGACTCCCGTGGCCAGCGACCACTGCCAGCCGAAGCCCACAATCTTGAGGACCGCCCAGACCGCCGTGATGGGGGCCTTGACCATGGCCTGCATGCCCATGACGATGACCATCTGCACCTGGGTGATGTCGTTGGTGGCCCGGTTGACCAGGCTGGCGGTGCCGATGCGGTCGGCGTCGCTCTTGGCCAGGCCCACCGCGTGCGAGAAGACCTCCCCGCGCAAGGTGGTGGCAAGGCCAGTGGAGATAAGCGCCACCAGGTAGCCCACCCCGATGGCGCAGACCATGGAGCCCAGGGCGCACAGGAGCATCCAGCCGCCCGCCACCAGCACCTGGCCCATCTGGGAGCCGGGGGTCTCCACCAGGCGGGTGATGTCGGACATGAAGTCCGGCAGACGCAGATCGAGGCCCACCTGGGCCACAATGAGCACGACGGCGGCCGCGACGAGCGCCCACTGCCGTGCGTTCAGATATTTGAGTATGCGCAGCATGGGGTTCCTCTCGAAAAAGCAAGCGGGCAGGAGCCGGCCTGCCCACGAGAAGTCCGAAGGGCTTGATTGATGGATACGCGGAATCTGTACCCAAAGACCCACCCGCCTACCACAAAACTGGGAAAACCTCCCCCGATACCACCCTTTTCGCACAGGCCGGGTGATGGGGCGCGCCTTGTGCGCACACAAAAAAGGCGCGCCCCGGGCACCAACCCGGGACGCGCCTTTGCGCATCAAGTCAGACAGGACGGCAGGCCGGGCCTGAGGCCTACTCGTCGATGCCGGCCATGACCTTGACGGCCTTGATGGCCTGCACCTGGGCGGAGCCGCAGCGCAGACCGGGCATCAGGCAGGGGTAGTTGCCGGAGAACATGTCGCCGGCGTTGTTGCCTGCCGCGTACAGGCCCTCGATGACCTTGCTGTCCTTGTCCAGGACCTGGGTCTTCCCGTTGATCTCGATGCCCTGCATGGAGCAGAGGAGCGAGGAACCCAGCCACAGGCCGTAGAACGGGGGGTTGCTGAGGGGGGAGAGCCGGACCGTAGCCTTGCCGAAGTCCTCGTCGTTCTGCTGCTCGTAGAGGTCGTTGTACCGCTCGCAGGTAGCCAGGAAGGTATCCAGGGCCTCGCCCTCAAAGCCGAGCTTGCGGCCCAGCTCCTCGAGGGTGTCGGCCTGCTTCACGAGACCGTCGCCGTCCTCCTCGAGGTGGCCGTTGAACTGGGAGGCGACGCCGCTCTTGCGGGTGCCGGCGGAGCAGCCGATGGTGTGGAAGCGCTGGACGTCGTCCTCGCAGTTGGAGTCGAGGATCTGGGCGTAGACGTGGCCCGGCTGCTTGGAGGCGGCGTAAGGGGCGTCGTTGTAGGGCTGGCTCTCGTTCATGAAGCGCTCGCCGTTGCGGTTGACCTTCAGGAAGGGCTGGCTGCCCAGGTTGAACTGCTTGAGGGTGCCGGGGAACTCCTTGCCCTTGAAGGCGCGGGGGTTGTCCTGGTAGCCAGCGTCGACGCCAACCTCGACGAGGCCGCGGTCGAACAGCATGGACGCCGGCTCGTCCTGCAGGCGGGCGCCGGCCCAGATGGCGGCGCGGATGCCCTGGCCCTTGTCACGAGGCGAGGCATTGGTGCAGGTGATGGTCGAGGTCGAGAGCGGGTCCAGGGCCTCCATCATCCAGGGGTTGCCGTCGTAGCCGCCGCAGGCCAGCAGGACGCCCTGCTTGGCGTTGGCACGCACGTAGTGGCCATCGCGGGTGTTCTGGGCGATGACGCCAGTCACGCGGCCGGTCTCGTCCTTCTCGAGCTTCACGAGCTGCGTGTTGAAGTCGATGGCGTAGCCGTCCTTCTCCACGACTTCCTGGTAAACGACGTTGCGCGCCTTCTCGGAGCCGATGTAGGTGTGCTCCATCTCGGGGAACATGAAGGTCGTGTTCTCCTCGTTGCAGGACTCAGGCCACGTGGCCTCCTCGCCTGCGGTGAAGGTGCACGTGTAGTTGTAGGGGTCGTTCTCGAGGATGCCGGACACAAAGTCATACAGGGCGGCGGACTCGTCAATCCACAGCTTGACGACCCTCTGGTTGCACTTGCCCGAGGCGTAGCGGGAGATTTCGGACAGGAGCTTCTTGCGGTTCATCGGCTCGCAGCCGGCCTCCTCGGCGGCGCGGGAGTCGACGGCGCCGAACCAGTGGCGGGTGTCCTGGACGGACGGGGCGCTCTCGAGAACGCGGAAGCTGAGGCCCTTCTCAGCGGCGTAGGCAGCAGCGGCCATACCGGCGTTGCCAGCGCCGACGATAAGGATGTCGGTGTCGATGGTCTCGGTGATGGCGTCCTCAGCGATGGTGGGCTCGGTGCCCAGCCAGTCATCCTCGGTGGCGTCGTCCCACTCGTCCACGACGGAGGGCGCGACCTCCAAGCCGTTGGCCTCCTCCAGGGCTGCCTTCACGGCGTCCTGCACGCCATAGGAGGTGATGGTGCAGCCGGAGACGACGTCAAAGTCGGGGCCCTGAGCCTCGAGGATGGCGTTCTGGAGGGGCGCGCCGAGCTGCTGGCCCATGAAAATGGTCTCGCCAGTGAGGTCGAGCGAGACATCGGTGATCTTCCCGCCCTCGATCTTGATGGTGGCGCTCACGGTGCCGATGCCCTGGCCCTCGGCGGTGTAGGTCCCGTCCTGGGCGGTGGCGGCGGTGGCGGACTCGGGCTCGGCGGCGAGAGCCAAGTGGGAGCCGGCGGCAGCCATGGCGGCGGTGCCAGCGGCGGCGGCGACGAACGTGCGACGCGAGACGTTCTCAGACATAGAGGCTTCCTTTCTGGTAGCTTATGGGCTCAGCCTCTCGACGCCCGCCCGCCTGCGCCGCTTGCACAAGCGGGCAGTGTACAGGCGGGCGGCGCCTCGGTGGGCCTGTGACGATTCATTTGATAATCCGCAAAGGTGGGACGAGGAAAGGGACGAGATGGGTTGAGACCCGTTTTGGATGGGTCAGTTTTTCTCGTCCTGTTTTTCCGATGGGATGAGAAAGCTCGTCCTCTTGACAAATACGCCGCATTTTACCTGCCGCTATGGTTTTGCTATTGTTTCAGTGACAGCGTGCGGCGGCGAGATGAAACGCAGGGGGACGATGGAACAGCTGACGGGCAGGCGAGCAAGCGTGCAGACCATGGTCATCT
>CAZEAF010000037.1:0-14931 GCA_964510125.1 uncultured Coriobacteriaceae bacterium
TTTTATTCAGGCTGGTCGAGGCCTTGTCGGCAGAGAACGGAAAGGGCCGTGGGGCCCATCGGCGCGTCTATGCCCTAGGGGCGGCGGTGCAGGCGGCGGCGAGCTTTGCCCTGATTCTGCCTAGCCTCCCCACCATACTCCCCGTCCTCTGACTCCCCGGCCTCCCCCGCCGAGGAGGCGACCATGGCCTCGCGCAGGTCCTCGGGCATGCTGTCGTCCGCCATCTGGTCCACACCCAAGGCGTCGCAGGCGGGACGGGGGTTGCCCTCCTCGTCGCAGAAGGGCTCGCCGCGGAAGATGGCCCCGTCGCGGCTGACCAACTGCCGGCCGGTCTTCTTTTCGTAGTAGTAGATGAAGACGCCCTTTATGGCCGCCATGAGCGGCACGGCCAGAATCATGCCGATGATGCCGCCGACGGCACCGCCCGCGATGAGGGCCACGATGACCAGGGCCGGGTGTAGGGAGACGGCCTGCTGCATGACCTTGGGCGAGATGAAGTTGTCGGTGAACTGCTGGGCTACCACGGTGACGACGATGGAGAGGATGGCCGCCCAGGGGTTGGCCGAGAGGGCCACCAGGAAGGCCAGGATTCCGCCCACCCAGGGGCCGATGTAGGGGATGATGTTCAAAAAGGCTGTAATGATGCCCAGAATTAGTGAGTAGGGCACGCCCAGAATCCAGAAGCCGATTCCCGCGATGGTGCCGGTGCAGGCCGAGTTGATGATGAGGCCCTTGAGGTAGCCGCCCAGGGACCGGCTGAAAACCGTGGTAATGATCCGGTAGTCCTCCCCGCGCCGGGGGCCCACCACCTTGCTCAGGTCGGACTCGATGGAGGGGAAGTCCTTGGTGAGCCAGAAGGAGATTACCAAGGCCATGAAGAGGTTCACGATGAAGTGGACCACGTCGGTGATGCTGGAGATGAAGTCCGAGGTGGCCGACGAGGCAATCTGGCTTCCCAGGTTGGTGGCCTGCGCGGATAGGCTGTCGATGACCATGGCAAGCAGGCTTTGGAGCTGGCCTTCCTTTTGAGAGCCGATGTAGTCGCCAATCTGGTCGGCCCAGGACTGGAGGGTCTCAAGGTATTCCGGGAAGGCGTTGAGCAGGCTGGACACCTGAGAGACCACCAGAGGGATGATGGAGCCTATGAGGAGCAGGACCACCAGGACGAGGGCGAGCAGCCCCAAAAGGGTCGCGGGCAGGCGGGGCATGCCAAAGCGGCGGTGGAGCCAGTTGGTGATGGGTGCGTAGATGAAGGCCATGATGGCGCCGGCGGCCAACACGGTCAGGGCGTCCCAGATGTGGCCGAGCAGCCAACAGACGCCGACGGCGATGACTGCGATGCCGATGTAGCCCCAGACCCTGAAGAAGCGGGACCGGTAGCGCTCGCGCCTCTCGGGGGACACAAGGTGGCCCTCGGAGGGGCCCGTCGAGGCAGCGGGGGCGGGTAAGAGACGCCTGTAGGCCGGTGTCGGGGCCGCGGCGGGCTGTGCCTTGGCGGCCTTGGCGGGCCGTGAGTCCTCCCCCGCAGGGCGCTGTTCGGTCATCTGCGCAACTCCATTTCCTGAGGCCTAATCGTCGCCGTCGTCGCCCGCCCGGCCAGACGCCATGTCGGGCGAGAGCTTTTCCTGCATGCGCTTGAGCGTCCGCCGGAGCAACCGTGAGACCTGCACCTGGGAGATGCCCAGGCGGCTTGCAATCTCGGCCTGGGTGAGCCCATCAGTGAAGCGCAGGCGCACGACTTCCTGCTCGCGCGGGGTAAACTCCGCCAGGACCCGTTCGAGCGTGATGCGGTCGTCCGAGGAGGCCAGGGCCTTGTCCTCGTTGCCGATGCGGTCGATGACGGCCAAGGAGTCGTCATCGTCGTCGGAGCCCGACCCCTCGAGGGGGACGGAGGAGTAGGCCTCGCCCGACTCCATGGCCTCGAGCACCTCGTCAGAGCTGACCTCGAGCCGCTCCGCAATCTCGTCGACCGTGGGAGACCGCTGCAGTTCCATGGTGAGTTCGTCGGTCGCCTTGTTGACCTTGGCCGACAGCTCCTGGAGGCGCCGGGGCACGCGGACCGACCAGCCCTTGTCGCGGAAGTGGCGCTTTATCTCGCCCATGATGGTGGGCGTGGCGTAGGTGGTGAACTCAAGGCCGCGGTCGGGCTCGAAGCGGTCGATGGCCTTGATGAGGCCAATGGTGCCCACCTGGATGAGGTCCTCCAGGGGCTCGCCGCGGTTGTTGAACTTGGCCGCCAGGAAGCGAACGAGGTTGAGGTAGCTCATGATGAGCTGGCTGCGGGCCTCCTCGTCGCCCTCCTGCTTGTACTTGCGGAACAGCTCGCGGGTGCGAGCCTTGTCCCACATGAGCTTCTTGCTCTTCTGATCAGAGGGCATCGGCAGTCCCCGTCTTCTTGACCAGGTGCAGGCGGGCGGGGGCCTCTAGGGCTTCAGCCTCGTCGACCAAGGCGCACAGCAAGAGCTTGGCGTACTCGAGCGAGGGGTCGTCCCCAGTGTCGGCCTCAAGAGAACCCAGCGAGAAGGTCATCTCAAGCTGGCCCGGTGCGTCGACCGTGAGGGACACATCCAGGGTGCCCTCGACGCCCGAGGCGCAGGCAATGACGAAGGCCTCCTCGGCCGCCATGCGCACGTCGTCGACCTCCTCGACCGTGAGGCTGGCTAGGGTGGCGACGTTGGCGGCAGTCATGCGCACCACGCGGGCATAGTGGGCATCGGCAGGCACGACGAGCGTCGTTGTTTGGGCGCAGGACCCGTCCTTCGTCTGGGTGACCATGGGTTCTCTCATCCTCCATCCTTGAGCGGCGTTCGGCCGCGGAAAACCATATCGTGCCGTTACTCAGCCTTAAGGGCGGCCGCGTCCTCACTGGGGTAGGTGAAGTAGCCCTTGTCGGCGCGCGTCACCTGGGGCTTGTCAGGGGTAACCGGCGAGAGCTCGTCCTCAGAGGCGGCGCCTGCGGGCTGGGCCTGGGTCGCCTCGGCATCGACCTGAGCGTCTGTCGTGGTCCCCTGCTCGGGGATTGCGCGGGTGCTAGGCTGGCCTGCGAGGCCGGCAAGGCGGCCGCGAATCTTGCCAGCCAGGCTGGAAGTCACGTTGTTCACGGCCATCGTGGCGTTCGAGGCGGCGCCAGTGATGCGAGAGGCGTCGGACAGGATGGCGTCGACCCGCACCAGGTCGGCCTGGAGGGCGGTCACCGCCGTGGTGGCCTGCTCCAGCAGGGGCTGCAGGCCGTCGACCGCGGGCTTGGCGCCCGACACGGCCTCATCGACATGGGCAATGACCGGCTTGGCCTGCTCGGCGACGTCGTTGACGGTGGCCTGGATGCCCTCGACGGCCTTCTTGGTCTCGTCGAGCGTAGGACGGGCACGGCGAATGGTGAGAGCAATCTCGACGAAGGCCCAGATAGCTGCGATTACAAGCACAACCAGCACGACTTTGAGAATCAGGTCCATATCGACGTTCATAGGTCGGCCCTTTCGGTTACGGGTTTTGACATCCTTACTCTATACCCACTGAATTCAGGCTTGGTGCAGGCCTATAAAAGCCGCGTGGTTGCTCGCGAGCACGACAGGGGGGGTGCGACGAGGCCCGTCCCTTGCCCCTCAGGCGTCCTCGCCTGGCCCCTCGCTGCCGGGCGCCGGGCCCCCGCCCTTGCGGTCGGCCTGTGTGGACTGGGTGCGGTACTCCTCCCAGCCGCGCTCGGTGGGATGGTAGAAGCAGCCCCGCTCTAGGCCCTCGGGCAGGTAGCGCTGGTCCACCCAGGCGCCCGGGTGGTCGTGGGGGTAGAGGTAGGGGCCGTATGAGTCGCTACCCGGGCGATGGCGGTCGCGCAGATGGTCGGGGACAGGGCGGGCGGGCGCATGCCTAATGTCTTCCTGGGCCGCGTGCAGGGCCGCGTAGGAGGCATTGCTCTTGGGGGCCAGGGCCATGTAGACCGCGGCCTGGGCCAGGTTGATGGCGCACTCGGGCAGGCCGATAACCTCGACGGCCCTGAACGCGGCCTCGGCGACCAGCAGGGCCTGGGGGTCGGCGTTGCCCACGTCCTCCGAGGCCAGGATGAAGATGCGGCGGGCGATGAACTTGGGGTCCTCTCCGCCTGCCAGCATGCGGGCCAGCCAGTAGACCGCGGCATCGGGGTCGCTCCCGCGCATGGACTTGATGAAGGCCGAGATGGTGTCGTAGTGCTCGTCTCCGCCCTTGTCGTAGCGCTGGGTGCGGGCAGGCGAGGCCATCTTGGCGTCCTCGAGGCCGATTTCAATCGGGGTGTCGCCCGCGCACCTGGTTCCGTCGGCCTCCTGTCCTTCCTCGTGGTCGCTGTCCCCGCCGGACCCCTCTCCATGCCTGCGGGCGATTTGGGAGGCCAGCTCCAGGGTAGTCAGGGCGAAGCGGGCGTCCCCACCGGCCACGAGCACGATGAAGTCGCGGGCCTCGTCAGAGAGGGCAAAGGCCCCGGCCAGGCCGTCGGGATGGGTCAGGGCCCGGTCCAGCACACGGGATATGTCCTGGTCGGAGAGGGCCTTGAGCTCGATGACCCGCGAGCGGGAGATGAGGGCTTGGTTGACCTCGAAGTAGGGGTTCTCGGTCGTGGCCCCCACGAGGACCACGGTGCGGTTCTCGACCGCGTGCAAAAGGGCGTCCTGCTGGCTCTTCGAGAAGCGGTGAATCTCGTCCACAAAGAGGATGGTCCGCCGGTCGTTGGTGAGCAGGCGCTGCTCGGCGGCCGAAATCTCCCGCCGCAGGTCGGCAACCGAGCCGGTGACGGCCGACACCTCCACGAACTCGGCCCGGGTGTGGCGGGCGATGATGCGGGCCAGGGTCGTCTTGCCCGTGCCGGCCGGGCCGTAGAGGATGACCGATGACAGTGCGTCGAAGTCGATGGCAAGCCGCAGCCAGGTCCCCTCTCCCACGGCCTGCTCCTGGCCGATAAAGTCATCGAGGGTCCGGGGCCGCACGCGCACGGCCAGGGGCGCCACCTTCGACCGCCTCTCGTTCTCCTGGGCGGAAAACAGCGTGTCCACTCAGAGCCCCCTGTTCTCTCGCATGCGGTCGAAATAGGACCGCCAGGGAAAGCTAACCTCCTCCTTCGGGAAGAGATAGCCGCAGAGCTCCATGAAATAGCGGTCGGTCATGGCGGCCACATAGTCCACGACCGTCTGGTCGGGGTCGTCCTCCCAATCATAGGCCCTGCCGTAGAATGAGCTCTGCTTGCAGATGGGGACGATGTGGTGGGCGAAGATGGGCGCTGACTCGTCGCCTGCGCGCAGGTCGGAAAGGCAGCGGTCGTAGACCTGGGAAAAGAGGCCGGCCAGCTGCCGGTTTGCCCCAACGTCCACCCCAGGCCGCAGGTAGATGAGGTCGTAGTTCTCCCTCTTGGCACGGGCGAGCTCCTCAAATGCCCGCTCGCTCATCTCCAGGTGGTCGAGGCCATATGAGTTCTCCACGATGTCGACAGTGAGGGTCTGGAGGACCCAGGAGTTGTACCCGCCCTGGTCGTCCGTGGTGGTGAAGCGGGGGTCGTCGCGCGTGATGATTCCTGCCTCCAGGGCGTCCTGCCGGTCCTTGCCCACATAGGCGATGATGTCGGCGACACGGACGACGCAGCCCTCCAGGGTCATGGGCTTGAGCTGGGCGATTGCCTCGTCCCCCCGCGTCACGCAGCCCTGCACGACCCGGTCGAAGTCTCCAAAGCAGGACAGGCCGGAGGTGTGGAAGGCGCGCTGCTCGTACTCGCCGTTGTGACAGAGAATCCCGTCCAGGGTCTGCAGGGCCAAGTTGCGGCCGTAGAGCTTGTCGAGCACGCGCACGCTGTGGACGTTGTGGCGGAACCACCGTCCCGTTCGCTCATGGAACACGTTGTTGAGCAGGCGCTCTCCTGCGTGGCCGAAGGGCGTGTGGCCGATGTCGTGGCCCAGGGCTATAGCCTCGATGAGGTCGACGTTGAGGCCTAGGGCCCCGCCGATGTCCCGGGCGACGCGGGCCACCAGCTGCACGTGCAGGCCGCGCCGGCACAGGTCGTCGTTGCTGCGGAAGGAGAAGACCTGGGTCTTGCCGGAGTAGCGGTTGTAGGCCGGCGTGTGCATAATCTTCTCGACGTCGCGCACGAAGGCCGGCCGCCACAGGGTCGCCCGGTCACGGGGCGCGTCCTGGCGGCGCAGGGCCTGGGAGTCGTCACAGCGCCAGGGGTTGACCCAGTGGGCGGCTCGGTCATCGCGTATGCGTTCTTGCAGCTCAGACGATATGTCGTGGGGAGCGTCGTACATCAGAGGTTGTCCTGGACACCCTTTGCAACCTGGTCGGGGGTCAGGCGGCGGACCTCCTTGTAGTAGATGTGCTCCCCGGCGCACTTGCGGCAGTAGGTGTGCCCGTCGCGCTCGACCTGGCGGCCGTTGTTGATGACCTCGCCGCACTTCTCGCAGGCGACGCCGTGGCTGCGGTCGCTGGGCAGGTCGTGCTCGGTGAGGTCGGGCAGCTCGACAACGTCGACGTCGAAGAGCTTGCTGTCAGGGATGGCGTTGAAGAAGGCGACCGGGTCGACGTCGGAGGGGCAGTGGTTGCCCTGAGGCTGGGAGATGCGGACGGCTTGGCCGGATTGCATGTCGTAGAAGGTGGCCGACATGACGCCGTAGTCCATCCACTTGAGCCGACGGCGGCCCAGGCTGCACTTGCACACGGTCATGACGGCGTCGGCCAGGCAGCGGTCACACTCTACGAAGACAACCAGGTCGCGGTAGTGAGCCGGGTCGTCGATGTCGAAATACTGGAGGGCGTAGCGGGCCATGCGGACACCGATGACCTGCCCGGCGCAGAGATGGCCGTGAAAGGCAACGGCGTCGGCCAAATCCTCGTCAAAAGTCCTCTTGAGCATAGGTTTCTCCTTTTTCGTTCGAACGATGCTACAAGACTAAACCTTACCACCTGAAAAGGCCTGCGGGCCCAAGGGCGAGCCGCATCCCCATATCTCCCCTAGGGCGCCCGACGTCGTGAGCCTGTGGCGGCGGACGGTCATGGCGGGCGACGGGCGCCGTGCGTGTACAATGCCTCTATACGTTCCTCATGAGACTCACTCACCCTCAGAGCCTGTGAACTCACGGGACATCGGAGGGCGTCTGGCAGCAGAAAGGGAGTTCGCACATGCCCAATGTCGGCAGCTTCGAGGCCAGCCTCGAGCGCAGCAACGAAATCAAGGCGGACCTGTCCATCCACCCCGAGCGCTACAACATGCTCACCGGCGACCGCCCCACTGGCCGCCTCCACCTGGGCCACTACTTCGGCACCATCCAGGAGCGCGTCCGCCTGCAGGACATGGGCGTAAAGACCCAGGTCCTCATCGCCGACTACCAGGTCATCACCGACCGCGACACCACGGCCAACATCCAGGACAACGTCTACAACATGGTCATGGACTACATGGCCTGCGGCATCGACCCCGAGAAGACCCCCATCTACGTCCACTCGGCCATCCCCGCCTGCAACCAGCTCATCCTGCCCTTCCTGTCCCTGGTGACCGAGGCCGAGCTCCAGCGCAACCCCACGGTCAAGGCCGAGATGGAGGCCTCGGGCCACGCCCTCACCGGCTTGCTCCTCACCTACCCTGTCCACCAGGCCTGCGACATCCTCTTCTGCAAGGGCAACATCGTGCCGGTGGGCAAGGACCAGCTCCCCCACATCGAGCTGACCCGCCTCATAGCGCGCAAGTTCAATGAGCGCTACGCTCACGTCTTCCCCGAGCCCGACGCCCTTATCTCCGACGCCGTCGAAATCCCCGGCCTGGACGGCCGCAAGATGAGCAAGTCCTACGGCAACGCCATCAGCATCTCCTTCACGGCTGAGGAGACGGCCAAGCGCATCAAGAAGTCGCCCACCGACTCCGAGCGTGTCATCACCTTTGACAAGGAGAACCGCCCCGGCGTGTCCGCCCTGCTCACGACCGCGGCCCTGTGCACCGGCCGCTCCGAGGTGGAGATTGCCGACGAGATTGGGTCCGCCGGCGCAGGCGCCCTCAAGAAGTACGTCACCGAGTCGGTCAACAGCTACCTGGCCCCCATCCGCGAGCGCCGCCACCAATATGAGAACGACCTGGCCTACGTCAAGGACGTCCTGCACGAGGGCAACCGCAAGATGAACGAGGTCGCCGAGCATACCTTGGACGAGGTGCGTGAGGCCATGGGTATGGTCTACTAGCGTGGCGCGCCTGCCCCGCATCGTCTTTTCCGACATCGACGGGACCCTTCTGGCCCCCGACCACACCCTGAGCGCCCGCACGGCCGATGCTGTGCGGGCGCTTGTCTCACGCGGTGTCCCCTTCTGCCTCGCCACGGGCCGCATGCCGTCCGGCACCGACGCCGTCTGGAATCGCCTGGGCGTGTCGGGGCCCCTCATCTGCTATAGCGGCGGCTTGGTCCTGGACGAGGATGGCGAGGTGATTTCGTCTGAGACCCTCTCCCTGGACGACGCCCGGGCCGTGCTCGGCGTGATTGCCCACCACTGGCCCCGGCTCTGCCCCTCCTACTTCAGCGGCAAGCATTGGTATGTCCAGGATGCCCAGGCTCCCGCCATCGTCAGGGAATCGACCGTAGTGCACTCGGCCCCCGAGCAGATGGGCTTCGATCAGGCACTGGCCGAGGAACGGCTGCCCAACAAGATATTCTGCTCGCAGATAGAGAGCCCCCTGGCGGCCCGCGAGATTGCCCGCTGCCTGGCCGGGCTCTTCCCCCACCTGGCAGTGACGGTCTATTCCTCCAGCCCCATGTTCGAGGTCATGCCGGCCGGGGTCACCAAGGCCACGGGCATGCGGGCCCTTTTGGGCCATTTGGGCATAGGGGCCGACCAGGCCTTGGCCTTTGGGGACGACGCCAATGACGTGCCGATGCTTGAGGCTGCCGGCCTGGGCGTGGCCATGGGAAACGCCGCCCCCGCCGTCCGCAGGGCAGCCGACCAGGTCTGCCTCACGAACGCCGAGGACGGCGTCGCACGCTACCTCGAGACCATGCTTGCCGAATGCGACTAGCCCTGGGGCTTGTCGGCGTCGGCGGGTGCCTCCGGGGCGGCCGCAGGCTCGGCAGCCTCGGCAGGGGCCGCAGGCTCGGCGACAGGCTCCGCGGCTTCAGCAGGAGGCTCCTCGGGCTTGGCAGGGGCCGCCTGCTCGGGAGCCGCAGCGGGCCCCTCGGCCTCGGCGGGCTTGGGGGCGGGTCCCCCGGCCAGATACTTGAGGGGAACAGGTTCCTCGGTGCCGGTGGTGGGCAGCAGGTGGACCTCGACCTCGACGTCGTTTTCGGACAGGTCGACTTTGGCCGTGAAGGTCTTGCGGCTGGCGGCCGTAATCTTCATGTCGTAGACGTCCTTGGCGCAGCCGATTGTGGCCACGCCCTCAGCGTTCGTGGAGGCAAACTGGGCCTTGCCGCCTTCGGGCTTAATCTCCACGCGGGCGGAGCGCTGGGGCTTTCCGACCTTCTCGTCGATGACATGGACGACCAGGTTGCGCTCGGGGCGGACGCGGCCGACGAAGGAGAACTTGTGGGCCGCCGCCTCGTGGGGGATGTCGAGTCTCTCAGCGCTCACGAAGCGGGCCTCCCAGCGCTGCAGCTTGGCCTCCATGGGAGCCGTGGCCGTGAGGCTGGTCCAGTAGAGCTGGGGGCGGGGTTCGGCGGGCTTTTGCAGGGTACCCTCGGCCACCATGGTGCCGTCGGCGTCAAAGACCTGGATGGTTGACCCCGAGAGGTCGCAGCTGTCCGTGCAGGATGCGCCTACGCAGACCTCGAGCTTCTCGCCCACCCACACAGGCGAGGTCAGACCCCAGGTGGACAGGGCCACGTGGTGCTCCTTGACCGTGATGACCAGCAGGAGCTCCTTGACGGGATGGGGGTTGGGGAAGGCCGGGCCGCCATCCTCGGGCGGGGGCAGGGGGGCCGGAGTGTAGCGAATCTTGTACTGGTAGTCGCCTGGGGTGGGAGGCATGGTCAGCAGCATGCCCTCGGTATAGGACAGGCCGTCCTCCTCCTCGGAGAACTCGGCCTGGGCCACCTGCTTGCCCGTGGCCACCTCGCAGACCTCCACCTTGTCGCCCACCAGGCTGCATCCGGAGGAGCACTGGGCAAAGAGGACCAGGGAGACGATGTCGCCCACATAGATTTCGTCGGGCAGGCCGTCGATGTCAAAGGACAGGTCGTGCCCCTCACCAGACCGGGTCACGGGGATGCGCTCCTGCTTGAGCCCCTTGGTGTCGATGGCGCCTTGCTGCTTGTCTGCCATATGCGATGCGTCCTCCTTCATGCGCCGAACCGTCTGGTCGGCAGCCGATGTTGCCTGTCCTATCTCGTACCCAAGTCTCACTCGGTGCTATCAAGCGCAAGCACGCCCTGCGCGGGCTCCATACCTCCCTGGGCCAGAATCTTCGCCAGGCCGTCCTCGTCGAGCACCTCCACGCCCAGCTCCTGGGCCTTGGCCAGCTTGGAGCCGGCCCCGGGTCCCGCGACGACATAGGAGGTCTTCTTGGAGACCGAGCCCGCCACATGGGCGCCCAGGGCCTTGAGGGCCTCCCCCGCCTCCTCGCGGGTCCAGCGCTCCAGGGTGCCTGTGAGCACAAAGGTGAGGCCGCTCAAGGTCTGCTCCCGCCCGGGTTCGGCGGTTTCCTCCAGCGTGAGACCAGCTTCCCGCAGGCGCTCGATTACAGCCAGGTTGGCGGGCACCGAGAGGAACTCGGCCACGCTCCCGGCTATCTGGGGGCCGACCCCGTCCACGGCCGCAATCTGCTCAGGCGTGGCGGCGCGCAGGGCGTCGATAGAGGGGAAGGTGGCCGTGATGGCCTCAGCCACGGTCTTGCCCACATGCCGGATGCCCAGGCCGAAGAGGACCCGCGAGAAGGGCTTGGTCAGGCTCGCCTCGATGTTGTCTACAACCTTTCTTGCGGTCTTCTCACCGACCAGGACCGGGTCGCCCGCCTGGTGGGCCTTGGTGGTCGTGGCATAGGTGCGGCCGGTGGGGACCTGCTCGAGCTGGGCGGCCGTGAGATGGTAGAAGTCGGCCACGTCGTGGACCAGGCCAGCCTCGATGAGGGCGCTGACCAGCTTCTCGCCCAGAAGCTCGATGTCCATAACCGGACGGGACACCCAGTGCAGGAGCCGCTCGGCGGCCTGGGCCGGGCAGTCAATCGAGACGCAGCGATAGGCCACCTCGCCCTCCTCGCGCACCACCGGCGAGCCGCAGGAGGGGCAGGTCCTGGGCATCTGGAACTCCTCGGCCCCGGCGGGGCGCAGGTCGAGCACGGGCCCCACGACCTCGGGGATAACGTCCCCTGCCTTGTGGACCACGATGGTGTCGCCTACGCGGACGTTCTTGCGGTGCACCTCGTCGATGTTGTGGAGGGTGGCGCGGGCGATGGTGGAGCCGGCGACCAGGACCGGGTCGAACTCGGCCACGGGGGTGAGGACGCCGGTACGGCCCACCTGCACCGATATGGCCCGCAGGACGGTGCGCCTCTCCTCGGGCGGGAACTTGAAGGCAATGAAGAAGCGGGGCGCGCGGGCCGTGAAGCCAAGGAGGCGCTGCTGAGCGAAGGGGTCGACCTTGACCACGACGCCGTCGATGTCGTAGTTGAGGTCGTCGCGGCGCCCCAGGGCTCGCTGGCAGAAGTCGTGGACGTTCTTGGCGCCCTGCACGCGCGAGACGTTAGGGTTCACTGAGAAGCCGGCGTCCCTGAGCCACTGGAGGAAGTCCAATTGGCTGCCCATGCCCACCGAGTCCATGTCGGCCAGGGCGTACATGAAGGTGGCCAGGTCCCGGCTGGCGGTCACTTTGGGGTCCTTCTGGCGCAGGGAGCCCGCCGCGGCGTTGCGGGGGTTGGCGAAAGGCGACCGCCCCTCCTCGTCAGCAGCCTCGTTGAGCCGCACGAACGACTCCTTGGGCATATAGACCTCGCCGCGCACCTCAATAAGACCATCAGCCGAGGTCACATGGGCAAGGGCCTCCTCGTTAAGCTGGATGGGGACGTCGCGGATGGTGCGGACGTTCAGGGTTACGTCCTCGCCCATGGTCCCATCACCGCGGGTGGCCGCCCGAACCAGGGTGCCGTCGCGGTAGGTCAGGGCCACGCCCAGGCCGTCAATCTTGAGCTCGCAGGTGTAGGCCGGCTCCTCCCCCAGCTCGCGGGCTGTGCGCTCGAGCCACTCGTCCAGCTCGCCTAGGTTCATGACGTCGTCGATGGAGTACATGCGCCGGGCATGGGCCACCGATGCGAACTGGCTAGAGACGTAGCCGCCCACGTGCTGGGTGTAGGAGTCGGGGGTCACGAGCTCGGGATAGCGCGCCTCGATGTCCTGCAGCTCGCGGAGGAGTGCGTCGAAGGCGGCGTCAGTAATCTCGGGGTCATCCAGGGCGTAGTAGCGGTAGGCGTGGTACTCGAGCTGCTGGCGCAGGTATTGGGTCCTCTCGCGGACCTCGCGGGGTGCGTATGGGCGCTCAGGTTCAGGCATTGCGTTCCTTCACAATCGGTCAGCGCGTCCGGGCGATGAGCTGGATGAGCTCCTCACGACTGGAGACGCCCAGCTTGCGGTAGATGTTCCTCACGTGCGTGTACACGGTGCTCTCGGATATGAGCAGGGTCTTGGCCACGTAGACGCTTGAGTGCCCGCGACCCACATAGCCCAGAATCTCAATCTCGCGCGGGGTGAGGGCGGCCGACGCGGCGAGCTTGCCCAGCCGCTGCTCCACGGGAATCTCGTCCTCAGAAGAGGGCTTCCCATCCGATCCGCCCGAGTCCTCA
The DNA here is from genome assembly GCA_964510125.1 of uncultured Coriobacteriaceae bacterium. Taxonomy (GTDB): domain Bacteria; phylum Actinomycetota; class Coriobacteriia; order Coriobacteriales; family UMGS124; genus CAIFEU01. The sequence continues at coordinate 12,758 of CAZEAF010000037.1, forward strand.
GAATCCGACCGGCCCACCGTGAGCCGCCAGGAGCGCAGGTTGCCAATCAGGAGGGAGAGGGCCGCATAGAGGCAGGTGAGGGTGGCCACGAGGGCGGTGTGGGCGCTCTGCAGCCCTGGGATAGCCGCGCCCAGAGCGATGCCCAGGATGGCGACCCCGGTGAAGGCGGCGATGATGGTCGAGAAGACGAAAGCCCGGGAGAACTCGTGGGCGTTGGACACAGCTAGGGCTGTGGCGATAGCGACGATGGAGACCATGGAGAAGAAGATGAAGGAGCAGGCCAGGCTTATATCGGTCACGGTCTGAGCCGTAGGCAGCGCCAGCAGGACCAGGACCAGGGCGGCCGCGCAGGGCAGGACCGCCTGAAAGACCAGCGGGTAGACGGACTGGCCCTTAGCGAGCAAGGCCACCACGAGCAGGACCGCCCCGCCGGCCACGGCGCCCAGCCTCTGGACGTCCACGGTCCTGTCGAAGAGCGAGGTGGGCAGGACGCCCACGACAAAGGACGAGATGGCCATCCCAATTAGGGCCATCCCCATTACCGACCCGAAGGCGAGCAGGGTGGCCTTGGTGCTAGGACCTCCCGGCTCGGCGGATGCCGGGGTGGCCGCCTCGAAATGGGGCACCTCGCCCTGCCCGACCGCGGCATTGTCCCCGCCGGCGCCCCTCGACCCCGAGACCGCCCTTCTCAGGGCGACCCCAGCCAGGGCCAGAAGTACGAGTAGCGCCATGGTGAGGAACCCGGCCAACCTGACCAGGGCGGATTCGATAAGGCCCACCAAAAGCATGGCCCCGGCCACTGCGGCGAGAGCGTCTGCCATGTCCAGGCCCCCGAAGGCCCGGACCCAGGAGATAGCTTGGGGCAGGATTGTCGCACCGCAGCAAAGGGCCAGCATAAAGCCAATCACAGCCGCGGCAGGCTCGGTCAGGGCGGAAGACGTGGCCTCAAAGACGAAAAAGCCGAGCAGGCCAAGCAGGTACACCGCATCCACGACTAGGCTCATGCGGGGGGACATGGACGCCTCGGACTCTGCGCCTATCTGCTTGTGGATTATCGACCTTGCCAGAAAGAACAGCGAGGCCACCAGGGAAATCACCAGCAGGGGCTCGGCATAATACCCGGTGTAACCCCCCGCGTCGAAGGAGGAGGCCACCATGATGTTGGGCGAGTAGATGGGAAGCGTCGCCAAAAAGCAGACTGCCCCGATGAAGCGCGCCGCCTGACGGGCCCTTTTGGCCGAGTCCTGATCCGCCACTGCCTCACGCCCTTTCTCCTGCCAGCGGCACTCCCCTGCGCTAGCCTTGCTAAGAGTCCATGATACGACAGCGCATGCCCTTATCTGAGTAAGAAAGCTCCCGAACTCTACCCTATAATCGATAGGCAAAGGCGTCGATGGGACAACGGCGGCAATAGACTCAAAAGGGCGGCATATGAACCTGTCAGACATCTCGATTCTGGGCATTGACCTGCAGACCATATTGACAAGGGCCTTCTTTCTGCTCGTGGTCTTCCTCATCGCCCTCATCGTCCAGCATGTGGTCGTGCGCGCCGCCACAAAGCTGATTGAGCGCATCGAGCGCATCTCCAACGCCTCCATCATCCTCAACATCCTCCGGGCCATCATCTGGATTGTGGCCCTGCTGGTGGTGTTGGAGCCTGTCTTTGGCATCAAGCCGACGGCCCTGATTACAGGCCTGGGCATCACCTCGATTGTCATCTCGCTCGGCCTCAAGGACACCATCGCCAACATCATCGGCGGCATAGGCCTCATGGTGACCGACGTCATCTCTGTGGGCGACTATGTGACCATCAACGGCATAACCGGCAGCGTGACCGACCTCACCTGGCGTCACACCATCATCACCAACCGCCTGGGCGAGCGCGTAGTCATCCCCAACTCGATTCTCAACACCACGGCCGTCGTCCGCCTGCCTGCCAGCAGCGAGTCGCGTTCCACCATTGACTTCACCATGGACCCCGACCGCGACACCGACGCCGTGGCCGCCGACATCATCGAGACGATTCAGGCCGCCGGCATCGAGGCCCTGAGCGACGAGGAGGGCATGGCGCCAACCGTCTACTTCAGCTCCATCACGCCCTACGGCATCTCCGGGCAAATTTTCTTCTACGTCAAACCCGGCATCCCCTTCGCCGGCATCCGCAACAAGATTGT
>CAZEAF010000038.1:0-5984 GCA_964510125.1 uncultured Coriobacteriaceae bacterium
AGCGGCCTGCCCTCTATCTTGTGCTTGTTGCGCTCGACGCACACCGCGGCGGACGCGTCCTCGTTGGAGACCTCGAGCTGGACGCCATCGGAGAGGGCCCGCTCCACCAGGCGCGGGTCTTTCTCGAGCTCCTTGGTCCATGCGTCGTCGACGAGCCGGTCGAGCTGGGCGCGGTCAACACCGAGGAGCTCGCTGAGGGCGTTCATCGACCTGATGTTGCGCGTGGAGATGGAGGCCAGGGAGACCCCGCTCCCGCCGCCCGTGGCCATTCCGCCCTGTGTCAGCCCGCTGTTTTCGTCCATGTCTTGCTTCCTCCCTTTTGTGCGCCCGCCTGCCCCATACCCGCAGGCGTCCGATGTCTCGCAGCGCATCCCCTCACAGTGTAGCGAAACCCGCAGGTTTCAGGCGCCTTTGGGCCATACCTCCCACATGAGCACCCTCTTCTGCCGTACGGCTCGCCTCGGCCCCTGCGCCCAAGGCGTATGACGTCACCAGCGGTTAAGCTCGGCGGACACCCAGGTCAGACGGGACCGCTGGGTCGATGAGAGCCCGGCGGGGTCGATGTCGGCCAGCTCGCAGTCGGCCAGAGCAAGCGAGGCGGCGTCACCCAAGGCGACCTGGGCGACCAGGGCGGCGGCCTGCCCGTGGGCCTGGCTGGCGACGAGGGCGGCGGCCTGCCTGAGCTCGGGGACCTGGTCGAGAAGGCCCTGGTGCAGGCCGGCCACGAGGCAGGCGGCGAGGGCGCACTCGTCCGCCCGTGACCAGGGCGCCTGGTCGGCGTTCTCCCCACCCTCCGCAACCTGCGCAATGCGCGTCGCCACCGCTCGAGCCATGGAGGCCAGGCGAATGCGAGGCAGCTGGTCAGGGCAGGAGAGGGCCAGGCGTTCCACCAGCTCAGAGGGCTCGCACATGGGGGCGCCCGCCTCAACCCCGTCAAAGGCGGCCCCAAGGGTGCGGTGGACGACGTCCGACCTCAGCAAGTTCACGACCGACACAGGATAGGGCAGCAAGACCCCCACATCCGAAGCCCAGAGCAGGTCGTTCAGCATGACCATGGCCACGAGGGCGCCCGGGTCCTCCCAGGCCCGTTCGCGGCCCGGCTCGCCCAGCAGGTCGCCCATAGTCCGGAGGGCCTCGCCGGCGTCCTCCGCCGCCAGCACGCCCATCCAGCCGGCCGATGCCACGTGGTCCGAGGCGTCGTCGGGCCCCTCGGTCGCCCCGTCCTCGCGCCCGGCGTCCTCGTAGACGTCGTGCATGGCGCAAAGCCGCAGGGTGCGGATGCTGCCGGGCGAGAGCAGACCGGCCTCCTTGGCCTGGGTGATGATGGAGGCCTGCGCCCCGGTAGTGTGACCGTTGAGAAAGAAGTCCCGCCAAGCCTTGGGAATCTTGAGGCGGCGGGGGTCCACAAGGCCGCCCAAGCCCATGGAGGCGCGGACGATGGACCGCCGAGCCTGCCGTTCCTCCTCCTTGTCGTCCGTCAGGGCAAAGTAGGCCCCGTCGACAATCCGCCAGGCGGCTGCCAGATAGCGCTTGGCACTCGCGGCGGCGGCGGCCTCCGTGACAAGGCTGACCCAGGTGTCCAGGGAGAGACGGGGGCGCAGGGCAACGACGACCTCCCAGGGCTCCTCGCGACCGAGGATGTCGCATACGAGCAGGGGAACGAGGGTCTTGACCACGCGCAGGACGCGCCCCTCGGAACCTTGGGCGACGCAGGAGGCGAGGATGGGCTCGACGGCGGCTGTCTCGAGGGCCTGTGGGTCCGCGTCGCCCAAGGCCAGCTGGGAAAAGGCCAGCTCGTCCACCTGGTTTGCCACATCGAGCCCGGAACTGTCCGCAAGGGCGTCAACCATATCGTGGACGGTGGAGAAGACAGCCTCGCGCCCCCCGGTGGAGGCGCCGTTGCGCAGCATCTGCTCAACCAGGTCCTCGGCCGCGCGAGTCTTGACCCCGTCGTGGGCAAGGGAGAGGCTGAGCAGCATGGTGCTCGTGTCGGGGGCGCCGAAAGCACCGTCGTCCCCCGCGGGCTCCCCACGCCCCTCCTCCGCTTTGGCGCCGGCCTGGTCGGATGCCTCCCCAAGACCGGGCAGGGGCGGGTAGCCGAGCACGCGCAGGGTGTGGGCAAGGCCCGAGGAGAGCAGCTCCTCCGTGACCGACCCGTCTCGGGCAAAGAGGCCAACCCAGGCATGGACAAGATGGTTGAGCTGGGATGATGTCCGCGGGTCATCAACGCGCCACATGGCGGTGGGGGCGGCACCGAAGGCCCGGACCATCCTCTGGAAGGAGGGCCCGCGCAGGGTCGCGCAGATGGCGAGGGTCGCACGGGGACGCAGGCCGGCGGCCTCCAGGACCCGCCGGACCCCTTCGACCTGGAGGGGGCCGGCGAAGGCGGTGTCGAGGACCAGCAGGAAATCGTCGGCGGCGCTGGTCAGGCCGTCGACGGGGACGCCGGCAGGCAAAGGCAGGGCGGGGTCGAGGCCGGCCAGCGAGTCGAGGAGGAGTCTCTGCAGGTCGCAAGGGTCATCGCCAGGGACCGGCGCCAGACGGGCGCAGACAAAGACAGCCCCTTTGCAGCCAGCTGGCAGCCAGCCCAGCCGCCGGTCGCGGGCGGGCAGGGCCTGGTCTGGATGGGTCGCCGCGAAGAGGGCGTACTGACGGGCCAAGGAGAGGGAGGCGTCGTCGTCCGCCTGAATCAGGACGAGCGGGCGGGCGCTCGGACCGGCGGCCGTCCTGTCGTCGGCCCCTGCCGGTGCCAAGACCGGCGCGCCCGGGGGGACGGCTAGGCCCTTGCTCGGGGTCTGGGTGTTGGCGTTGAACTCGGCGATGGCGTTTGCCTGCTCTTTTGTCGCCGCCATAGCCTGGCTGCCCGCCAGCCCGAGGCCCGATGCGCCCAGCAGCGCGAGGATGCGGGCAGCCCCGGGGGCCTCGATGGGCTCGAGCGAGGACCTGGCCTGCGGCCCCGGCCAGCCCGCCGTACCGGCCGCGACGCCCGCGCCCAACCTGGCATCCATGCCCAGCTTGGTGTCAGCGTCGGCGTCCTCGCCGGCCCCGCCAGTCCCGGCGGCCCCGGCAGCCCAAGCAGCTCCGGCAGTCCCCAGGCCCGCCCGTTTCCAGGCGCCCGAGATTATGTCGGCCAGGACCTGCCGGCCCTTCTCGGACAGCTCGTCGGCCTCCGCCCCGCCCTGGCCGGCCCTGTCGCCCGAAGGCTCGCCGCCTGCGGTTTTTTCGCCTGCGCCAGTCCTGTCACCAGCCCCTGCGTCGACCCGCGTCAAAGGCAGGGGGAACCCACCGGCGTCGAACCAGCTGCGGACGGCGTCGCGGCTGTCGGATGCGCGCGTGGACCACATCTCCCAGGGGGTGCGCAGGCTGGCCCGGGCCAGGGCCTGCTCGTAGGCTCTCACGTCCATGGCGTCTTGCCGGCTCACTGGCTCGTTTGTGCGTCTTGGGCCCCGGTCCGGCCGTCGAGCCTGGCCTCGCCCTTGACATAGGGCGCCAGCGCGTCCGCGGCGTTCTCGACGTCCTGGATTGCCCGCGACACGGCCTCCTCGCTGGGACCCTTGTCGCTGTAATAGGACAGGGCCAAAAGGTCGTCGAAACGGTCGTTGGCAGCGCTGATGGTGATGCCCACCAACTCCTCCAGCTGAGGGGCGCCGTACATCTCGCCCGTACCCTTGCCCTCGCCCGCCTGCTGGGCCAGACGGCAAACCGCCAGGTGGGCCGCCCTTTGGGCGAAGTCAGCCGCGGAGATGCAGGGAATGGTGAGGTACATGTTTATCTCGCCGTCGCGACGGTCCAGGGTGAGCCGCGTGAAACGCATACGGAAGTTCTCGATGTTCACATAGTCATTGGCAAAAAGCATATTCTCTTGCGCTATATAGAAGGGGTACGACACTTTTACCGTAACGCACTCGGCCCGGCGCACGTAGGTGACGCGGACGCGCAGGATGTGGGAGCCGTTCTCGGACATGACCCCGTAGGTGAGCCAGGGGCCGTCCTCGTCATCCTCGCAGAAGGCGACCCCGTGGGTCTCCATGTCCTCGCATATGACCCGCTTGACCCGGTCCCAAGCGGCGTCTGCCGGTGCGGGGTCCTCGCCTGCGCCGAATGCGCCTTCCGCACCCGCTTTGAGAAGTTCCTCCAGAGCCTGCTCGGCCGTGCTCTCGTCATGCGTCATCTCACTCGCCGTCCCTCGTCCAGGCCGTGGTCGCGGCCATCCAGTCTTGTGCGTGCTCGGGCAGGTCCAGGGGCTTTCCGAACTCGAAGGTCCTCACCTGCGAAATCATGGCGGCACAGGCCCGCCGTCGCCCCTCGTCCCCGTACACGTAGCCGTCCACGGCCCGTCGGGCCACCGACCGGCGGAACTCATCCCAGGCCTGTGTTGCGCCCGGCAGCCGCTCGCAGGAGAGGATGAGCAGGACAGCGATGGCGCTGGCTGGCATATCCTGAGCGTTTTCCCAGCTCACGCCTGCCGCGTCTCCCATCATCCGGTCCACGTCTGCCAGACCTTCCCGCGCCGCCCTGGCCGTGTCCTCCTCGTCGATGGTGTCCAGGAAGCGGCCCACGACCAGCCGAGCCATGCAGCAGGCCTGGACCGGCCGCCAGACAAAGCGGATGCGGCGCTGCTCGTGGGCGATGATGCCGCGCCGACTTACGATGGTGTCCAAGATGTCGCGTGTCGCCGCCTCGTCCATCGGCTGCCTGGTGCCCGAGGCCTCGGCCCGATACTGGGCGAAGCGCCTGATGAAGTAGGTGTCGTCCACGCCGCCGGCCGCCGGGGTGCCCATGTCGATGGCCAGCCGGCCGATGGCCTCGTCATCGTAGCGCTCGTCGTCGGTGGGGCCGCCCTCGTACTTGCGCATGCGCTCGGTCACGTCCACCAAGACCCGGTAGACGTCTAGGTTCTCGGGGCTGGTGAAAGCCGTGTCCGAGACGCGCGTGAGCACCATGGGGTTGGCCAGCATGGTGGCAAAGCCGGGCTCGGAGCGCAGGTCGTCAAAGGAGACGAGCGATTTCAGGCCGCGCCGGCGCCAGATGGCAGCCATGCGGTCGAACAGCTCGCGCGAGGAGTCCTCGGGCATGGGCCTCATCTCCGTGACGTGGTAGCGGGCCAGGCCCCGCAGCTCGGTCTGCTGGTCCACGGGCAGCTGGCGGCTGGTGAGCAGCAAGCGGCACACGCCTCGCTCGGCGCAGAAGCGCTGGACAAGGCCCATGTAGGCATCGCGGTGGGCAAAGGGAACCTCATCTATGGAGTCAACGATGAGCAGGCACCGGCCGCTGGAGGCCAAGGCGTTGAAGGCGTCGCGACCGGGCTTGCCAGCCGCAAAGACCTCGGCCGTGTCCTGGCCCACCGGGCGCCGCGCTGGGCTGTCGAACAAGAACTCGTCGAGCGAGGAGACCTGCTCGATGCGGGCGAAGGAGGTCTTGTCCGTGTCCCATTCGGGCTGGGTCACGAACACCGGCACGTAGCGGGCGAGACGGCCCGCCTGCGGCCGCAGCTGGGGAGGGACGAAGGCGCGCACGAAGGCCGCGATGGCGCGGGGGCCCTCGGCCATGGTCGAGAGGTCAGCGTCGCCCAGGACCTGGTCCAGCCAGCCGCTCACCAGGGCCTGGCGCAGGCTGGCGACCAGCGCCGCCAGGCCGCGGGCCATGGTGGACTTGCCCGCCCCGCTCTCCGCGCTGGCGAGCAGGCCGGGCTCGGCAGAGGCGCCCACGTCCTCCAGCCAGGCGATGGGGTCGTCACCCAGGTAGGTGGGGCGGGTGTACACATCGGCGTAGGCAATGGCCGCCCCACCCCGGCGGGTACCACGTTCGCGCAGGTCAGAGGCCCAGGCGGCAACCGCGGCCAGGTAGGGGTCGTCAGAGCGCATGCCCAGGCACTCGCAGACCGCGCGGAAGAGGCCGCCGGCCGCCTGGGGGGCCAGGACGTAGCGGACGAGGGCGCGGGAGACCACCTGGGCGGCGGCCAGGACGTCGTCCGGCCAGCCCAT
>CAZEAF010000038.1:6084-9887 GCA_964510125.1 uncultured Coriobacteriaceae bacterium
GGCTGGTCGGGCCGGTCCCCCTGCTCGCCGGGCCCAAGCTCGTCGGTGAGCTGGCGGCCCCGCTTGGAGAACACCGTGGCGTTAGCGAAGCGCTCCACCAGTTGGCAGGCTGCGCCTGTCCCTGCGGCCCCACCGGCGCCCGCCGCGTTCGTCTCGCCCGTCCCCACCTGCGCGGCTAGAGCCGAGGCTGCCACAAAGGGCAGGGTCAGGGCGAACTCCAAGACGTCGGGGCTCTCGTCCATGTCGTCGAAGGCGCCGTTGCGGCAGGCCACGTCCAGGGGCCGCCCCACAATCATGGACTCCCACAGGCCCTGCTCTGAGTCCTTGTCAAAGGGGTAGCCATCGTCTTTGCGAGTCGAGAAGAGGCCCACGGGCAGGGTACGCAGGAGGTACTCGCCATGAGGGCCGATGCCGCGGGTGAACCAGGCCGGCTCCAGGGGCAGGCCGGACAGGAGGTAGGCGTTCTTGGCAAAGCCGGCCGAAGGGTTCCAGCCCTCGACACCCGCACCGGCAAAGTCCCAGTTGAGGCCGAAGAAGGGGAAACCCTCCAGCTCGCGCGACCCGCCATCCAGCTTCATGCGCCAGCTAGCCGGGACCGGGCCGCCCAGCCACCTGCGGACCTCGCGGGCCTCGTCGGACGAGAGGGTCGCTAGGTCGGGTCCCACCGTCAGGACCGCGTCCATGTGGTCGTCGAAGGCACCGCGGCGGTAGGCGTCCCAGCTGTGGTTCTCGGCGGTCCAGCGGCGGCCGGTGGCGCTGCCGGGCTCGCTGGTCCCGCGCGCCATGGGGTCGGGGTCGGAGAAGCGCGGCCCAATCTGGCTCATAATCAGGGCGGCCAAGCCGGTCCTGGTGATGCCCAGGTCCCCGCGGCCCACGTTGTCGGTGAGGCCCCGCGTGAGCGACACTGCCACGCCGAACACAACCCGCCCCTCGCCCACTCGCCCGTCCGTCATGCCGGCCTCCCTTTGCAATCTGTCTTTTTGGCCTGCTGAGCCCGCCAATTCCATGTGTGTTTCTGCACTGCCCATTTTGGCCCAGCCCCGACCCCATGGCAACCGGCCGGGGCTGGGCGGCTCTGCCTACGCAGCGCCCCTCATGGCCCTAGTACCGTTGGAGCTCTCGCGGATGTGCTGCTCAAAGGTAGTGTGGAGCTCGCGGCGGGCGGCCTCCACGCGGACGGCCAGGCTCTTGGCCAGGGCGCTCTCGGGCAGGGCCTCCACCTTGCAGGCCTGCTGCCTGGCTGCGCGCAGGTAGGTGTAGGCCAGCTCGCTCAGCAGGTCCTGGGCCGTCTGGGCGCAGCCGCCGAGCTCGGTCACCGTGGCGTCTGCCGTGCTCACAGCGTCGGCCAGGCAGGCGTGGACCTCGTCGAGGACCCGGTAGGCGCTGGCGGTCTTGGCCTCGTCGGCCCCGCGCAGGTCCTCGTGCCACTCGTCCAGCATCCTGTGGTAGACGCCCCGGGCGCGGGCCAGGGCTGCCTCGACGGACACGACGTCGTTGCCGGCGGCTGTGGCCTGGGCGGATACCATCGAGGAGTAGTGGGCCCGCTGGCGGCTAATCCAGGCGGACTGGGCCGTTTTATCCGGCCCCACCTGCACCACCTTGCGGTCGTGACGGCCTGCCATGCGGGCGCCCATACGCTGGCGCAGGGTCGTCTTGGCGCTCATCTCGGGCGCGTGGGCCAGCTTGGAGCGACCCTTGCCGGCTTGGCGGGCCTGGGCCCTGGCGACCCGGGCGGCGCGCTTCCTGCTGCTAGCTCTTGACATCGTCCACCTCCTCGGCGTGACGGCTCACCATGCTGGCAAGCTCCTTCTCAATCATCTTGTCCAGGGCTGCAATCTCCCCGTCCAGCTGGGAAATCTCGGCGCGGGCCTTCTTGACCTGGTCGGCGATGGGGTCGAGCCGGTTCACCCGATCAAAGGCCTCGACGATGGGCAGGTCCATCTCGACCGCGCGCTCCAGACGGGCCACCAAAAGCTGCAGGTCCTCGGCCGTGAGCATGCCGTGGTCGGCCACGAGCTGGTCCACCTCATCGGAGACCGACTTGATGTTGGGAGTGATGCCGGCGTCCGAGACCTTGACCTTGTTGTCGATGTGGCGTCCTATGATGGCCATGATTTCCTCCTTCTGGTCGGTGTGGGCGGCCGCGCCTTCCGAGCCGGCCTACTTGCCGGGCTGCCTGTGGCGCTAGCCTGCCAATCGGGCTTGCCGGGCTGCCTGTGGCGCTAGCCTGCCAGTCCCTGCGTGGTGCAGACGGCGACGACGCGGCGATTGGCCTGGGCGTTCTCGTTCTGGGTCCCATCGGCATCGAGGTCGGGGATGTGCTGCACGTACTCGTTGCTGCCGACGCCCAGCCCCTCGACCTGCACGCGGTCCGGGTCGATGCCCTCCTGGATGATGAGGGCCGCCACCGCGTACGCCCGGGCCTGAGAGAGGTCGAGGGAGGCCTGCTCGGAGTAGTTGCTGGAGCCGGCGACGCTGCCGTAGAGGGTCACCGTCATGGCGGGGTCGGACTTGAGGGAGTCCACCAGGCCTTCGATTGCCGCCTGGGCCGCCGCCTCGTCGATGAAGGAGGCTGTGTCGGGGATGAAGCCCACCTCGGAGTCGGCATACTCGATGGTGACCGGCTGGGCTTCGGGCTCGGAGGCGGCCTCAGGCTCAGGGTCGGACTCAGGTTCGGGCTCGGACTCCTGGACAGACTGGGACACGGAGGCCGTGAAGTCTACGCTGACCTGGGGCAGCTCGACCGTGTCGACCGAGCCCTCGTAATCGTAGGCGTCGTCGGCCGTGGCCACCTGGTCGGAGACGAAGCGGACCTCGCCCACGCCGCAGGCAGTCAGAATCTGGCTCCACAGGTCCTCGAGGGCGCGGCGCTGGCCGTCGGAGGGCTGGGCCTGCGGGGCCGTGGTGTTGCCCTCGTGGATGAGGACCACGTCAATGCCGGAAAGGTCGGGCAGCTCGGAGGCCGCGGCATCCACCAGCTGGGAGTGGGCCTCGGAGGCGGACTCGCTGGCCCAGGCGACCCAGTCGGGATGCTCGGCCAGGTTAATGAGGCCGGCGGTGGGCAGCATGGTGTGGAAGACATGGATGACGTGGGTGCCCTCGGTCTGGGAGATGGCGTCGGACGCGCACCTGATGGCGCCGAGCAGGTCAGTCTGGTCGCAGCGGGGCTGGGCCTGGTTGGCGCACACGTCGATGAAGGCATCCACGATCTTGTCGGCCTGCGAGGTGCGGGTCTGAGCCTCGACGCTCTCGGGCGCGGCGGATTGGGCGCTGCCGAGCACGGAGTAAGGGGAGCCGTCCGCCTCGATGACCGCCACCTTGCCGCCAGACAGGGCCACGTTGCGCAGGGAGATGTCGGAATTGGCCTCGTTGCCCGAGGTTGAGCTGTCGAGCACGCTGTAGTCATACACAGCCTGGTTGTCGGTGTTGCCGCAGACGATTGCGGCGTTGACCGAGATGGAATCGGCCTGGGCCCCGCATCCGGTCAGGGCTAGGGTCAGGACCGCCGCGGCGGCGAGGCCGGCCAGGCTGATGGCGATGCGGGCGGGGCGCGCGTCGGCGGCGGGGTGTGAGCTGGCAGGAAAGCCGGAGACGGGGCAAGCGGCGTCGGCGGCGGGCGCCTGGGACATGAGCTTGCGGGACATACGGGTCATGTTAGTTCGCCTCCCTTTCGGCAAAGGCCACGACGTTATCGCGGTCGACAGGTGCGGACACCCTGTCCAGGCTGCGGGTCTGCTCTCTGCGAGCCGAGTCGCCGGTGCTTGTGGCCCGGTTCGCCAGGGTCTGGTTCGCTGCCGCCGAGG
>CAZEAF010000038.1:9987-14706 GCA_964510125.1 uncultured Coriobacteriaceae bacterium
GGTGTTCTCGCGCAGGTGGTCCACGTACTGCTCCATGTAGCGGTCGGTGTAGTCCACGTTGGACTCAATCTTGCCCAGGCATTCCGCATAGGCCTCCACCAGGGGCGAGTAGTCGACCTGCTCGTTCTCATGGGCGCAGATGTAGGCCTCATCGGCGGCACGCTGCTCCATGAGCTGGGAGCGGGCGGTCAGATGCTGGGCGTGGGCCTTGGACCGGCGGTTCCATTTGGTGATGGTGTAGGTGGCGTAGATGGTGACGACCATGGCCAGGGCAGTGGCGAAGGCAAAGACCAGGGCTGCGACCAGCTCGTTTGTCGTCGCCTCAGAGATTACCTGCGAGCGGATGGTGTCGTCCTGGTGCTGGAGGGACATGGACGTGTAGGTGCCCACCAGGCGGGCGGCAAAGGCGATGGCGCAGATGACCCCGCAGATGACCAGGGGAATCAGGGGCTTGCGGGACTGGCCGGCCAGCCAGGAGGCCACGATCAGGGCCACGCCCAGGAAGATGGCAGCCACCAGGGCAATGATGCCGTTGGAGAAGCCCGCGGCCCGGGAGGCGGCGTCGACCAGGCCGGAGCCCGTGAGGTTGCCGCCGAGCAGGAGCTCGAACGACTTGAAGTTGAGCACGCAGGAGGCCACCTCGCCTGCGACGACGGCAAGGATGGCCAGCGCGTTACTGCGCGGCGCCTTGGCCGCCGAGGTGATGGACACCCCTTCGGGTCGGTTGGGAACCTGCACGCGCACATCTCTGTAGCGACTCATGACCCTTCCCCCTCTCGAGGCCTGCCCGGTGCCCTCGCGCCGGGTTCTGTGATTGCCTCGAGTGTGGCTTGGGGAGCCTTGGGGACCCCTTGGGGCGTTTGGGGCGCCTTTGGGGATGCCTGCGTAACGGGGGTGCGTTACGCCGAGGGCCGCGGCGCGTTACGCATGCCTACCAGCGCAAACAACGAGCGGGTGACATATCTCGCACGATTCGGACGATGGGGCGGACCCCCTTTCGGACGAGTGTGAAGCGGGTGCGGCATGCAAGACTGGCCATCGGCATACGGCAGGGCGCCGCACGCCCGCAGGAGCGTCCGCCCGGGCGCCTCATGTGACTGGGCGCCGCCCACCCGCGGCCGCCCCGCACGACCGCCGGAGCGCCCGCAGACCAAAGCCCACAGCACGAACCAAGGAAAGGAAACTGCCATGCAAGCCAACCTCGCCACACCCGCCCCCACCCGCCCGATGAGCCGCCGCATGTTTGTGACCGGGGCCCTGGGCATGGGCGCCGTCGCAGCCCTCTCGGCCGCCTCGGCGCACGCCTCCGCCGCAAAAGAGACCCCCACCGTCGAGGCCACAGGCGGCACGTATGACGTCATCGTCGTTGGCGCGGGCGGCGCGGGCATGAACGCCGCCATGGACGCGCATGACGGCGGGGCCCGCGTGCTGCTGCTCGAGAAGATGGCCGTCGCCGGCGGCAACACCGTGTGCGCCGAGGGCGGCATGAATGCCTGCGGGACCAAGTATCAGGAGGCGGAGGGAATCGAGGACAGCGTCGAGCTGTTCGCGGCCGACACCTTCGCGGGCGGCCACGACCTGGGCGACATGGACCTCATCACCTTCATGTGCGAGAACTCCAACGCCGCCCTCGAGCGCCTCGAGCAGCGCGGCATGGTCCTGAACCGCCTGGGCATCTCGGGCGGCGCGTCGGTGAAGCGCATCCACCGCCCCGAAGACGGCAGCGCGGTGGGCGCCTATCTCGTCAAGCGCATGTGCGCCCAGTGCGAGCAGCGCGGCGTCGCGGCCGTCACCCAGATGCGCGTCGACGAAATCCTCATGAAGGACGGCGCGGTGTGCGGCGTCCGTGCGACCGACCTGCGCACCGGCGCCCAGACCGCGTTCGCCTCGAAGGTCGTCGTTATCACCGCCGGCGGCTTCGGCGCCAACCACCAGATGCTCGCCCAGTACCGTCCCGAGCTGCTCGAGGCCGTGACCACTAACCAGCCTGGCGCGACGGGCGACGGCATCGTCATGGGCCAGGCCGTGGGTGCCGACGTCGTCGACATCGACCAGATCCAGGTCCACCCCACCGTCGAGCAGGGCACCTCGATTCTGTTGTCCGAGGGCATCCGCGGCGATGGCGCTGTGCTCGTCAACGCTGACGGGCTGCGCTTCACCAACGAGCTCCTGACCCGCGATGCGGTCTCCGCGGCCGAGTGGGAGCAACCCGGCGGTTGGGCATACGCCGTGTTCGACAAGGAGGTCTACGACGCCAACACCTCCATCGAGAACAAGTTCGTGAAGCGAGGCCTCGCCCTTTCCGCCGACACCTTCGAGGAGCTCGCCGAGCTCATGGGCGTCGACTCCGATGCATTCCTTGCCACGATGGCCACCTACAACGACGCCATCGAGAACGGCGAGGATGACCCCATGGGCCGCACCGAGAGCCGCAACCCCATTGTCAACGTCCCCTTCTACGCCATCAAGGTCGCCCCTGGCATCCACCACACGATGGGCGGCCTACGCATCAACACCGACACCGAGGTGCTTGACACCGACGGCAACCCCATCCCCGGCCTCTTCGCTGCCGGCGAGGTGACCGGCGGCATCCACGGCGGCAACCGCCTGGGCGGCAACGCCATCTGCGACATCAACGTCTTCGGGCACCAGGCCGCGATGAGCGCCCTCGCCTATCTGGGCATCCTTCCCGTCGACCGTGACGACCTCGCCGACATCGTCGTCGACGGAGACGACTTCAACCAGCACGCCGTCCAGCATGGCGCCGTCGCCTGCACCGACTGCCACCGCGTCGACGAGACGCCGGTCTTGACCTGCACCCAGTGCCACGACGAGCCTGTGACCCCTGAGGGCTGGCTCACCTATGACGAGGCTTACGGCGAGTAACGGCCCTTTTGCGTTTCGGCCCCCGCTCTTCGGCCTTCGACCCCTGCTCCTCGGCCCCCGTGCACCGAAGCCGCCTTTGCCCGTATACTTGAGAGACATCCTGCGGGAACAGCCTCGACAATGCGGTGACGGCGTCACGGGGGTGCCTATCACGGCAAGACGAAGAGAGTAGGTTGCATGGCAGAAGACGTTGCAGCGTCCGGACATAACCGCGGCGGTTCCGCTGTATTGAGCTCCTCCCATGCACTGGGCGACATCTTCGCCCAGTTCTCCCCCTGCTTCCTCGGCCTTGCCGCCGTCCGGGTCTGGCTGCAATGCTCAATCTACGACCGTTACGCCTCGACCGACTCCGGTATTATCACCGTCACCGCGAACATCCTGCGCGTCGTAATCATGCTCGCCATGCTGGCCGCAACCGTACACTGGGGCTTCTCCCGGCGGGCAAAGAACACGCTCGCCGTCGTCTCCGTCGGTGCGATGACGCTGGCGAGCGTGCTGTTTCTAGGACACACCGAGACCGGCCTGAACGGGCTCCTGTGGGCCGCCTGCCTCCTGGCGGGGTTCGGCATCATCTGGGGCGGCGGCATGTGGATCGAGTTCTTCGAGCGCCTCCCCATACGACAAGCCTGCTTCTACGCCTTTGCCTGCCTGGCCCTGAGCTGCGTCGCCGGTTTTCTCATCGGCTTGGCCCCGCAGGCCACGGCCCATCTCGTCGCCATGTTCATGCCGGCGGTCTCACTCGTCGCCTTCCGGTCCGCCATGCTGGTCCTCGACCGCAGCGAGCCCGGGGGCATGCGAGAGGGCCCGGCCGAGCAGACCCCGGGCACGGGCGCGCTCCCCTATGACGCGGAATCGCGGTCGACCTTCGTCCGCCTGCTCGGCGGCATCGCGCTTTTCAACCTGGCGATGGGCTTTGCGCGCGGTTTTCCCTTTGGCGAGTCGATAAGCTTGTCGGTGCCGTTCCAGGCGCTCCACCAGTTCGGGACCTGTGCGCTGTGCCTGCTGCTTATCTGGTGGGCCCTCGTGCGGCGAGGGGGCCTTCGCTTCTCGGTCCTCTGGGCCGCGCTCGTCGCCTTCCTCGGCATTGGCGTCCTCCTTCTCGCCGGGCAGGACTCCCTGCTCATGGAGACCGGTTCCACGCTTGTCACCATAGCGAACACATTCGCCCTGGGCGTCATGTGGTTCAGCAGCTACGACATCGCGCGCAACTCGTCGGTCCCCGGCTACGTGGCACTTGGGTGCGTGTGGGCCGCCCACCTGCTCCCCCGGGAGGTGGGGCGCGTGGCCATCCTCCTCGCCGGGCCGCACAACACCGCTCCCATGCTCTGGGCGGTCGTGATGGTTGTCGCCCTGGCCGTGAGCATGACCCTGCTCATCAACGATTCCATCCCGCGCACGCGCCCCTTCTTCTCCGAGCTGCGGCGGAACGCGGACGCCGGGTCCCTCCGGGCGTCGGTCCCGCCGGCAGCCTATGCCCCGACCGGCCCCATGGCTCCCAGCGGGCACGCACCCGCCTCGCCGGCGCCTGCCAGCCAGCCTGACGACCGCGCGCTGAGCGATGCCATAGACCTCGAGGCGGCCCTCGGCGAAGCGGGACGGCTGTACCAGCTCACGCAGCGCGAGCTCGACATCGCCCGGCTTCTCGCCCAAGGCCGCAGCAAAAGCGTCATCGGGGATAAGCTCTGCCTCTCCGAGAGCACCGTGCGGACCCATGCGCGCCATCTGTACGCCAAGCTCGACGTCCACAGCCGCCAGCAGCTCATCGACCTGCTCGAGGAGCTCGGCCAGCCACCCCGGGCGTAACAGGGGGTGTAACAGGGGAGGTGCGTTACG
>CAZEAF010000039.1:0-7317 GCA_964510125.1 uncultured Coriobacteriaceae bacterium
CCAAGCCGGCGCCGCTCAGCCCCGAGGAGGTCGCCGACATCAAGCGGTCCTTCGCCGAGGGCATCGCCGCAGGTGCCGGCCTGGTCTCTGGCGCCGGCCCCGCCGCAGCCGCCTCCCGCCGCGCCAGCACGTCGGCCACGCCCGCCTCGGTCACCAGCCCTGAGCCCTCAGCCTGCTCGGCCGCCGACGACCCCAACCCCGCATCCATCCTGGACCCCGCCGCCGACGCCGGGCTGGACGAGCTGGCCGCCGAGAGGGCCCGCCTGGCCGCCCAGACACAGGCGGAAGCCGAGGCCGAGGCCGCCACCTCCGTGGAGATCACGCCCGGGCCCGGCAAGGACTGGACCGGCGCCAACCTGCGCCTGGGCATCGACGTGGGCTCCACCACGGTCAAGGTCGCCGTCGTGGACGAGCACAACGAGATCGTCTACGCCAGCTACCAGCGCCATCACACCGACGTCCGCGCCACGGCCCGCGCCCTCTTCCTGGAGGCGGCAAAGGTCTTCGGCGACGCGCGCCTGGGCGTCTCCATCACCGGGTCGGGCGGCCTGCTCCTGTCCACCTGGCTGGGCGTGGAGTTCGTCCAGGAGGTCATCGCCTCCAAGGCGGCCGTGCAGACCTTCATCCCCAAGACCGACGTGGCCATCGAGCTGGGCGGCGAGGACGCCAAGATCATCTACTTCGACAACGGCATCGAGCAGCGCATGAACGGCACCTGCGCCGGCGGCACGGGCGCCTTCATCGACCAGATGGCCTCCCTGCTCCACACCGACGCGGGCGGCCTCAACGAGATGGCCAAGAAGTCGACCATGATCTACCCCATCGCCTCCCGCTGCGGCGTCTTCGCCAAGACGGACATCCAGCCCCTGCTCAACGAGGGCGCCGACCCGGCCGACCTGGCCGCCTCCATCTTCCAGTCCATCGTGACCCAGACCATCTCGGGCCTGGCGTGCGGCCGTCCCATCCGCGGCCACGTGGCATTTTTGGGCGGCCCCCTCCAGTACCTGTCCGAGCTGCGCAAACGCTTCCGCGTGACCCTGAATCTGGACGACGAGCACATGATCTGCCCCGAGAACGCCCACCTCTTCGTGGCCTGCGGCGCGGCCCTGGCTGCCGTCTCGACCAAGAAGACCTCCTTCCCCGAGCTCGTCGGCGAGCTGGAGAGCCTGGGCGACACGCAGGGCTCCGAGGTCCAGCGCCTGGCCCCCCTCTTCCCGACCCAGGCCGACCGCGACGAGTTCGACGCCCGCCATTCCCTGGAGGTCGTGCCCAAGGGCGACCTGGCCTCCTACCACGGCCGCGTCTTCATCGGCATCGACGCCGGCTCCACCACCATGAAGGGGGCGGTGATCGGCGAGGACGGCCAGCTCCTGCGCACCTGGTACGGCCCCAACAAGGGCGACGTCCTGGGCACGGCCCGCACCCTCATCGACGACTTCTTCGACCACCTCAACGAGGACTGCACCATCGGCCACCTGACCTGCACGGGCTACGGCGAGGGCCTGCTCATCGAGGCCCTGCACGCCGACTCGGGCGAGATCGAGACGGTCGCCCACCTGCGCGGCGCCCAGGAGGTCCTGCCCGGCGTGGAGTTCATCTTGGACGTGGGCGGCCAGGACATGAAGTGCTTGCAGGTCAAGGACGGCGTCATCGAGCACATGATGCTCAACGAGGCCTGCTCCTCGGGCTGCGGGTCCTTCATCAGCGCCTTCGCCGACTCCATGGGTATGACGGTCCAGGAGTTCGCCCAGGCGGCCCTCACGGCCCAGCACCCCGTCGACCTGGGCAGCCGCTGCACGGTCTTTATGAACTCCCGCGTCAAGCAGGCCCAGAAGGAGGGCGCCACCGTGGGCGACATCTCGGCCGGCCTCTCCTACTCGGTCATGAAGAACGCCCTCTTCAAGGTCATCAAGCTGCGCGACACCAGCCAGATTGGCAAGAAGGCCATCGTCCAGGGCGGCACCTTCCTGAACGACGCCGTCCTGCGCGCCTTCGAGAACCTCACCGGCATCAAGGCCTTCCGCCCCGACGTCGCCGGCAACATGGGCTGCTACGGGGCCGCCCTGCTCGCCCGCGACCGCGCCGGCAAGGACGGCGTCTCGCACATGCTCTCCCGCGAGCAGATCGACAACCTGCAGGTCAAGCACAAGTCGGCCCACTGCGGCCAATGCGCCAACAACTGCCTGCTCACCATCTCGATCTTCGACGGCGGCCGGCGCTTCGTGACCGGGAACCGCTGCGAGCGGGGCGCGGGCCACAAGAAGAACGCCTCGGGCGCGCCCAACCTCTTCGAGTACAAGAGCCACCGCCTCTTTGACTACGAGCCCCTGTCGGCCGAGGAGGCCACCCGCGGCACCGTGGGCATCCCGCGCGCCCTCAACATGTACGAGGACTACCCCTTCTGGTTCACCCTCTTCACCAAGCTGGGCTTTCGCGTGGAACTCTCGGGCGTCTCGTCCAAGAAGACCTACGAGGCCGGCATCGAGTCCATGCCTTCCGAGAGCGTCTGCTACCCGGCCAAGCTCTCCCACGGCCACGTCATGGACCTGATCGACCGCGGCGTCGACTTCATCTGGATGCCCAGCGTGCGCTGGGAGCGCAAGGAGGACGAAGCGGCCAACAACTCCTACAACTGCCCCATCGTCATGAGCTACCCCACGGCGCTCAAGCTCAACATCGACGAGCTGCGCACCGAGAAGGTCCAGTTCATGAACGACTTCGTCCCCTACAACGACCGCAAGGAGCTCAAGCGCCGGCTCTACGACCTCCTGCAGACCAAGCGGGCCGCCGACGCAGCCCAGGGCATCGGCCGCATGACCGGCCCCGCCCTCACCCGCGCCGAGGTCGACGCCGCCGTGGACGCCGCCTGGGACGAGTCCGACCGCTTCTCCGCCGACATGCGCAAGGCGGGCGAGGACGCGCTCAGGTGGATGGAGGACCACCACGCCCACGGCATCGTGATTGCCGGCCGCCCCTACCACAACGACCGCGAGATCAACCACTCCATCCCCGAGCTGGTCAACTCCTTCGGCCTCGCCGTGCTCACCGAGGACTCCGTGTCCCACCTGCACCGGCCTGAGCGCGACATCCGTCTGGTGGACCAGTGGATGTACCACTCCCGCCTCTTTGCCGCCGCCCGCTTCGTGGCCACCCGCAACGACCTGGACCTCATCCAGCTCAACTCCTTCGGCTGCGGCCTGGACGCCCTCACGACCGACGAGGTCCAGGAGATCCTCGAGGTCAGCGGCAAGATCTACACGGTCCTCAAGATTGACGAGGTCTCCAACCTGGGCGCGGCCCGCATCCGCATCCGGTCCCTGCTCGCTGCCCTGCGCGACAAGGAGGCGGCCCTGCTGGCTGCCGAGCGCGCCCGCGTCGCCGAGCAGGGGGGCGACCCGGCGGGCGTCCGGTACGTGCCCGTCCAGAGGCAGAGCTCGTCCTCGGCCTTCCCCAAGGTCCAGTTCACCAAGCAGATGAAGGACGAGGGCTACACCATCATCGCCCCGCAGATGTCGCCCATCCACTTCGACCTGGTCAAGGAGGTCTTCACCGCCAACGGCTACAACCTGGTCCTGCTGCCCAGCGTCGACCACGGCGCCGTGGAGGCGGGCCTGCGCTACGTCAACAACGACATCTGCTACCCCTCGATCCTCGTGACCGGCCAGATCATGGAGGCCGTGGAGAGCGGCCGCTACGACACCGACAGGCTGGCCGTCGTCATCACCCAGACCGGCGGCGGCTGCCGTGCCACCAACTACATCGCCCTGATCCGCAAGGCCCTCAAGGACTCCGGCCACGCCAACATCCCGGTCATCAGCCTGGCCGTGGCGAGCACGGGCGAGAGCAACCCCGGCTTCAACGTCTCGGTGCCCATGCTCAAGGCCGGCTTCTACAGCATCATCTTCGGCGACGTCATCATGCAGGCCCTCTACCGGACCCGCCCCTATGAGGCCGAGCCCGGCAGCGCCGACGCCCTCTACGACAAGTGGATGGCCCGCGCCCGCGAGGTCGCGCCCAAGATTACCCGGGCCAGCCTGACCAAGCTCACGCGCGACTGCATCGCCGAGTTTGACAAGCTGCCCCTGGTGAACGACCGGTCCAAGCCCCGCGTCGGCGTGGTGGGCGAGATCCTGGTCAAGTTCCACCCGACGGCCAACAACGAGGTGGTCAAGGTCATCGAGCGCGAGGGCTGCGAGGCCAACGTCCCCGGCCTCATGGACTTCTTCCTCTTCGGCCTGGCCGGGGCCGAGAACCAGAAGGAGGAGCTGGGCGCCTCCACCAGGAAGGTGCTCACCCGCGGCGCCCTCATCAAGCTGGTCAACTGGATGCGCGCGCCCGTCAACAAGATTCTGGCGGCCAGCGACCGGTTCGAGCCCTACGGCGACATCTTCGAGCTGGGCGAGAAGGCCAAGACCATCCTGTCCCTGTGCAACAACATGGGCGAGGGCTGGCTGCTCACGGCCGAGATGGTCGAGCTGATCGAGACCGGCACGCCCAACATCGTCTGCGCCCAGCCCTTCGCCTGCCTGCCCAACCACGTGGTGGGCAAGGCCACGATCAAGGAGCTGCGCCGCCAGCACCCCGGGAGCAACATCGTGGCGGTGGACTACGACCCCGGCGCCTCCGAGGTCAACCAGCTCAACCGCATCAAGCTCATGATTAGCGTCGCCAAGGAGAACTTCAAGGAGGCCGGCCGTCGCTCAGCCTAGGCGGGGCGGCAGCTGCGCGGCCTGGCGTGTGGGTGGCCGGTGGGCAGACACCTGCCGGCACCCCGCGCGCCAGGCCGCCGGCGGGCTAGGCCCGGGGGCGGGCCGCCAGGGCCGTGACGACCGCCTCGGCCGCCTGGCGCACCATGGCGGGGTCGGTCGCCAGGTTGAAGCGCGCCCAGGTGCCCGCCGCGCCGCGGAACATGCTCCCGTAGTCCACCGCGATGCGGCAGTCCCGTACGAAGAACCCCTTGAGCTCGTCGGCCGCCAGGTAGGCCCCGAAGTCGGCCCACATGAGGTAGGTGCCCTCGAGCGGGGCTATGCGCAGCCCGGGCGCGCCGGCGAGCAGGGTGTCGCGCATCGTGCGGAAGTTGCCGTCGATGAAGGAGAGCAGGCTGTCGAGCCACGCGTCGCCCTGCTGGTAAGCTGCCTCGCCGGCGATGTAGGCGAGCGAGCTGCCGTTGCTCACGCCGAGGCCCTTGGCAAAGGCCGTCCATCGCTCGCGCAGGCCGGCGTCGGGGATTACGGCCACGGCGTTGCACAGGCCTGCGAGGTTGAAGGTCTTGCTCGGCGAGGTCAGCATCACGACGCGCTCGGCCTGCAGGGCGCCCAGCGGGGTTTGACGGGCGTCGCCGAAGACGAAGTCCTGGTGGATCTCGTCGGACACCACCACGACGCCGTGGCGGTTGCACACCGCAAGCAGGCCCTCGAGCTCGTCGCGCGTCCAGACGCGGCTCACGGGGTTGTGGGGCGAGCATAACAGGAGCATCCTCACGTTGTTCTCCGCGACCGCGCACTCGACGTCGGCGAGGTCCATGGACCAGCGCTCGCCGTCAAACCGCAGCGGGCTCTCGACGAGCCGCCGCCCGCAATCCTCTACGGCGCCGAAGAAAGGGTAGTAGACCGGCGGCATCACGAGCACGGCGTCGCCGGGGTCGGTCATCGAGAGCACGCACCAGTGCAGGGCAGCCACGACGCCCGGCGCGTACTTGACCCACGCGGGGTCCACCTCGTAGCCGTGCCGGCGGGCCTGCCAGCCGGCGAAGGCGGCGGTGAAGCGCCTGCCGAGCATCGCATAGCCGTACACACCCTTGTCCACGTAGGCGCGCAGGGCGTCGTTCACGCAGGCGGGGCAGCGGACGTCCATGTCAGCCACCCACATGCTCATGAGGTCCTTGTCTCCGTAGGCCTTCTCGAGAAGGTCCCACTTGAGGCAGTCGGTGCCGCGGCGGTCGACGACCTCGATTCTTGCGTTATCGGTTCCCATCCGTCTTTCTCCCTCGTCTCCCTGCGCCGCGCGGCACAAGGTCGTCGGTGGGGGCGTGCTCTGCCATCTTGCCTAGCTACATTACCCCAACGCGATAGGGGATGCGGCGCACGGCTGCGGGGCTGTGGGCGATGGGCGCCATCGTGGGGCCGCGCCCGCGGAAAACCCCCACACCTTTTCCGTGCGGTCAGTGTAGGGTGCTAGCCTGGAGCTGGCCTGACGGGCCTGCGGGCGGAGGGAGCGCGCATGGGCATGATTTACTTCGACAACGCAGCGACCACACGGACCAAACCGCCCGAGGTCGCCGAGGCCGTCCTACACGCCCTGGGGTCGTTTGGCGGCGTGGGGCGCGGTGTGCACGAGGCGTCGGTGTCGGCCGCGATGGAGGTCTACCGGGCGCGAGACGGGCTCGCGCAGCTGCTGGGGGCGCCGTCTGCGTCGCAGGTCGCGTTTGCGTCGAACGCGACGGAGGCGCTCAACACCGCGCTCGCCGGCCTTTTGCGCCCCGGCGACCACGCGGTCACGACGGCGGCGTCGCACAACTCGGTGCTGCGGCCGCTCTACCGGCTGCGGTCGCAGGGGGTCGCCCTCGACATCGCGCCCATCGCGCCCGACGGCTCGCTCGACCTCGACGCCGTCCGGGCGCTCATGCGCCCCGGCACGCGCGTGCTCGCCGTGACGCACGCGTCCAACCTCACGGGCGACCTCTACGACATCGCCGCCCTGGCGCAGATTGCCCACGAGCACGGGGCGCTGCTGGTCGTCGACGCCGCCCAGACCGCGGGTTTCGAGCCAATCGATATGGCGGCGCAGGGGCTCGACGTCGTGTGCTTCACCGGGCACAAGGGCCTCTTCGGGCCCCAGGGGACCGGGGGGCTCGCGGTCGCCGAGGGCGTCGACGTGGCGCCGCTCAAGGTGGGTGGGTCGGGCACCCACAGCTACGACGAGGAGCACCCCGCGGCCATGCCCGAGCACCTGGAGGCCGGCACCCTCAACGGCCATGGCATCGCGGGCCTGGCGGCGGGCGTGGCGTTCGTGCGCGCGACGGGTCTCGACCGGATTGCCGCCCACGAGCGCGCACTGGTGCGGCGCTTCGAGGAGGGCGTCGCGGGGGTGCCCGGCGTGCGGCTGTACGGCGGGCGCGACCCGCAACGCCGCAGCGGCGTGGTGGCGCTCAACGTGGGCGAGATGGGTTCGGGTCAGGTCGCCGGGAGGCTCGACGCCGACTTCGGCATCTGCGTGCGGGCCGGGGCCCACTGCGCCCCGCTCATGCACCGCGCGCTCGGCACCGAGCGGCAGGGGGCCGTGAGGTTCAGCTTCTCGTGGTTCACGACCGAGGAGGAG
>CAZEAF010000039.1:7417-14616 GCA_964510125.1 uncultured Coriobacteriaceae bacterium
TCGCGGAGCTCCTTGCTCGAGTGCACGCCGAACTTGGCGTAGACCGACCGGATGTGGGCGCGCACCGTGTAGATCGACAGGCTCTCCTTCTCGGCGAACTCCTGCGCGGTCTGCCCGCGGGCGAGGGCCACCAAGACCTCCTTCTCGCGCGCCGAGAGCTCCCTCTCGTCGGCCAGGGCCTCGCACGCCTGCACGAACCGCCCCTTGTGGTTGACCTCCTGGCCGGCGGCCGGCTCGTACAGCGACTCGTCGATCGGCAGGAGCAGCAGCGAGATCTGCCGCTCGTTGAAGACGAACAGCACGTCGACGAGGGCCACCGCGCCCAGGACCGCCAGGGCGACCCGCATCGCGGCATCGGAGACCTCCGACGCCTGGTAGGCCATCGCCAGGACGCCGCCGACGACGGTGCCCAGCGACAGCATCGCGTTGCCCAGCCCCAGGACCCGCACGGCGCTCGCCCGCGACTGGAAGACGATATATGCGAGCATCGACCAGACGACCAGGTTGAAGCACGTGCAGATGAGCGAGGCCAGCGACGCGAAGAACACCGGCTTGACCGAGAAGGCGCCCATCGCGCTCAGCAACACCACGAGCACCGACACGACCACCGGGTATGCGCGCGCGACGCCGGCGTTCGGGGCCAGCACCAGCGCCACGAGGGCTACGAGCATCAGCGGGACGCTCAGCAGGTACGCGGTCACGCTGCACTCGATGGTGACCGACGGCGGGAACTCAATCAGGATGTAGGCGCGGATTACCTCGAGCGCCATCGAGCACAGGCACACCGAGCAGAGGAACACCGCGAACTTGCGGGGGACGCCTGGCTCGTCCTCCCCGGCCGCGGTCCCGGAGGCGCCTGGGCCGCCGTGCACGGAGTACAGCGCCGCTGAGGCGACCGGCAGCAGCGCGAACAGCACCGTCGCCACCTCGTTAGGACAGCAGTGCAGGTAGAAATAGATGCACGACCCTACGACCGAGCACAGCATGAGCGACATGAGAGAGCGGCGCGGGGGAAGGGCCCCCAGCATCGGGGCGGCCCGCAGGAAGAGCACCGTCGTGCCCACGCCGCTCAGCACACATCCCAGGTTGAACAGGGTCCGCGAGGGAAACAGCGCCTCGCGGGTCACGACGATGAGCACGCTGCCCGCGACGGCGAGCGCGGCGCCGAGCCAGACGGTCCGCCGGTGCTCGACTAGCCGCCCGGTCGGCCGCACGGCGGCGCACACGACAAGCGTCGCTATGGACGCCACCAGATGCGTCACGATGAGGTTCTCGGACCTGAGGCTGTCGGTGATGTCGTGCAGCCAGAACGACCCTGAGAACGCGATCGAGTTCCACGCCATCCAGCACGCGAGCCCCATGAGCTCCAGGCCCGGGACTGCCCCACCTATAGTCTGCAGCGCCTGGCTCATCCTGCCCGAGCCGGCTGACCCCGCGCGCACTCTGCCCAACCGTAGCCCCCTCTTCCTCCCGTGGAATCACCTTATCAAATACCAGGTGGGGGCGGATAGTCAAGAATTGACTAGACGCAGGCCCACCATTTTGACGACATGCGCGCGGGCATTTAGACAATCCCTTGCGTAGCAGGCCGGGGCCCGCGCGGGTATGGTGGGGGACCGTTCTTCCCCGCGACGCCGCCGAAAGAGCTCGCGGCGGTGTCCACATCCCCCACACGTCCACCGCGCGTCCGAGCGCGTCTGGGCACGAGAAAGGCCGCCCCATGCCCAGCACCGCACCCGCCCGCAGACAGCGCCCTCCGTTCCCCCCGTTCGAGGCACCCGCGTCGTTCGAGGAGATGGCCGCAGGCCCTGCCCCGTCCGACGCGGCCTCTTCGGACCGTCCGGAACCGGACGCCCCCGCGGACGGCGTCGATGCCGTCGTGACCTGCGTGTGCTCGCAGCCCCCGCTGCGCGAGACGCTTTACAAGACGCTTGCCCACTGCGCGCAGCCCCGCCCCTTCGCCGAGGTGGAGGCCTTCATCTCCTCTCAGGACGAGTTCGTGTTCAGCCACATCGAGCAGACCCCTCACACCCTGATAGGCATGCTCGTGGACGCGGGCGGCCTCGTAAGGACGCCCCTCGACGCCCAGGGGAAGCCCCTGACGCCCGAGCGCTTGGCCGGCCTTTCGCAGGACGAAGCCGACGACCTCGTGGTGTCCTTCGAGCTCGCCACTACGCCCGAGGGCCGCGCGGCTGTCGAGCTGCTTTCTCCGCAGCGGCGCATCGCCGCCCAGCTCGCCCAGAAGCCCCACCGGCGCCCAACCTACCTGGCGCTTCTGTCCTTCTGCCGCGAGCCGCGCACGCTGGCCCAGATAGAGGCATTCTTCGCCGACAACCCCGACCTGGCGCTCGACCAGGTCACCGCCTACCACCACCTTTCGCCCGACTACTACGTCGACCGGCTCGAAAAGGCGGGGGCGCTCGTTTGGAGAGGCGCGTGGGTCACCACGCAGGCAGGGCTCGACGCCCTCGCCGGCGCGGACGTCCCGCGCTCTCAATAGCACGGAGCGGCCGCACGGTGCCGACTTCGGCCCGCGTGACCGCGCAAGAGGGAGACCGAGAAAACAGAAGGGCAATCAGAGGGAGGAAAGCATGGCATCAACAACGTGCACGCGCCGCTCGTTCGTCAAGGCGACCGCGGTGGCCGGCGTCGCGGCCGGCCTGGGCGTCGGCACAGCCGACAACCTTGTTGCGAGCGACAAGGCGTGGGCGGACGACGACGTCACCGAAGTGCGCACGTCATGCCGCGCCTGTATCGCCAACTGCGGCGTCATCGCCACGGTGAGCAACGGGCGCGTCATAAAAATCAAGGGCGACCCCATCGACCCGATGTCCCAGGGGCGCGTCTGCCCCAAGGGCCTGTCGGGCGTCCAGGCGCTCTACCATCCCAACCGCAACAAGTACCCGCTCAAGCGCGTGGGCGCCAAGCCCGGCAACGAGTGGGAGCGCATCAGCTGGGACGAGGCGGCACAGATTGTCGCACGCCACCTGATCGACATGCGCGACAAGACCGGCAAGCACGGCCTTCTGTGCTCCACGGGCGGCGGCGGCAACCCGCAGTTCTTCTCGCCGCCGCGCTTCCGCAACTTCTGGGGCGCCGGCAACGTGTTCGAGCCCGGCTGCGCCCAGTGCTACCTGCCGCGCAACTACACCATGGGCAAGGTAAACGGCCTGGGCGACACCTCAATTGCCGACTCGGGCTGCTCTGAGCTTTACAAGCCGGCCCGCTACGGCGGCCTGTGCGAGGTCTACGTCATGTGGGGTACCAACCCCGCGTGGCACTCGCCGTCGACCTCGGGGCGCTGCGTCGCCGAGCTGCGCGCCAACGGCTGCAAGACCATCGTTGTCGACCCGCGCTTCACGCCCGACGCCACCAAGGCCGACGTCTGGCTGCCGATTAAGCCCGGCACCGACCTGGCCATGATGCTCGGCTGGATGCACTACATCATCGAGAATGAGCTCTACCGCTCCATCCCCGGCTACGAGGACTTCTGCGAGAAGTGGACCAACCTGCCCTTCCTCGTCGACCCGCGCGACGAGGTGTCGCTGCCCCCGGTTGCCGAAGACATCACCGGCGACGGCCAGCTGCTGCGTGCGAGCGCGGTCTTTGACGATGTCGACGAGACCACCGAGGGCTACGTCTACTTCGACGAGGCCACCGGCCAGGTCACCAAGGCGTTCGCCCTGGGCCCCGACAACGAGGATACCTACCACCCGCAGCTCTTCGGCACCGTCGACGTCACGCTCAAGGACGGCACCACGATTACTTGCAAGACCGCTTTCCAGGCCTACAAGGACCGCTGCGCCGACTTCGACCTCGACACCGTCGCCCAGATCTGCGGCTGCGAAGCCGACAAGATTGCCGAGGCAATTGAGCTGTACTGCTCCACCGCGCACGGCGGCATCTCGCTCGGCGTGGCGACCGACATGTATCCCGGTAGCGCTCAGGCCGCCATCGGCGCGGCGGCGCTCGACTGCATGACCGCGCACCTGTGGCACTCGGGCTGCCCCGCCAACAAGGTGGGCGGCAGCGGGTCGTCGGGCCTGTCCAGCGCGGAGTCGACAATCTTCCCGCCGGGCTTCATGGGCAGCACCGCCTACGAGTTCCAGAAGCAGGACGCCGTCCTCGAGCGCCTGGGCTACTGCGAGCACAAGGGCCTGGGCGGCTGGATGCACTCGCACATCCCCACGATTCTGTCGGCCGTCCTGACCGGCGAGCCCTACCAACCCAAGGTCTGGATCGAGCGCTCGGGCAACAAGATGGCCGCGCTGGGCAACTCCTCCTCGTGGGTCGACGCCATCCCCAAGTTCGACCTCATCGTGCACGGCTACATGTACCCGACGTCGTTCACCACTGAGGCGGCTGACGTCGTGTTCCCGCTGTGCGAGTGGCTCGAGAACGCCTTCGCCCAGAACCGCCTCAACGTAAACCTGCTGCGCCAGCCGGTCACGAACCTCTTCGAGGCAGCCGACGAAATCATGATGTGGGGCAAGATTGCCGAGGCCATGAGCGACCCCGACAGCGACCTGTACGACCCCAACATGGAGGCCTGCATGGACGCCGAGGCAATCGGCTCGCCGATGGTCTCCCCCTACTGGAAGACGATTAACGACTACTGGGACTACGTGGCCCAGCAGTGCGGCAACCCCGACATTACCACCATGGAGGAGGCGCGCGCCGTCATGCCCCAGCAGTGGGCGACCGACGACGAGTACTGGGGCGGCACGTCCTACGACGGCTACCTGGCCATCGCCTCGAGCGGGGGCGGCCAGGGTGGCCCCGGCGGCGAGGGTGGCCCCGAAGGCGAGGGCGGCTCCGAAGGCCAGGCTGACGCGGCCGGCAGCGACGCCGCTGAGACCCCGCAGCTCTACACGGGCTTCTCGACCGCGGCAGCCGACATCAAAGACAACCCCAAGAAGTGCGGGCCCTACGCCGACCAGATGCTCTACATCGGCCGTCATGGCAACGAGTCCTTCGAGATGCCGGCGAGCGTGGTTGACTGGAACCCGATGCCCTACTACTTCACGCCCGAGGACGAGACCCAGTACGGCGACGACTATCCCCTGAGCCTCACCGAGGGGCGCATCCCCTTCTATCACCACGGGACCCTGCGCAACAACCCCTACCTGCGCGAGCTCTACCCCGCGCCCGAGATTTGGATTGCTCCTGAGAACGCCGAGCAGTACGGCATCGTCGACGGCGACTGGGTGAACGTCAAGTCGCCGCGCACCGACGGCCTCGACGTGTTCCGCGACATCACGACCGGCCTGGACAAGGCCACTACCATCGCTCCCGGCAAGGACCAGGGCCCCTCGGAGTTCGCGCCCGGCGAGGAGCTCACCGCTGCCGGCCAGGCCATCGTCGCAGAGGGTATCTACGCCGTGGCCCGCATTACCGAGGGCATCGCCCGCGACACCGTGTACATGGAGCGCTTCTGGAACCCCGAGTTCCTCGAGGACGGCAGTGACGGCCGCAAGTCCTGGACGCTCGAGAACATGAACGTCCTGACCAAGAACAGCGGCTTCTACAACCCCGAGTTCGGCACCTACACCCTGCGCGGCATCCGCGTGCGCATCGAGAAGGCCGAGCGTCCCGAGGGCATCTGGTACGAGCCGACCGACTTCGAGCCCTGGATGCCCGAACCCACCGACTTCACGGGAGGAGCGTGCTACGTATCATGAGCCGCTATTGTCTAGTGATTGACCTCGACCGGTGCATCGGCTGCCATGCCTGCGAGGTGGCCTGCAAGAACGAGAACGGCATCGCCTTGGGCGAGCACTGGAACCGCGTGGTCCAGGTCGGCCCCCACGGGACGTTCCCCGACCTTGAGCAGTACTGGCTGCCTATGCAGTGCCAGGAGTGTGCGAATGCCCCCTGCATCGAGGTCTGCCCCACCGGCGCCAGCCACCGCGACCCCGAGACGGGCGTGGTCCTCATCGACAAGGACGTCTGCATCGGCTGCCAGCTCTGCATGACCGCCTGCCCCTACGACGCCCGCGCCTACAACGTCGCGGAGAACGTGGTCCAGAAATGCACGCTGTGCTCGCAGCTCACCGACCTCGGCGAGGACCCGGCCTGCGTGGCCTGCTGCTGCTCCAGCGCCCGTTTCTACGGCGACCTCGACGACCCCGAAAGCGCCGCGAGCATAGCGCTCGCCGGAGCCGACGAGGCGAGCATCCACGCGCTCGAGGACTACGGCAACGAGCCGGTCGGCCGCTACATCCTCTCCGAGAAGACGGCGGCCTGGATTGAGACCGGCTCCCTCAAGGCGGCCTCCGACTCGACCGGGGCGCCCTGGTTCAAGACCGAGGCATAGCCGCCGGCCCTACGCTCGACCCGAGGGTTTCCCAGTGCTACCCTTATGCTAGTCTATCCTGAGAGGGTGCGCGCCGTTTCCGCAGGCTGGAAGGGGCGCGCACCCTCGCGACCAACCGCCGGCCCCTGTGCCGCGGTGCAAGGGAGGGGGTTCCATGCCCGCCGAACCGACCGACCAGGCGGCCGCCGAGGCGTACGCCCAGATTGCCGCCGTGAACGAGGGGCGCGCCGCGACCTACCGCACGCTCGCGTTCTGCTACTTCAAAGAGCTCAGCCAGGAGCAGATTGAGCTCATCGCACGCGAGCCGTTCGTAGGCGTCCTCGACGACGAGCCCCTCATCGCCGAGGGCTTCGCGGACATCCGTCGCTACCTGCACCGCATTGACTCGGGGACCCGCCAGGAGCTCGCGGCCGACTACGCGCACACGTTTCTGGCCGCCGGCAACTACGAGTCGTTCGCCGCGACGCCCTACGAGTCAGTCTTCACCTCGCCGACCGGCCTGCTCATGCAGGAGGCGCGCGACGAGGTCTACAAGATGTACTGCGCCGAGCACGTGCAGCCCGACGAGCGGCTGAGGACCCCCGAGGACCACGTGAGCTTCGAGTTCGAGTTCATGGCCCACATGATTGAGCGCACGAACGCCGCCCTGACCGACGGCGACCTGGACGAGGCTCTGCGCTGCGCCCGCACGGCGCTCGACTTCCACACCGCCCACCTCGCCGTTTGGATTGACGACCTGTGCGATGCCGTGGACGAGGTCGCTCGGACGCGCTTCTACCGCGGGCTCGGAAAGGTCACGCGCGGCTTCGTGCACCTGGAGGGCGACGTGGCGCGCGACGAGGTCGAGATGCTCGAGGAGCTGGCCGCGCCAGTCGCGTAGGCG
>CAZEAF010000040.1:0-13659 GCA_964510125.1 uncultured Coriobacteriaceae bacterium
CGGCTCCACCGGAACCCTGATGCGCAACCTCCACGCCTCCCTCACGGGGCACGGTGTGGACTCCTACATCCTCTGGGGCCGGCGCCACGGCACCGTCGGCGACCACGAGCGCTGCGTCGCCACCAAGGCGGGCTACCTCGGCCACGGCGTGCGCACGCGCCTTTTCGACCGCATGGGCTTCTACTCCAGGCGCGACACCGCGCGCCTGCTCAGGCTGCTCGAGGAGATCGACCCCGACGTGGTTCACCTCCACAATATCCACGGCTACTGGGTCAACGTCGAGATGCTGTTCGGCTGGCTGTCAGGCCACCGCTGCCAGGTCAGGTGGACCCTGCACGACTGCTGGGCCTTCACGGGCCACTGCGCGCACTTCACCTACGCGGGGTGCGGGCAGTGGAGGGCCGGCTGCGCGTCCGGGGACAGGTGCCCTCAGCTGAGGGAGTACCCGAGGACCCTGGGGCCGGGCGCGTGCGCGCGCAATTACGCAGACAAGAGGCGAATCTTCACGAGCGTGCCTCCCGAGCGCATGACGCTCATCACGCCTTCTCATTGGCTTGCGGGACTCGTGGGGGAGAGCTTTCTGCGAGATTATCCCGTCGAGGTTCGGCACAACACGGTGGACAGGAGTGTGTTCAGGCCGACGCCCTCCGACTTCCGCGAGCGCCACGGCATAGGCAATCGCTTCATGGTCCTGGGTGTGGCCAGCCCCTGGACCGAGCGCAAGGGCCTGCCCGACTTCGTGCGGCTGGCGGGCATGCTGGACCCCGGCAGGTACGCGGTCGTGCTCGTGGGCCTCTCCAAGAGGCAGGCCAGGCGGCTGCCGGAGGGCGCCGTCGGGCTGGGGCGCGCCTCCTCCCCCCGGGAGCTCGCCGAGGCCTACACCGCGGCGGACGTGTTCCTCAACCCCACGCGCGAGGACAACTTCCCCACGGTCAACCTGGAGGCCGAGGCCTGCGGCACGCCTGTTTTGACCTACGACACGGGCGGATGCGGGGAGACGATAGGCCGCGTCGGGGGGAGCGGGCTGGTCGGGGGCCTTCCGGAGGCGGCTGCGCGCCTTGTGGGCCTTGCCGGGAGGGGGCGGGCGGGAAATGGGGCCTAGGGCAGCGAAGATCCCCCGCGCGCGCCTCGCCAGGCTCGACTCGAGGAGGGCGGAGCGCCTCGACGGGGTCATAGTCACGCTCTGCGTCCTGTTCGGCCTCAGCAGCTCGTTCTCGCGGGTCGGCGTCTTCGACGTGCTCAACAAGGGCATCGTCGCCCTGCTCTGCGTCGCGGTGGTCGGCGTCTGTGCGACCCGCTCCCAGCCGAGGTGGCTGTATGCCCTGCTTGCGGTGACGGGCCTCTTGCACGCGATCGCCTTCGGGTTCCCGGTGTCGCCCAGCGAGGGGGTCGCGACCTACCTCACGTTCGCCTTCTGGGTGCTCTTCTTCTCCTACCTGGCCTGCAATCTCAGGCACGTCGTCAAGGCGGTGCGCCGCAAGGAGTCGTTCCTCAGGTGGTCGCTTGCGGCCTGGGAGGCTGTCACCCTCGTCTCGTTCTTCCTCCCCATGTGCTATGAGACGGGCTGGGGCGGGGCGAGGTACTTCACCTCGTTCACGACCGACTCCTTCGAGATAGCCCCCGTCGCCATGCTCATGCTCGCGGTCGACATCGTCCTGTACCGCCTGGACGGCAGGGCGGGGCGGGCCCTGGCCCTGGCCGCCGTCCCGCTGGCGTGCGTCTTCGCCGCCGGGACCAGGACGTACCTGGTGGTGGTCGTCCTCGAGCTCTTGCTCCTGCTCAGGCTGGTGGTGAGGGGGAGGGGGGCCTATGCCGCCCTGGCCGTCGCGACCGTGGCGGCCTGCGCCGCCCTGGCGGGCGTCACGAACATAGGCGCCAAGTTCGAGTCCGCCACGTTCGACACCGACGACGCGGGCGTGTTCCTCGAGGTGTTCACCAACGGCAGGAGCAGGTTCTGGGCCGTGGACATCGAGGCCTTCCTTGAGGGCACCCCGTTCGAAGTCGCCTTCGGGCACGGGTTCAGCTACGTCTACGACGTCAACCAGCAGATGGTCGGCGCGCGGCTCTATGCGCACAACGACTTCATCAACATCCTCCTCAACTTCGGCGTCGCCGGGGTCGCGGTCTACCTCGCGGCCTTCGTCCCCCTCGCGCGCAAGGTCGGGGCGTGCGCGGGCGGGTTCGTCTGCCTTTTGTTCGTTCTCATGTGGCTCTTCAACGCGTTCTTCAACATGCTCTACGTGTACGTCGCGGCCGTGGTGGGCATGGGGCTCATCGTCGTCGCGCTGTCCTGCCCCCGCCCGCAGGAGGCGTCCCGACGATGAGGTTCTCCGTCCTGGTCCCCGTCTACAACGTCGAGCCCTACCTGCAGGAGTGCCTCGACTCCATCCTCGGCCAGACCTTCGGCGACCTCGAGGCCGTGCTCGTCGACGACGGCTCGACCGACGGCTCAGGCGCCATGTGTGACGCGGCGGCGGCCGGGGACGGCCGCGTGAGGGTCGTCCACCAGCGCAACAAGGGGCTGCTCCTCGCCAGGCGCGCGGCGATAGACGCCGCCCGCGGGGAGTACCTCGTCTGCGTGGACGGCGACGACGCCCTGCGGCCCGACGCTCTGGCGGTGGTCGACGCGGCCATTCGGCGCACCGGCGCCGACATGGTGTGCTTCCAGGCCTCGCGCGAGCGCGACCTCTCCGTGCCCTGCCTCGACTTTGGTGGGCTCGCGGGCTCTGTCTGCAGCACATCTGATGAGAGCATGGGGCGCGCCCGCCGCGCCTTGGCGTCCACCCACATGCTGAATCAGATGTGGTGCAAAGCCTTCCGGCTTTGCACCACGGACGCAGGCGCGGACTACTCCGCCTACGAGGGGCTCCAGTACGGGGAGGACCTGTTCCAGACATGCGTGCTGTTCGACCGGGCGCGCTCGGTGGCCTTCATCGACGACGTCCTCTACTACTACCGGGTGAACATGGGCAGCATCAGCCACGCCACCCGCCCCTCGCGCCTGGCGGACATCAAGGTGGTGCGCGGCAGGCTCGCCGAGTATGCCGGCAGGTGGGACCCCGCGCTCGTGCCGCTCGTCCGCGCGAACGACTGCGTGGAGGTCCTCGCCTACGCCATCAGGCTCGTCCTGTCGGGCTCTGGCGGGGACGCCGAGCTCCTCGGGCTCTCCCGTGACCCTTTCCTGACCCGGGCCCTGGCGGAGGCGGACTTCTCCCTGGTCTCCCGCTGGAAGGTCCCCGCCATACGCCTGCTCGCCTCCGGGCGCACCCGCGCCTTCAGGGCCTACGTGCGGGCGCTGTTCGCCGTCGTGCGCGCCGTCGCGCCAGAGAAGGCCGTCAACTATGTCTAGGAAAGGCGCCGCTCCGATGCTCAAGAGGAACGTCTACGTATACAACGCCGTCTCCGAGGCGCGCCACCATGCCGAGAACAAGCATATCCGGGAGCGTTGCGAGCGCGTGCAGGCGGTCGACCCGCTCGGCGACTTTGCCTCCTTTGCGCAGGCCGTGCGGGAGTTCAAGGTCGAGTCGGCAGAGGCGGGCGACCCGCTCATGTGGCACGGCATCGCCAACGAGTCGCTCTTCTACGGGCACCTGAGGGCGCTGGCCGAGTACGCGGGCAGGCCCTACAACGAGCGGGACCGCCTCCTGCTGCCGGCCATCGAGCACGGAATCGCCTGGGTGGCCGACAGGAACCCCGTGCTCGAGAGGCCCTACGTCCACAACCTCGTGTCCCAGGGCGCCTACCGCAAGGGGCTCTCCATCAAGGCCGGGCTGCCCCACTACGTCATCGGCCCGTACGTGCGCTACGCGAGGCTACTCCACACCGTCGCCGAGGAGGCGGCCGCCAAGGAAGGTCTCGGCAGGACCGTCCTCGTCTTTCCCGCGCACAGCTACGAGGGAAGCAGCGTGAGCTACCAGAAGGCGGGGTTCGTCGAGCGCGTCATGACGGGGCTCGGGAGGGACTTTGACACGGTCCTCGTCTGCGCCTACTGGCACGACGCCGACGACGAGCTGTTCGCGCTGTTCCAGGGCGAGGGCGCCAGGGTCGTGAGCGCGGGCATCAGGTCCGACCCCCTGTTCATCTCGAGGCTCAAGACGATGCTGCGCCTGTCCGACGCCGTGACCGGCAACGCGCTCGGCACGCATATCGGGTACGCCCTGGCGGAGGGCAGGCGTTTTTACATGGCCAACTGGGACGCGCCGAGGATTGACGACTATGCCAACGCCTACAGCGACTCGCAGCTTCGGAGCATGGGGGCCGTGGAGGCGCGCGTGAGGAGGGCCTTCGGCGCCGAGTCGCCAGAGGGGGGCGACGACCTGGCCGCGGAGCGCCGGGACATCTTCAGGACATACTGGGGCGGCGAGCAGGCCGTGAGGACGCCCGAGGAGGTCGGGGCTATGTTCGAAATCGGCGGCGACGTGCTGGGGTCCTCGCGCGGCTTCTCGTCGCGCTTCGCCGCCTCGGCTGAGGACGCGCTGAGAGAGTACGGGCGCTCGACCGCGTCGCGGGACAAGGTCAAGGCAAGCCTTCTGGCCGAGGCGCTGGGCCGCCCGGGGGAGGCGCGGCAATGATTCTGGGCAGGGCGAACGACAGCGCCTCGGGCCGCGCGGTGCTCTACACGGTCGGCAGCCTGGCGCTCAACTTCCTGAGCGTCATCGCGGGCCCTGTCTTCGTACGCCTCATGACGTCCTCGGAGTACGGGATGGCGGCGGTCTACTTCACGTGGGTCTCCATCCTCTCGAACATCGTGAGCCTGCGGGTGGACGGGACGATACTCAACGCCAGGTCCGAGTTCGGGGAGCGGGACCTTCCCCGCTACATATCGGCGAACCTGTTCCTGTGCGTCGGGGTCCTGGCCGCGTGCGTCGGGGTGTCGCTGCTGCTTCCGGGCCTCTTCTCGGCCGTCTCGGGGCTCGAGCCGTGGCTCTGGGTGCTCGCCGTCGTGACGGCCTTCTTCCTCGCGTGCTCGAACGTGCGCACCAGCTACCTCACGGCGCGCCGCGACGCCCTCGGCAACGTCGGCATCTCGCTTTTGCTTGCGCTCGCCCAGGTCGTGTGCTCCATCGCCCTGCTCATGGCGTTCGCGGGCAACGGTCTCGCGGACCGCGTCCTGGGCTACTCGGTCCCGACGGCGGTCATCGGGGGAATCATCCTCGCCGCCTTCCTCGTCAAGGGCCGCTGCCTCGCCGCTCCCCGATACTGGCGCTTCTGCCTCTCTCTTTCCGTCCCGCTCATCTTCAACGGCATCGCCTACCTGCTCATAAACCAGTGCGGCAGGCTGGTCGTCAACGACGTGCTGGGCCCCTCGGCGGCGGGGGTCTACTCCTTTGCGTACACCTCGGCGATGCTCGCGAGCGTGGTCGCCTCCGCCTTCGGCTCGTCCTGGACGCCCGAGTATTACAGCTACCTCGACAGGGGCGAGACCCAGGCCATGCACGACCACGCGGACGCCTACATGCGCAACATGACCCTCATCTTCTGCGTCTTTATGCTCGTCACGCCCGAGGTCCTCCTGGTGCTGGGCACTGAGGAGTACTACGGGGGCATGCCGATGCTGCCGATGATTGTGCTGGCGTCCTACTTCCAGTACCTCTACACATGGCCGGTGAACTGCAAGTTTTACCACAGGAGGACGAGGAGCGTCGCGGTCTCCACGTTCGTCGCTGCTGGGGTCAACGTCGCGGGCTGCCTGGTCGGCGTGAGAGTCTTCGGCATGATGGGGGCTGCGGGGGCCTCGCTCGCGGCGTTCGCCGTCCTGTTCCTCATCCACCATCTCACTTCGCGCTCGCTGCCCACCTACGACTTCGGGATGCGCTGGTACGGGGCGGGCATCGCCGTGATGGCGGTGGCTTGCGCCCTCACTTACCTCTTTCTCGGCTCCGCCCTTATACGCTGGGCTGTCGCCGTGCCCATCGGCATCTTCCTGCTCGTCCGGGTTGTCAGGACGAGAACCCTGCTCTAGCGAGTGAAAGGACCTGGCATGTTCATCATCAGCTACGGGGCGGGGGACGAGCGCGGTGGTCTGCGTTGCTCGCTCACCGAGCGCAGCGTCCCCTCCGACCTCGTAATCTCCAAGGACGGCAGGTCCTTCTACGTGGGCTGCGACTTCGACAGGACCGACGACGAGCTCTTCTCCAGCGGCTGGGAGGACGACCCCCGCGTGCTCAACGAGGGGTGCTCGGCCCTCTACATCGTGAGGTTCGACGAGGACGGCTGCGTCTTTGCCGCCGACACGACCGGGCGCGAGCTGCTCTTCTACTACCACGACGGGCGAAGGCTCGTCCTGTCGGACAGCTTCTGGGGGATTCTCAAGGTCGTGCAGCCCGGGTACGACGACATGGACTGGCCTGTGGTGTCGCAGATGATAGCGGCGGGGGGCGGCGTGCCCTGCGACCACACCACCCCCGTGAGGGGCCTGCGCTGGCTTGCCCCGAACACAATCTGCAGGTTTGATGCCCGGGCGGGCACCCTTTCTTGCGAGGTGTTCGCCGAGGTCAGGCGCACCGGCGAGATTAAGTCCATGGACGAGGCCGTCGAGTCCTTCGACAGCGCGATGAGGGACATGGCCCGCCTCCTCGCGGAAAGGCACGCCGGGCTCACCTTCGGCCTCGGCCTCTCCGGGGGCCTCGACTCGCGCACGGCCCTCCACTACCTGCTCCAGGAGGGGGTCTCGCCGGTGTGCTTCAACACCTGCGTGAGCCGCCCCCACAAGGTGCTGCTCGCGACGAGCGTGCGCAACGAGCGCGCCCTGGCCTCGTCCGCCGGGGTCTCCTGCACGGAGGTCGAGTGGGACCCGGCCACGATAGCCTCGAAGAACGCGGCCATGCTGAGGGAGTGCCCCCTGGGCCCCTGCGGGCACTTCACCAACGCGTACAAGTACGAAGCCCGGGGCTGCCCCGACTTCGACATCCTGGTCACCGCGGGCCAGGCGATTGGCCCCATGCTCGTTGGCGTCTCCGCGGACGAGGGCTCCGACGAGCTCTCCGAAGACGACGTCTGCGCCTCGCTGTTCCACCTGTGCACGGGGGACCCCCTGCCCTTCGCCTTCACCGAATGGCTGGTCCGCGGGAAGGCCAGGTCCCTCGGGCTGCTGGGGGACGCCCCCGACGAGGGGCCCGGCGGAAGGACATGGGCGGGTATCTGCGGAAAGCCCACCTACGACGCGATTGCCTCCCAGGTCGGTGAGTTCGTGGGGCGCAGGTTCGAACGCGGATGGAGGCCCGCGGACATCACGCTGGACTTCCGGACCAGCTGCCTGGGGGCTATCGGGCGCAACGGGGCCTACGAGAGCAGGCTCGGGTCCGCGAAGAGCTACACCATCTACACCCCCTTCCTCGTGAGGCAGGGGCTCACGTGGGACATCCCCCTCGTCGAGGGCAGGCGGGTCCTCAAGGAGCTGATTGCCCGCAAGGCCCCGGAGCTCTCCGGCGTGGGCGAGGAGACCTACGGCTCCATCGGCAGGACGGGCAGGGTCGGCGCAGACCTCGGCAAGCTCGACTTCCTCCTGCGCGGCAGCGGGATTATGGCCCACGAGTGGCACGCCCGGAACCGGTCTATCCGCGAGGCGTTTCTCGCCGACGCCCGCAGCCCCAACGCCTGGTTCTACGAGGCGTTCCCCGCCGCGAGGGACTACGAGGCCGTCTGGGGCATGAGCCCTTCTAGGATGAACTCGGTCTGGGACCTGAAGCGGTTGGTCGACTGCATCGAGGACAAGGCGTACCTGTCGTTTTGACGCCGAATCCCCTCAGGACTGATTGCTGGTTTTCAGTTAGTGACTATTTCGCGCGTTCTTTTCATAGTGGTGGATAAGAAAGACGGCATTATGTTTGAAGAGATGAAAATCCTCGCCCTCATCCCCGCTCGCGGCGGCTCCAAAGGCATACCGGGCAAGAATATAAAGGAGCTCAACGGCCACCCGCTCATCGCGTACACCATCGCCGCCGCCCGGCGCAGCCGCTACACAGACTTGGTCGTGGTCACCACCGACAGTGAGGAGATAGCCGCCGTGGCGCGCGCCTATGGGGCCGAGGTCCCCTTCCTGCGCCCGGCCGAGCTTGCCTTGGACACGTCCCGCACCATCGACACCGTCGTGCACGCCGTGGGTGCCCTGGCGGGGCTCGGCAAGGCGTGCGATGTCGTGGTGCTGCTCCAGCCTACGAGCCCGCTTCGCCGCGCTGAGGAGATAGACGCGGCGGTCGAGGCCTTCTTCTCGCATGGGCAGCTCGGGCTTGCGTCTGTGTCGGAGGTGACGGAGAGCCCGTTGCTCGCCCGCAGCCTCGACCGCTTCGGCGTGCTGCATCCGGTTCTTCCCCTGCCAAGCACGGTCCGCAGGCAGGACATGCCCCGTTTCTGGCACGTCGATGGCGCGATTTACGTGAACCGCACCGACGACCTCACTCCCGAGACGAGCTTGAACGACAACCCCATCGGCTTCGTCATGCCTCGGGAGCGCTCGATTGACATCGACGGCATCGAGGACCTGCTGCGTGCCGAGGAGATAATGCGCGAGCTAGGCGACGTGTCGCCACTCATGCCATCCTGCGGGGGTGCGCCTCGAAGTCTGCACCCCCAAATATGACCGACATCGTCAGAAATCATCATCCACCCCGTTTAGCCTCGCATCTTCAGCTTTCACTGCTAGAGTGGATGGTGTCATGTAAGTTGCGACAACAATCCAAATTGGGGGGATTGGACATGAAACAAGGCAGCGCACTGCTCAAGATTCTATCCATCGTTTTGATTGTCTGGGGTGTGATTATCGCCATCCTTGGCTTTGTGGCGGCCTTGGGCGGCGGCGTGGTCTTCGGTGCTGGGACCAGCGCCAGCGACGCGGGAACAGACGAGGTCGTGATTGGTGCCGCTGCCATCGCCTTCGGTGTCATGCTGGTCATCTCGGGTATCGTCGACATCGTCGTCGGTATCGTGGGCCACAAGGCGTCCGAGGAGAACGGCAGCCATATGCTGGCGCTCGTCCTCGGCGTCCTCGGTGTGATTTGCGCTGCAATCGGCCTTGTCATCTCGTTCGGCAACGGCGCGCTTGCCATCGTGTGCGCCATCATCGGCCTAATCCTGCCCATCCTCTACCTGGTTGGGGTGGCGCAGACCCGCAAGAGCTCCTAAGCTCTAGGCCATCTGGCAGGGTGCCATTCCCTGCGACAATTCCTGCTGGGTAGACGCCCGGCAAAACAAAAGCAGCGGCTGGGCCTTCGCCCGGCCGCTGCTGCCGTGTGGTGCGTGCCGCCGCCCGCCGCAGAAGCGCGGGTCGCCGCCTGCTGCAGAAGCGCGGGCCGCCGCCTGCTGCAGAAGCACCGGGCTGCTATCCCGCCGCCAGCGCGGTCTCGAGCACGACGTCGCGGGTGAGCTCTTCGGGCGTCCAGGGGACGTGCGTCCGCACGGGCACGCCGCGTCCGAGGACGCCGCGGCCGTCATGGGCGTCGCGGGTCATGCCCACCGGGTACGTGAACAGGATGTCGTCCTCGAAGCTCACCGTGAGCGGCTCCTGGTAGTCGCTGTCGCCCAGGCTCGCACGGCCCACTGTGGTGACGCGCGACTGCCCAGCCGCCATCGCGAGCAGGCACTCGCCCTCGGCGCGGCAGCCGAGGTCGCTCAGGACCGCGACCCGCTCGGGGCCGGCCGGCGCGACCTCCTCGAGCCACGCCTCGGGTACCTCGGCGTCCTCCCACACCAGGCCGGACCCCGAGAGCGACCTCACGCGCGCGGCCTCGTCCCGGCAGGCCTCGGATGCCGCGGGGTCGTCGGCCGCAAGGGCCGCCTCGCGCTCGAGCGACTGCGCGAGGCGCTCGCAGTTCTGGTGGGAGTAGCGCATGTACAGACCGAGCTCGCCCATGAACGCCGCCGGCGTCATGGGCCGGTCGGCCAGGTAGGGCACCAGGGGCACGATTCCGTCGTACGCCCCGCCCCGGCAGTCCCGCAGGTCGAGCACCAGCAGGCGCGCCCGGGACAGTTCGCC
The DNA here is from genome assembly GCA_964510125.1 of uncultured Coriobacteriaceae bacterium. Lineage (GTDB taxonomy): Bacteria > Actinomycetota > Coriobacteriia > Coriobacteriales > UMGS124 > CAIFEU01. Next base: position 9,971 of record CAZEAF010000040.1, read on the forward strand.
TGCGTGCGCCTCTAGGGCGCGCGCGATGCCCTCGGCGTCGGCAAGGCTCTCGAGCCGTGCGAGGAACGCACCGTCGTTGAGCGGCCGGAAGGCGTTGCGGGGCGCGTGAGGCGTGACGGACAGGTGGCTGGGCCGCACTCGCAGGCGCTCGCCGCCGCGCTCAACCTCGTACGCGTCGGCGTAGGTCAGGAAGAAGTCCCACAGCTCGCGCTCGGGCTCGCCGCCATAGAGCATGTCGCGGCGCGCGCCCTCGCGGTACGCCGCGACCGGCGCCCCGCCGAGCGCGACAATCCGGTCGCCAGCGCGCAGCCCGCTCTCGGCACGGGCTTCGACCACGTGCAGGCAGTCCTCGGCCGCCCTCACGCGAAAGCCCACGCTCCAATCGCGCAGGGGGTCGACGCCCGCCTTTGCGACCGAGAGGCCCGGGTCGCCGAGCATCCCCAGGTAACGGCGGGTGTCGCGCAGGAAGACGGCGTCGTCGCCGTGGAACGGCCGCGAGGTGAGCAGCGAGAGTTTGGCCCCCACGTAGGGCACGTTGCGGGACGCGCACGCTTCCGCCCCCGCGTAGTCGTGCGACACGGCCGCCACAATCGCGTTGAACATCTCCCCGTACGAGGTCCAGCTCTGCCTGCCCACGTCGACCCCCGGCCTTCCCGTCGTCCCGTCCGTCCTGTCGCCCGCCATCGTAACGCACAAGGCGCCCGGCAGGCTCGAACGCGCTGCCGGGCGCCGCTTGTTCATGCATGAGGCCTCATCGCCGAGAAACCCTCAGCGTACGGGCCGCGTCGGTGGTGCTTAGCCCTCAGCGGGAGGCTCGCCGCCTTCGCCGCCCTCACCAGCCGCAGCATCGGGGGCACCTTCGCCGCCCTCACCGGCTGCAGCGTCGGGGGCACCTTCGCCGCCCTCACCAGCCTGGCCGGCCTCGCCGCCCTCACCGGCCGCAGCGTCGGGGGCACCTTCGCCGCCTTCGCCGCCCTCACCGCCGGGAGCGCCGCCCATGCCGCCCTGGTTGCCCTCGGAAGGCACGGCGTAGCCCTCGGGGTCGTCGCCGTACCAGTCGTCGGCGACGGTGCCGCCCAGGATGTTCTCGACGATGTAGCGGGCCGCCTTGGAGCCGCAGAACGACGCCACGGGCTGGCAGGTGCCGCCGCCGTAGACCTCGCCGTCCCAGCCGCTGGTGTTGATGCCGGCCGCGAACAGGCCCTCAATCGGGACGTAGCGCGGGTCGACGACCTGGGCGTTCGCGTTGATGCGGATGCCCGAGCAGGTGTTGAGGACACCAGAGGTCAGACGGAACGCGTAGTAGGGGCCCTCGGGGCCGGGCGACACGAGGTACTGGGCGTCCTTGCCGAAGTCCTCGTCGACGCCGGCCGCGCACGCCGCGTCATAGGCCTCCCAGGTGGCCAGGAACTGGTCGACGTCGAAGTTGGGGATGCCCGCCTTGATGTCAGCGGCCAGCTCCTCCTTGGTGTCGCCCGCGAAGCACTCGGGGTTGTCGGCGTACTGCTCAATCTCGCCGTAAAGATCCGGGTGGTAGTACACGTACTCGCCGGTGGTGGCGCTCACGAAGGGCGACTGCAGGCCCTCCTCGGAGTTGAAGTCGGCGCCCACGAGGATGTCGGCGAAGCCCGAAATCTTCTTGTTGCAGCCGCCGTTCTCCCAGAAGCTGATGAGCTCGGGGCCGACGATGGAGATGACCGAGCCCTCAAGCTCGACCATCTTGCCCGTGGTGCCCGACTCGGCCGCGAAGCGCACGCCGTCCTGGTTCACCAAAAAGTCAGAGGCCTCCATCGAGACGCACACGCCGAGCTGCGAGGTGTACGAGAAGTCGCGCACGTTGATGAACTGGCCGACCACGCACAGCGTCTTGGCGATGCCGTGGGCGGTCTGCTCGACCATGAGGTGGCCGTCGCCGAACTGGCCGGAGCCCCAGCCAAAGCACTTCTGCTCGACGTCCTGCGAGGTGTAGTACTTGCAGAGGCCGCCCTCATCCATGGCGTTGGACATGCCGCCGGTCGCGAGCACGACGGCCTTGCAGTTGATCTGGTAGATCTCATCGGTGGTGTCGTCGAGCACCTGGATGCCGGTCACGGCGTAGCCGTCATCGGAGACAACCAGTGCGATGGCGCGGTTGCTCGTGCGGATGTCGACGCCCACCGACTCGTTCTCGGTCTCGAGGGTCTTGATGCATGAGGAGCCCTCGCCGAAGCCATCGCCGTCGCCGTCGACGTAGAAGTTCATGCCGACGTTGGCGTACTGCACGCCGTGCTTCTCAAAGAGCCAGGCCGAGTTCATGCCCTGGTCCATGCACAGGCCCTTCATGAGCATGGGGTCGGCCATGTAGGACAGGCCGCTCGCGTGCGAGATGCCGCGTGCGAGGGCGGCGGCCTCGGTCAGGCTCTGGTTGGGGCCGTTGCACTCGGCGTGGTTGGTGGAACCGCCAAGGAAGGCGTTCTTCTCGACCAGGATGACGGTCGCATCGGGTGCCTGCTCCTTGGTGATCATAGCCGCCATCATGCCGCCCAGGCCCGAGCCGACTACGACGACGTCGGCCTCCTCGGTGCGGGCAAGCTCAGCCTCGGTGCGCGGGTAGCTGATGCCGTCGGGGTTCGCGTAGGTGGTGTAGCGCGTGCCGGTCCACGTGGTGCCTTCGGCCTCGGCCTCGTCGGCGAGAGCGGTGCCGCCAAGCGCGCCAGCGGCCACGAGCGCCGCAGACCCCACGGCGCCGCCCTTCAGCAGAGACCTTCTCGAAAGATTCCTCATGTCGTTCCACCCTTCTGTGGTGTGGGCTCCCACCCGTTCGGCCGGCCCCGGAAGGACGGCAAAGCGGGCATATGCGCGGCGGGATACCGCGCAGCTCCGCAAACTTTATTGCAACGACGCGCGCGCGGACAAGTACGCCATTTTGTGCGATGTCGACAAAACCGCAGGTCAAACGATGCTAAAACGGGTGATTGGAGCGCGGGTCCGGTAAGCGGCGGGGTGCGGGGGCCGAAAGGGGCGCGCCTTGGGAGGCCAGGCCGGTCTGCCCGGCGCCGCCCTAGCGGATGAAGTTGGTCACGGCCTTGACGGCTTCCTTCTCGGGCAGGCCAAAGGCCTCCTTGCCCAGGGCGATGCTTCTCATGAGGAAGACCATGTTGCGGGCCAGGACCCGCATGGTCTGCCTGCCCTCCTCGTCCGCCTCGGCCTGGCCCTTGGCGAGCCCGTGGATGGAGTTCCAGTACTGGCTGGAGGCCACAGGCATGCCCGAGATGGTGAAGTACTTGTTGAGCTCGTCAAAGGTGGCCGAGCAGCCGCCGCGCCGGGCGCAGGCCACCGAGGCACCCACCTTCATGGTCGTGTCAAAGGACTTGCTGTAAAAGAGGCGGTCGAGCACGGCAATCAGGGTGGCGTTAGCCGAGGCGTAGTAGACGGGCGACGCCACGACCAGGCCGTCCGCCTGCTCGAACTTGGGGGCGATTTGGTTGACGACGTCGTCAAATACGCATTTGCCCAGCTCGGAGCACCTGTTGCAGGCGATGCAGCCCCGCACGTCCCTGTTGCCCACGCGGACGCTGTCCACCTCCACGCCCGCGTCTTGGAAGACCCCGGTCATCTCCCGCAGGGCGATGTCGGTGTTACCGCCCGGGCGCGGACTGCCGTTGAGAACGAGTACTTTCATGTTTGCCTCCCCAAACTCCGTATGTTTC
>CAZEAF010000041.1:0-13488 GCA_964510125.1 uncultured Coriobacteriaceae bacterium
CTTGTTTGGTGTTGCCCTAGAGGGGCAGGACGCCGCGCTCGGTGAGGAGGCGGGAGAAGAGGTCGGCGTTGCGGAAGATGCGTGGGACAAGAAAAGAGCTGGCAGAACCCTCCCCCGCTTCGCCGCCGGTGGCCCCGGCTGCCGCGTCCTTACCGCAACGCCGCAGGTGGACGCGGGTGCAGAGGCCTGCTTCCTCCCACGATGCCATGTCGGCCACCGAGAAGCTGCGTACATGGAAGAACCAGCTCACGAGGGTCACGTCCTCGCCTTCGACAGAGACCTGCCACATGCGGGGGCAGGGCAGCATGACGAGGACAAGCCCCGCGAGCAGCAGGATTGAGAGCAGAACTATGATGAGCGGGTTAAGGCTGCCGTCGACACTGGACGAATAGAGGCTGGCTGCCACACCCAGACTGGCCACGCAGAAAAGGCCGCCAACCAGCATGAGCCACAGAGGCGCCCGCGCGGTGAAGCTCTTTGTGTCGGCCCCGCCGCGGTCAGACCGAGTCACAAGGTTAGCCGTTCCCGAGACGATAAAGACCACTGCCGTGACAATCAGCGTCACATTCATATAGGCAACCGTGAAGCTCTGCATATCGCTCTCCTGTCAGCCGATATGCCTATTGTGGCACTTTGCGAGCTAGCGTGATTGCGCGGTCCGGCACCCGCCCAGGCCAAGCAGCGGGGCAGGTCCGGCGCCCTCTGCCTCTAGTACCGGAAGTCCTCGTAGTCAGCGTCGTAGACATCGTCCCCGTACCCGTCGTCGCGGGGCAGGTCGTCCTCGTCGGGCCAAAGGTCGCGTATACCGGGGATGGCCTCGGCCGGCAGCAGGCGGCGGGTCAGACGGTCGGCGAACTGTGAGGGACGCAGGGCTAGCAGGTCGGACCGGCTCCAGCTCTTGTGCTGCATGGAGGCGTTGTGGTTGGTCAGGTCGACGCCGGGCAGGTAGAGGCGGGCCGAGCTCTTGGGGCAGGCGTACTCGCCGGAGGGCATGCCCTTCTCGAACAGGGCCAGCTCGGCCTCGCGCAGCTCGTCGTTGGACCAGTCGAGCACGTAGGTGTTGCACAGGCCCATGGCACGATGGGCGACCTGCTTGGCCACCTCGGGGATAGTACCGTCATAGCCGGTGCAGAAAAGCATGATAGGCAGGGTGCGTTCGGGGTCGACCAAGGTCTGCTTGAACTCCTCAAAGGACTGGACCGTAATTTTGTTGGGCACCGTGCGCAGGAGGGTCTTGCCAACCTTGGCCGCGTACCAGGGCATGTCGAAGATGCGGTGGATGAGGGCGGGCGCGGCGGCGGGAATGTCGGGCGGCTCGGCCTCGGGGTCGCTCATGCGACAGGACGACTGAGTGCGCACGCGGCAGGACCCGCCCTCCTGGCGCTCCAGGAAGATAGTGATGTGCCAGCGGCGCCCCTCACGGGAGGTGTCGGACTCGTCGTACTCGAACACCCACTGGCTGATGTTGCCCTCGTCATCCTGGGCGGCCTCGCAGGCAAGGGCAGGCCAGCGGTCGGCATCGTAGACGCCGCCGCGGTAGGCCTCGGGCGCGTGGAAGTTCCAGGCCAGGGGGAAGAGGCCCTTGGCCTCGTCAAACGCGTCGATGACGGGGCTGCCGGCGTACTCGGCCTCCTTGTCCAGGACCCAGTTGAGGACAAGCTCAGCAACAGCCATAAAGGGGTCGCCCTCGCCGTTCGTGGAGGTCACGTCGAACGTTGCGCGGTACCTCAGGTTTTCGCTGTGGCTTTCAATCATGGTGGTCGCTTTCTCTTGGTGTGTGCCTATGTGCGAGCCGGGCCCCGCCCCGCAAGCCCGACAGATGCAGGTCAAACGGAGGCAGGCCCGACGGCGGCGGTCGCGATAGCCCGGCGATGGGGGCCGAGTCAAGTCCTATATGATACCAAACGCATATCGGGCGATGCCTACTGGTTTGACATGAAAAAAGGCCGAAGCAAATAGCTCGCTCCGGCCTCTCATTTTAAATGGTGGGCGTTGCAGGATTTGAACCTGCGACCCCTTCCGTGTGAAGGAAGTGCTCTACCCCTGAGCCAAACGCCCCTTTGCTAAAGAATCGGGCCGGAGAGTTTTAAAGCCCTCCGGCCCGAACAATTAGCTGGTGGAGATAAGGGGATTCGAACCCCTGACCTCTTGACTGCCAGTCAAGCGCTCTCCCAACTGAGCTATACCCCCGAGAAAACTCGGTGCCGCTCTCACGGCGCTTGATTAAGATACCAGAAACGTCTTCCCGCGCAAGCGTAAAAGCTCTGTACACAATTGGAACACAGTAACCGGCCGCAGCCTGGCGCTATCCTGCAAAAGTCCTGGCCAGGACAGGCTACTTGGACAACTTGGGACAACTCGGATTACTTGATGTCGTCCAGGGTGAAGCCGTCGATGCCCTTGTAGACGTCCAAGGCCTCCTGGGGGTCGTAGTCGGCCAGGGTGATGGCGGAGATGGCCTTGGTCAGGCGGACGGCCTCGTCCAGCGGGCGCTGGTGGATGTTGCGGCCGGTGGCGTTGCCGTCGGCGCCACCCGTGTGGATCTGGTCGTAGAGCTGGGTCAGGAAGGTCTCAGCATCGACCGTGGAGCCGCCAGCGCAGACCAGGCCACAGCGGCCGCCAGCCACAGAGGCACGCTTGAGCAGCTGGGCGCTGGTCTGGGTCTCGGTGGGCTTGGGCGGGTTGACCTTGACGAAGTCCGATCCCAGGCAGCAGGCAACACCAGCGGCACCGGCAATGAGGTCGGCGTCCTTCTCGTCCGTGACAGCCTTGCCGCGCGGGTAAATCCACAGGACGGTGATGAGGCCGTTGGCGTGGGCGTTCGCGATGAGGTCGGCAGCCTCGACCATCATGGCCGCCTCGGCCTCGGAGCCCAGGTAGATGGTATAGCCGACTCCCACGATGTTCACGCCGGCGTCAGCCATGGCTAGGACGGCGTCGAGGCTGGTGAGCTGGGGCGAGTAGGGGTCGGCCTGGGCAGTCTTGACCAAGTTGGTCTTGGAGTTCATCTTGACCAGGTAGTTGACGTCCGGGTAGTCCTGGGCGTAGTGGGCGATGAGGCCGCGCTGGGCAGCCATGACGCCGCAGACGCCCTGCGAGGCGATTTTGAAGAGGTGCTCCGGGTCGGCGTCGTCGGCGGAGATACCCTCGCCGTAGAAGTCCTTGTTCATGTGCTCAATCTTCTGGTCGCAGGCAAAGAGCATGAGGCGGCCTGTCCCGCGCGTTGCCGCCATGTAGTGGTCGACGTACTCGTCCTTGTGCTCAGGCATCACGTCGACGGGAATGCGGACGTCTTCGCGAGAAATCTTGGGCATGTGCTTTCCTCCTTGAGTCAGGGCCGCCGGAAGCGACCGGTTAGGCGCTGGTGTGCCCGTGATTGCATGGTTCCGTTCATATGACAGGGCGCACGCCTTTAGCACGCGCCTCTGTACACCAACAGTAAAGAATACAACACCGGGGGGCCCGCCCGCACGCCTCATCGGCAGCCGATACGGACCTGCCAGCTAGCGGCCGACACCCCCGGTGCGGGCGGTTCCTAGTCCCGCTGTTTCTTGTTCATCATGGTCTCGCCGGGCAGGGCGCGCCTGGCCTCGATGACCCCGTCGACGCCCCGCACGCGGACGAGCAGGGTCTCCAGGCGGCCGACGTCGCCCAGCTGGACCAGGAAGCGCATGTTGACCGTCCCCTTGCGGGTCAGCCGGGTGCCTGAGGCCAGGATGTTGGCCCCGGTGTCCGAGATGGCGGCCACAACGTTCTGGAGCAGGTGGGTCCGGTCGATGCACTCGAGCACAATCTCCAGCTGGGAGACAGCGGCGGTGGCGTCGTCCCAGTGAACCCCAATCATGCGTCCCTTGTCCTTGCTGAGCTCGGCCACGTTGGGGCAGTCTGCCCGATGGACCGACACGCCGCGACCCCGGGTGATGAAGCCCACGATGTTGTCGCCGATGACAGGGCTGCAGCAGCGGGCCAGGCGGACCAGCATGTCGCCGGAGGCGCCCTCCACCACCACGCCGTTGGATGCCTTGTCCTTTGGGAGCCTCTGGAAGTTGTTCTGCTGGCGGGCCAGCCGGGGCGCCGTGCTCAGGCTCTCCAGGGCGCGCCTCTCGGCCTCGGCCTGGCTGTTGGTGGTCTGCTCCAGCAGGCCGTGGACCTTGTTGGCGGCCAGCTTGGGCGAGGTCTTGTTGTTGGCGATGGCCACATAGAGGTCGTCAGTCGTAGCCAGGCCCAGCATAGGGGCCACCTTGGCTAGGGCCCTCACCGTGCGCGGGGTGGAGATGCCCAGGCCCAGTTTGCGCAGCTCGCGGCCCAGCATGTCGCGCCCGGCCGCGGCGTCGTCGGCCTTGGTGAGGCGGGAGAAGTAGGAGCGAATCTTGGACCTTGCCGAGGGCGTCTTGACGATGCCCATCCAGTCGCGGGAGGGGCTGGCCGAGTTCTGGGTGAGAATCTCCACCCGGTCGCCCATCTGCAGCTCGTAGGACAGGGGCACCACGGACCCGTTGACCTTGGCGCCAATGCAGTGGTTGCCCACCTCGGTGTGGACGGAGTAGGCGAAGTCCAGCGGCGTGGACCCCATCCTCAGGGTCATGACCTCGCCCTTTGGGGTGAAGACAAAGACCTCGTCCTCGTAGAGGTCAATCTTGAGGGCGTCCAGAAACTCCTTGGGGTCGCTCATGTCGTCCTGCTGGGCCCATTCGAGCGTGCGCCCCAGGAGCTTGAGCTGGGAGTCCAGGGTCTTGGCCTGGTTGTCCATGTTGCCCTCGGAGTTGCCCGCCTGCTTGTAGAGCCAGTGGGCGGCGATGCCGTACTCTGCCTGCTGGTGCATCTCCTCGGTGCGGATCTGAATCTCAAGCGGGCGCCCCGCGGGGCCGATGACCGTGGTGTGGAGCGACTGGTACATGTTGGCCTTGGGCATGGCGATGTAGTCTTTGACGCGGCCGGGCATAGGATGCCACAGGGAGTGGACGGCGCCCAAGACCGCATAGCAGTCCCCCACTGTCTGCGTGATAACACGCAGGGCGATGAGGTCGTAAATCTCCGAGAAGTCTTTGCCCTTGTTGCGCATCTTCTGGTAGATGCTCCACAGGTGCTTGGGGCGGCCCATGATGCGAAAGCCTTTGATGCCTGCCCCGTTCAGCTCGTCGCACACAATCCCTATGACCTGCTGCAGGTAGAGCTCCCTCTGCTCGCGTGACTCGTTGACCATGCGGGCCAGCTGCTTGTACTTGGCGGGCTCCAGGTAGAAGAAGGCCAGGTCCTCGAGCTCCCACTTGATGGAGGAGATGCCCAGGCGGTTAGCCAGGGGCGCGTAGACCTCCATGGTCTCGCGGGACTTGAAGATGCGGCGGTCCTCGGGCAGGGCCATGAGGGTGCGCATGTTGTGGAGGCGGTCGGCCAGCTTGATGACGACGACGCGGATGTCCTTGGCCATGGCAAGAAACATCTTGCGCAGGTTGAGGGCCTGCTGCTCGGTGAGGGAGCTCACTTCGATGTTGGTCAGCTTAGTCACGCCGTCCACCAGCTCGGCCACGTTGGGGCCGAACATGTCCGTGATGTTTTGGAGCGTGGTGGAGGTGTCCTCGACCGTGTCGTGGAGGAGCCCCGCGCAGAGCGTGTCGGTGTCGGCATGGAGGTTCTCGGCCAAGATTAGGGCCACCTCCACCGGGTGGCAGATGTAGGGCTCGCCGGACTTGCGCTTAATCCCGGCGTGCTGCCTGGCCGCGTAATGGTAGGCCTGGCAGACCTTGTCCACCGCCTCGGGCGGCAGGTATTCCCTGGCGGCCTTCTCCAGGTCGGGGAAGTTGTCGTGCCCCTCGTACTCAGGGACGGCAAACGATGACTCGGCCACGCGGGCGACGGCGTCCTTCTCGGCCGGCACGGCCTCGGGCTTGACAGCCTGCTCGGGCTGGGAGTCTTTTTGGTTCTGGCTGGCCATGACGTCTATGTGCTCCTCTCCTGCGTCACGGGACGATTGGCCGGTTAATCCTGGCCAAGATGTCCTGGGCGGTCGCATGCAAAGCCCATTCCCGGTAGTCGGCAAACGCCTCTTGCGCGTGCAGGCCCTCGACGTAGCGGATGGACCCGGACAGGTCCATATGCTCGGGATGTCGGACCATGGTGATGCGCCTTCCGATACCATAACCGCTCGTCTGCACAAAACCCAGCTCCCGGAAGATTGAGATGCCGCAGGACGCGGCGTGGTCGTCAATCCCACAGCGGGAGTCGCGGGCTATGCAGGCCGCGGCGATGTCGGCGTTGGTGATGGCAAAGGAGTCCTCGCCCCGTGCGGCCGCCTCCCGCCCCAGGGTGACCAGGGCCCGGTAGAGGGTGGCAAGGTCGTTGCGGGTGGGAGCCTCTCGGGAGAGGATTCGCTCGTTGATGCGGGCGTCGGGCGCCCCGTAGGACAGGTGTATCCAGGCAGGCGCCCCGTCCCGGCCGGCGCGGCCGCTCATCTGGTTGAACTCCACCTCGTCAAAGGGCAGGTGGTAGAGGACGACGTGGCGGACGTCGGGCAGGTTGACCCCCTCGCCGAAAGCCGACGTGGCGATGACGAGGAGCAGCTCGCCCGACCTGAAGGCCTCCTCCACCCGGGCACGGTCGGTGCGGGAGAGGCCGCCGTTGTAGAAGGCCACCCGATGGCCCAGCTCCCAGGCCCGGTGACGGAGCATGCGGGCCAGCGAGACCGTCTGTTCGCGGGAGTTTACGTAGACCAGGGTCTTCTGCCCGCGCACCAGAAGGGACACGAGGCGCTCGTCGCGGCCCCGCACCCCGCGCTCGTCGATGACGGCCAGGTTGTCGCGGACCGAGGGGTCCAGGACCATACCCTCCTCTGGGATGGAGAGCAGGCGGCGAATCTCGGCTGCCACGGGCGCACTGGCGGTGGCGGTAACGGCTAGGACCGTGGGGTTGCCCAGAAGGCCCAGGACCCGGGGCATCTCCAGGTAGGCAGGCCGGGCACCGCCCTTGGCCATGCCGGCGTGGTGGGCCTCGTCAATGACGACAAAGCCCACGTGGTTGCCCTGGGCGAGGCGGTCGGCATGCAGTGCGAGGAACTCAGGCGTCGTGAGGACGATGTCCACGGTGCCCGCGGCGACACCGGCAAAGCAGGCGTTGCGCTCGTCCAGGGGCGTCTCGCCCGTGAGCACGCGCGTGGTCATACCCAGCCTGTCGAAGACCTGCGACAGGTGGAAAGCCTGGTCGGACACCAGAGCCCGCAGGGGGTAGACGAAAATCGAGCAGCGGTGCTCCAGCAGGGCCGTCCTGGCGGCGTGCACGTGGAAGATGAGGGACTTGCCGCGGCCCGTGGCCATGACTGTGAGGGTGGAGGCGCCCCGGCCGAGCCTGTCCAGCGAGGCCTTTTGGGCAGGCAGCAGGGCATGGTCGCCGATGAGGCGCAGGCGGAGCTCGTCGGTGAGCCGGTCGTCGCCCATGGCAGACAGGCGGGCCCGCTCGGCCGCGCGCTGCCGGGCCACGTCGGCGGGCTCGGCTCCCCCTTCGCCCTCGTCAAAGCGCTCCACCAGCAGGTTGGCCCCCAGGCTCTCTCCCTTGGTCTCGTCGCCGGTGACGGCCGTGAGGGTCGCCCGGTAGCGGACGCCCCGGTCGAGCTCGGGCGCCAGGGCAGCAGCCACCGGCCGGCGCAGGTAGCCCACCTGGACGTGGGCGCCCTCGCCCTGGCACACGGCTACGGCGTTGGGGTCATGCTCGTTTTCGGGCTCACGCCTGAGCTCGAGGAACATGCCCGCCGTGAGGGTGCGCAGGGCCTCCTGGCGGCCCTCGAAGGTGACGCCGGCCACCTTGGTGTGGAAGGAGGTCGCGTGGGCGATGTCCTGGAGCTCGGGCGTCCCCACAAACTCGTCCGCCCGAGCGAAGAGGTCGTCCACCAGGCGGGCGACCGAGGGGCTCACCGAGCCGGGCTCCTCGTCGGTGCGCAAGAGAATGTCGCGCACGTGCAGCTTGACGGAGGTGCGGCCCCGCCAGGTCTCGGCCCGGGGCTCAAAGACGATGTCAGCCGCCCCGTCGTAGGAGGACAGGCCCTCGACATCCGGACAGTTGAACATGATGGCGGGCACGCTGGTCACGCCGTCGGTCACCGTGAAGGACAGGTGCTTGCCGTCAGCCCCGCGGCGGTGCCGGTCGTTCATGGTGACGCCGCACACGGCCAGGGTGGGCACCTCGTTGCCCTGGCCGAAGGGCTGCATGGACTCGAGGTCCTCGATGGTCTCCAGGGTCATCTCGGACAGGTCCACCTGGGCAGCAACCTCGCGCCGGGAGTCAAAGGCCTCGCTCGGCAGCTCCTGCAGGACCTCCTCCAGCCGGTCGCGGAAGGCGTCCAGGTTGGCGGACTCCAGGGTGACGCCCACGGCCCCCGCATGCCCGCCGAAGCGGATGAGCAGGTCGGAGCAGCGCTCCACGGCCTCAAAGAGGTTGACCGAGCCCACCGACCGGCCCGAGCCGCGCGCCACGCCGTCGGAGATGGTGAAGAGGAGGGCCGGCACATGGTAGAGGCCGACCAGGCGGCTGGCCACGATGCCCTTGACGCCCTCGTGCCAGCCCTCCCCGCCCACGACGATGCAGCGCCCGCCGCAGTAGGTGGCCTCAACGATGGAGACGGCCCCCTCGGTGAGCTCGGCCTCGATGGTACGGCGCTCCTGGTTGATGTTCTCCAGCTGGGTGGCTATCTCCTGGGCCCGCACGGGGTCAGAGGCCATGAGCAGGTCGAGGGCTATGGCGGGGTCGGCCATGCGGCCGGCGGAGTTGAGCCGGGGGATGAGCGAGTAGGCCAGCTTGTCCGCCGTCATGTCGGCCAGGTCGCGGTCGGCGGCGGCGGCTAGGGCCACGATGCCGGGCCGGCTGGAATGCTGCAGGCGAGTGATGCCCTCGGCCACCAGGGACCGGTTCTCGCCGGTCAGGACCATGAGGTCGCTCACGGTGCCCAGGGTGGCCAGGTCGGTGTACTGGCGCCAAAGGTCGGGCTCATGGCGGCGCCCGCCCAGCTCGCAGACCACCTTGAGGGCCACGCCCGCCCCTGCCAGCTCGCGCGAGGGGCAGTCCGGGTCAATCTTGGGGTCGCAGACCGGCACGCCCTCGGGAACCAGGTCGGCCGGCTCATGGTGGTCGGTGATGACGGCGTCGATGCCCCTCTCGAGCAGGTCCGCCACCTCGGCCTTCCCGGCGATACCCGTGTCAACCGTCACGATGAGCGAGGGGTGGGCCATCTCGATGAGGCGGGAGAGGGCGGCCTTGGACAGACCGTAGCCCTCGTCGAAGCGCCGTGGGATGAAGGGCACGACCTCCCCGCCCAGCGCCCGCAGCCCCTGGGTCAGAAGGCAGGTGGCCGAGATGCCGTCCACGTCGAAATCGCCGAAGACAGCAATGCGCTCCCCCCGGTCAAGAGCCAGCTCAAGCCGGTCAACCAGCGCGCCCATGCCAGGGATTATGGCAGGGTCGAGCCAGTCCCTGTCAAGAGAAGGCGAGAGGAACCGCCGCGCCGCGTCGACGCCGACGATTCCCCTTCCCGCCATTATCCGTGCGACAAGCGGGTTGATCCCGAGTTCCCGCCGGATGCTCTCGGCGGCGGCGCTGTCGTACGCCCGCACCTCCCAGCTCCGGCTCCTGGCCAGCGCTGTCATCTATCGGACCTTTCCCGAATACTTCTTCTTGGGGGTGGACTTGGCGGCGCGCACCGCATCCTTGGCCGCTTGGGCCTGGGCCTCCTTCCCCTGGGCGCCCTGCCCGTCCTCGCCTGCGGTCTGGCTTTCTGATACCTCCTGGGCCGACGCAGTCAGGCTGGCGGTCGCGGCTGCGGCCTTTGCCCGTGCCTGGGCCTTCTCGCCGTAGAGCTCCTCGGCCTTCTTCCACTCGGGCTCGCGGGTCTTCCACAGGGCGTAGAGGGGGGCGGCCAGGGCTATGGAGCTGTAGGCGCCGAACGCCAGGCCGATGAACATGGCGAAGGCGAAGTTCTTGAGGGTGGTGCCGCCAAAAATCAGCATGGCCAGCACCGGCATGAGCGAGGTCAGGGTCGTGTTGATGGAGCGGACGATGACCTGGTTCTCAGCCAGGTTGGTGATCTGCAGGGCCGTGCGGTGGGTCTCGTCGCGGTAAGCGCGGATGTTCTCGTTGACGCGGTTGAAGACGACGACCGTGTCATACAGGACAAAGCCCATGATGGTGAGCAGGGCCGCCACGACGTTGGGCGAGACCTCGAACTGGGTCCAGGCGTAGACGCCGATGATGATGATCATGACGTGGAGCAGGGACACCACGGCCATGAGGGACATCTTCCACTCATAGCGCCAGGACACGAAGGCGATGATGAGAACGATGACCACCACAAAGGCGATGACGGAGCTCCGGGTGACGTCGGCGCCCCAGTTGGGGCCGATGGTCGTGACCGTGTAGGAGTCGTCGGCCAGGCCGAGGCTGGAGGCCACGCGGGCCGCGACGCCGCTGGCCACCGTGGGGTCGGTCTCGGCGGTGCCCACCAAAAAGCCCGCCTCGCCGTTGGAGGTCGAGGTCTGGATAGTGGCGTCGCTCACGTCTTGGTCGGCAAAGGCCCCGCGCAGCTCGTCGGTCGTGATGGAGCCGGTGTTGTTGAAGGCAATCTGGGTGCCGCCGATGAACTCGACACTCAGGTTGACGCCACCGCGCACGACCAGGCCGACCAGGGCGGCCACGACGAGCACGATGGAGATGGTAAACAGGACGCGGCGCGCGCGAACGAACTGAATCTCATGGTTGAAGTGGCTACGCATCGCGCTCACCCCCCTTCGCGGCGACGACGTGCGGGTTGGCGGCACGGCCTTCCTCGATGTCGTTTTTGACGCCCCAGAAGACCGGATGCGCCTCAATCTGGTTGCGGCCCAGCCAGCGCAGGGCAGGCGTGGTGTAGCAGAGCAGGGTGACGAAGGAGCAGATGACGCCCAGGGCCAGCGTGAGGCCGAAGCCCTTGACCTGGCCGATGGACAGGAAGAAGAGGCCCAGGGCCGAGATGAGGGTGACGATGCCCGCGTCGACGGCCGTGTTGATGCCGTGCTTGGAGCCGGTCACCGCGGCCGAGCGGACGGGATGGCCCATGCGGAGTTCCTCGCGGAAGCGCTCCAGGACCAGGACCGAGGAGTCCGTGGCCGTGCCGATGGTGAGGACGACGCCGGCGATGCCGGGCAGGGACAGGGCAAAGAGGCCGAAGTGCGAGAGCAGGGCCAGGACGCCCAGGTAGATGACGCCGAAGACCACCAGGCCCAGCGAGATTACGGCGCCCAGGCCGTAGTAGAAGAAGATGAGGTAGGCAGCGATGGCCGCAAAGCCCACCAGCACGGCGAACAGGCCCTGGCTCAGCGACTCGGTGCCCAAGGTGGGGCCGACCACGCGGGACTCGGAGTACTCGAGGTTCACCGGCAGGGAGCCAGAGTCGAGGACGGTCTTGAGGGCCGTGGCTTCCTCCAGCGTGTAGTCGCCGGTGATGGCCACGTTGCCGGTGGTAATGGCCGATTGCACGGCGGGCGCGGACTCCACGACGCCGTCGAGCACGATGGCGATGCGGTCGTGGGTAGGGGCCAGGGCCGTGGAGACCTCGGCGAACTTCTGGGTGCCGGAGCTGTTGAGGGCCAGGTCGACCTCGTAGTAACCGCCCGTGGTCTGGAGGTTGACCGTGACGTTGCGCAGGTCGTCGCCCGTCATGAAGGCTTCGTAGGTGCCCTGGGCCAGCGGCACGTTTTCCTGGCCGGAGTTAATCTTGAGCAGGGCGTCCTGGTCGGCCACGGTGGACAGGTCGACGAACTCAAGGTGGCCCGTGGTGCCGATGGCCTGGATGGCCTCCTCGGTGTTGGTGGCGCCGGGAATCTGGACCAGCAGGGAGTCGGAACCCTGCTTTTGGACCGTGGCCTCGGAGGCGCCCAAGGAGTTGACGCGGTTCTGGACGACCGTGACCGCCTTGTCCATGTCCTCGCTGGTGACGGGCGAGCCGTCGGTGGAGGTTGCCGTCATGACGACGGACACGCCGCCCTGGATGTCCAGGCCCATGGTGATCTTCTCCGAGAGGGGCGTGAAGCCGATGACGCACAGCACCAGCACGACCGCCAGGGCGACGAGGGTGCCGGCATAGCGGCGCACCTCGGCAGTCACGCGCCGGCGGCCCCCACGGCGCCGCGACGACCTGCGACGGCGCGTCGAGCCGCCCCGGGACCCCCGGGACCGCCAGTCGCTCAGGGCGTTGTTGTGCTCACGGCGCTTGGGGTCCTTGGAGCGGTCGGGCTCACCCGGTTCCTGCGGGCCCGAGCCCGTCTTCTTCTTTTTGGCTTCTTCGTCAGACATGGCAACCTTTCATAAACTCACCGCCTGCCGGGCCTGTCTCGACAGGCGGAAATGAGGTCATTGAACCCCCAGATTATACGCATATAGGGCTTAGAAGTCGCAGGCCGCCTCTGAATTCATCCACGTGCTCAAAAACGATGCGTAGGTTCCTGCGATTATGGCGGCGCGAGCCCTGCGCATGAGGTCGAGCAGGAAGTAGATGTTGTGCATGGAGAGCAGGATGCCGCCGAGCATCTCTTTGGACGTCACCAGATGGCGGATGTAGGAGCGAGAGAAGCCGCCCGTGCAGACGGGACAGGTGCAAGCCTCCTCGATTGGGCCGGCATCGCGGGCATACCTGGCGTTGCGCAGGTTCATGCGGCCGTGCATGGAAAAGGCCGTGCCCATGCGGCCTGTGCGGGTGGGCAGGACGCAGTCGAACATATCGATGCCGCAGGCCACACCCCGTACCAGCGCTGTGGGGCTGCCCACGCCCATGAGGTAGCGGGGCTTGTCGTGGGGCATGTGCTCGCTCACCAGAGGCGCCAGGGTCTCAAACATGGTCTGCTGGTCCTCGCCCACCGAGTAGCCGCCGATGCCGTAGCCCGGGAAGTCGCCGCACTCCTCAAGGTGGGCCAGGCTCCGCAGGCGCAGGTCCATGTGCATGCCGCCCTGGACGATGCCGAAGAGCGCCTGGTCGGGCTTGGTGTGGGCCCGCCAGCAGCGCTCGGCCCAGGAGCCAGACAACTCCACGGCCCGCTCGACGAAGGACCGCTCGGCCGGGTAGGGCGGGCATTGGTCCAGCTGCATCACGATGTCGGCACCCAGCTTTTGCTGGATGTCCATGTTGGCCTCAGGCGTCCAAAAGAGGTGGGAGCCGTCGTAGTCGTCCACACGGAAGCGGACCCCGTCGTCGGAGAGCCTGACCAGGTCGCCATGGGAGAAGACCTGGAAGCCGCCCGAGTCGGTGAGGATGGGTCTGTGCCAGTTCATGAACTTGTGCAGGCCGCCCATCTCGGCAATGAGGTCGGGGCCGGGCCGCTGGGACAGGTGGTAGGTGTTGGCTAGGACGATTTTGGCGCCCAGGTCCTCCAGCGTGGCGGGCAGCAACCCCTTGACCGTGGCTTTGGTGCCCACCGGCATGAAGATGGGCGTGGGGATGTCCCCGTGGGCCGTGTGGAAGACGCCCGCGCGGGCGTGGGT
>CAZEAF010000042.1:0-3985 GCA_964510125.1 uncultured Coriobacteriaceae bacterium
GGCGCCAAGGGCGGAAACGGCAAAGGCCAGCTCGTAGGGGAGGGCAGGGAGGCCCAAAGAGACGGCGGCACCTGCGGAAAGGGTCATGGCCAGGACCATGAGGGCAGTGCCGAAGGAGGCCCCCACCTGCCGGGCCAGGGTGGAGAAGGAGCTGCCGTGAGCCATGAGGCGCCGGTCCAGCTTATCGAGCGTCCAAGCCTGCAGAGGGCCGATGAGCGAGGACACGCCAAAGGCCCGCACGGTCTGCAGGGCGGACACCACGACCAGTGATGTCGCGGGCCCCACAAAGACCAGGCCGATGGCGCCGGCCAGCATGAGGCCCGACGCGGTCAGGACCACGGGCCGGGTGCCCAGCCGGTCGGCCAGCGCGCCGGCCAGCGGGTTCATGACCAGGGCCGCCGCGACCGTGGGCAGGATGACCAGGCCCGCGTCCAGGGAGGTGCCGCCCCGCAGCTGCTCGACGTAGAGGGGGATGACCAGCACGGCCCCCATGAAGGAGGCAAAGAGCAGGGTCAGGGCTACGACGCCGTCAACGTAGCGCCGCGAGCGAAAGACAGCCAGGTCGATGAGGGGGCTGGAGCTGCGCGCCTGACGCCGGAAGAACAAAGCGAGGAAGACCAGGCCCACGGCCACCGGCGCCCAGACATAGGGGCTGGTCAGGGCATACGAGCTGGCCTGCGAGAGCCCCAGCAGGACCCCGCCGAAGCCCAGGGCGGAAAAGACGAAGGACGGCCCCTCGAACCGGGCGGCCGGATTGGCGGGTCCAGACCTCTTGACCAGGGCAAAAGCAGCCAGGGTCAGGACAAGCGAGATGCCCAGCGAGAGCCAGAAAAAGCTCCGCCAGCCCCAAGCGTAGGCCATGGCCCCGCCCACCGTGGGCCCCACGTTGGGGGCAAAGCCCATGGCGATGCCGCCCACCCCCATGGCCGTGGCCCGCTGTCCCGCGGGGAACCTGGTCATGGCTATGGTCTGCATGAGGGGCAGGAGAATGCCGCAGGAAGCTGCCTGGAAGAGGCGCCCGGCGAAGACGATTGCGAAAGAACCGCCCCAGATGTCCAGCACCGAGCCAACCAGCGACAAGGCCAGTCCCGCCAGGATGTGGCTTCTGATGGAGAGCCTCTGGGAGAGGTAGGTAGCCACCGGGACAATGACGCCCAGCGCCAGCATGTAGCCGGTCGTGAGCCACTGGGTGAGCCCCAGTCCTACGCCCAGGTCGTCCCCGATGCCGGCCAGCATGGCGTTGACGGCCGTCTGGGAGAGATTGCCCAGAGCGCAGGCCAGCACGATGATGGCGTAGAGGGCGATGGTGCCGGGGGCGATGCCGGGCACGTCTGCGGCCGCGGGAGGCTTACTTCGCGTCACCGTCTGCCCCCGTAGCAACGGTTCCGTCCGTAGGCCCGCTCGCACTGTCCGCGCTGCTGGCGTCGGGGGCATCCGTTCCCAAAATCTGCTCTACGCGCTCGACCTTTTTGTCCATCATACCGGTCTGACCGGGGCGAATGTCAGCCTTGAGGATAACCTCGGTGCGGATACCCTTCTCAGCCAGAACGAAGGTGGCATCGCGCACGACCTGCATGACCTCGTCCCAGTCGCCCTCAATCTCGGTGAACATGGAGTAGGTGCGGTTGGGCAGGCCGCTCTCGCGGATGATGCGGACGACCTCGGCCACCTCGGGCGCGAGCTCCTCGCCTATGCCAAAGGGGGCGATTGCCACGGCTACCAGCGTGTTCATGGTTAGGCCTCCTGGAGCTCGAAGGGCTGGGCGGCCACGTCGGCACCCTGGGCGCGGAAGAGCTCGTCAACAAAGGTGACCTTGAAACTCGCCGGGGCGTCGGCCTGGGTGGCGGCACGGTCGGCGGCCAGGTTGTAAATCTGGGTGGCAGTGAGCGCCGCCACAAAAGGCGAGCTCACGGCGGCGTAAACGGCGGCGACCCCGCCCAGCGAGCAGCCTGAGCCGGTGATAGCCGTGAGCAGGGAAGACCCGCCCTGGCAGGTGGCCACCAGGCGCCCGTCGGTCACCAGGTCGGCCTTGCCGGAGACAGCCACGGCGCCGCCCGTCTCGCGCGCCAGGGCCACGGCGGCGCCCCGGGCGGAGGCGACCTCGTCAGTGGCGTCGACCCCGCGCACCCCGCCCTCGCCCGTGCCGGCCCGCTCAAAGTCGAGCCCCCAGAGCTGGGCCAGAGCGATGGCCTCGGAGGCGTTGCAGCGGATGACGGCGGGCTTGGAGGGGCGGACGGCCGTCAGGAGGCGGGACCGCAGGGTTCCGATACCGATGCCCACCGGGTCCAGGACCCAGGGGGTTCCGTTTGCGGCGCAGGCCGCGGCGGTGGCGGGGACGCCGGCCTCGTGGACGGGCAGCAGGGACCCCATGTTGATGTAGACGGCGCCGCCCTTGGCGCACAGGCCGGCCATAGCCTCGCCCTCCTCGGCCATATAGACCATGGCTGCCGAACCACCTACCGCCAGCTGGGCGTTTGCCACGTAGTCGATGGTGATGACGTTCGTGATGGAGCCGACGAGCGGGGCGGTCTCGCGGGCGGCCGCCACGGCCTCGGCGATTTGCCGGCGGATATCCTGGGCGGTTTGGGATGCCTGCATGGCTTCTCTCTTTCTGCCGGCGGGGCCGGCTGGTCTGGGGACGCGGACAAGGATAGACGAACCGGGGCGTGCCGCGGGCTATTTGCGGCGCCGGATGTGCCGGGCGTGGTGCTTTCGCCCGGTACCGGCCTTCTGACGGGCACGGCGCGCTATTTCCTGGGCCTGGTGGGCCTGCTCCTTGGCCTTGTCACGCCGCTCCTGGATGACCCCGTGCGCGATGGTGGCCTCGCCTGCGATGATGGACCGCGACTCGGTGGGGACCTCGCCGAAGCGTTCCAGCCGCTCCCTGGGTGTGACGCGGGACTTGCAGGCCAGCAAGGGGAAGCTGACCAGGATGGGCAGGTAGAAGGAGATGAGGCGCCAGAGGACGACGCCCGTGCCCACGGTATCGCCGAGCTGGGGCGAGAAAAAGAGCATGAAGCCGCCCTCCGCCCCGCCCGTCCCGCCCGGCAGGGGCACGATGGTGAGAATGAGCTGCACAAAGGCCGCTGCCGCTACGTCGGTAAAGAGGTCAAGGTCGGTGGCGCCCAGGGCCAAAAGGACAAAGTGGGGGATGGTGTAGATGGCCGCCAGCTGGGACACGGTTACCAGGATGGCCACGACGATGATGCCCACGTGGTGGATGGCTGCGTGCACCGAGCCGGCGTACTCGTCCACCTGCTCATTGAGCGAGGCCAGGGTTGCCTGCGGGTCCTTAATTAGATGGAGGCGCCTTGAGAGCAGGCCGATGCCCCACGCGCCCACCCGCCTGATGAGGTTTGGGAAAAAGACCAGGCCGACCAGCATGAGCATGATGCCCAGGTGGCCCAGGAAGGCCAGGGCGGCGATGAGGATGACGTTGCCATAGAGCCCCTGGAAGTAGGGGAACTTGGCTACCAGCATGCCGGCGCCAAAGAGCGTGACGGCCGTCTGGTAGATGAAGAAGCGAGTGAGCTGGACGGCCGAGGCGTCGCCCACGGAGAGCCCCGCCTTGGACAGACGGACAATCTGGGCGGGGGCGGCGGCCATGTTGCCCGGCGTGAGGTAGCCAAAGACGATGCCGCTGGCCGCGACGCTGACCAGGTCGGCCGCACCCAGGCGCACGCCGGTCAGGGTGGCGCTCACGCGGAAGCACAAGGCGTCGAGGGCGAAATAGGCAGCGAAGCAGCCCATGCCCGCCAGGACCCACTGCGGACGGGCGTGGGTCAGGGAGGACACGAGCTGCCCCGCCTTGCCAGTCGCCAGAAGCCAGACAATCCAGACAACCGCGACCAGCACTATGAAGGCAGCTCCGATGCGGGCCAGCTGTTTGTCGTCAAGCTTTTTCATCGAGAGGGGACCACGGCCGGGAGCGAAAAGGACCTAGCGCCGAGGCTAGTCCTTAACGTTTTTCGCGACGCTTGCCTTG
>CAZEAF010000042.1:4085-6172 GCA_964510125.1 uncultured Coriobacteriaceae bacterium
GTCGTCATCCTGCCCGTCCTCGCGCTCGGCCAGCTCGACGGCGTCGACGGTGGCGTCCAGCAGGGCGAACTCCAGGTCGCTCACGCGCTGCTCGTGCTCGATGAGGTCGATGCGGGCCTCGAGCTCCTCGGGGTCGGTCGTGTCCTCGGGGTCGTAGTACTGCTCGATGACCTCCTCAAGCTCGGCCGTGAGGTCGCGCTCGGGGGCGTCGGGCCCAAAGCGGTCGTAGAGGGCCTGCTTGCCGACCGGCGTGGTGCCCACGGCAGACAGTGCCAGGACGCGGCCCATGGCCTCCACCAGGGCGTCGATGTCCTCGTCATGGACGATAATCTCGCTCTCGAGGTCGTACTCCAGCAGCTCCACGCGGTCCTCGAGTTTGGCGATGCGCTTGAGCAGCTTTTTCTCTTGCTTGGAAATACCCTTGGCCTTGCCGGACTTTGAATCCTTAGACATGGGGAACCCCTTTCGCCGTTGTCCTTGCGCATCTAATGATACCCCTGTGAAGCGGCGGGCGGGCAGGCGTATGATGTCATCCATATGTGCGTGCGGCGGCAACGGCGGGCGTGCGAGGGCCATTCGGCAACGAGGTATGGAGTCGGGATGCACCTGATTGGCGATACGAGCAAATACGGAGACGAGACGGTCGAGCTCTGCGAAACGCGGCGCGCGCTTGCTCTCGAAGAGGGTGAGCGGACGTTCCCCCTGGGTCTGGGAGGCCTGGTCCCGCTGGTCACGGTGCGGGCGAGCGGGTCGGAGCGGCGCAATTACGTCTTCCGCACGGCCGAGGGCGACCTGGCCGAGCCCGAGATCCTCGTGCCGAATCAGCCGGCCGAGGAGCCCAAGGCTGAGCTGGTTGACACCGACGCTGATGAGCTGGCTGCCGAAGCTAAGGAGGCCGGCGAGAATGACACCGACGAGTTGGCTGCCATCGGCGAGGACGACCAGGACGGGGACGCCGCCTTAATCGAGCCCGACGAGCTGGACCTGGAGGAGATGAGCGCCGGCGCCTTCGCCTACTACGACGAGAACAGCGCCTATGACGAGGACAACGAGGTGGAGGAGGCCGAGGAGGAGTCCCGCTCGCCCGTGCCCACGACGCCCGAGTTCGCCTGGCCTGTCGATGAGGACGCAGAACCTTCGGCCCAGGCCCTCGACCGTCTCGCCCGCGCCGTGGTGCTCGTGAACAAGCTGCTGGACAAGGCCCAGGACCGGTCACACCACGAGTTTGGCCGCGTCGAGGACGTCGTTGTTGGCTTTGAGGCCACAGGCTGGATGTTCTCGCATGTTGAGGTCAACGACCAGGACCGCTACGACCGCGATGAGGCCCCCCTGCAGCTCTACATCGAGACGACCAGCGACCCTGCAGTGTACCCCCGCATCCAGGCCCGCCTGGACTTTGACGCCAACGGCTACCCCCGCCGCGTCATGGTGTCCGAGAAGCTGAGCGACCAGTATTCCCACAGGCTTGAGGCCGACACAGGCGCAGGCGACACCCTCGACCTCTTCAAGGTGGAGGAGTTCCTGGGCGGCAAGGGCGCGCGCGGTCACATCCTTTACAAGAAGGGCGGCCGCAACGGGGCCTTCCGCCGCTTCCCCAATGGGACGCTCAACGCCCAGGCCAGGGCCAAGGAGGCCGAGGTGGCCGCGGAAGCTGTGGCTGCAGCAGAGATTGACGAGGCGACGGCGGCTGCTGCCGAGGGTGCCGAGGTTGCTGCGACTGCCACCCCAGCCGAGGGCGCTGCCGGCGGGCAGGAGCGGCAGCGTCGTGTGGAACACGACAACTACCTGCGGATTCGTGAGACGCCCATGCACTCCGAATCCGTCTACTACGGCAACGACGCCCGCGACCTCAGGCCCGGGCGCGTCCATGCGGGCTCCGACTTCCGTTACAGCGGAAAGCCCCGCAAGATGCGTCGTGACGACGATGGCCCCCGCGGAGGCGGGCGCTATAACCGCGAGGACGGCGACGAGCGTCGCGGCCCACGCCGCGACCGTGATGACCGTCGCGAGCACGAGGACCGCCGTGAGCGCAAGGAGTACGGCGGCGAGCGGCCCGGCCGCGGCGACCGCGGCGGCCATAGCAGCCG
>CAZEAF010000042.1:6272-11204 GCA_964510125.1 uncultured Coriobacteriaceae bacterium
CGGCAACCGCGAAAACCGCGGCGGTTACCGGGGCGACCGGGACCGCGGCGACAGCCGCGGCTATGGCGAGCGGACCAGCCGTGACGGCGGAGACCTCGACAGCTGAGGCGCGTGCCAGTAGCTGACACTTTTCCGACTTCGTGGGTGGTCCGCCTGGTAGCGCGCACAACCACCCTTTATCTATCTAAGGCACTTCCACCCAGCTAAGCCATGCGGCGAAATGAGTCTGTCGCCTATGGCTTAGAGAAATGGGAGGAAAGGATATGCCAGCTACTTACGGGTACGTCCGCGTAAGCACACGGGAACAGAACGAGGACAGGCAGCTGATAGCCCTGCACGAGGTGGGTGTGCGGTCGCAGTTCATCTATGTGGACAAGCAGAGCGGCAAGGACTTTGACCGGCCTGCCTACAAGCGCCTGCTGCGAAAGCTCAGGCGAGACGACCTGCTCTACATAAAGAGTATCGACCGCCTCGGCAGGAACTACCTGGAGATACAGGAGCAGTGGAGGGTCATCACGAAGGACCGGGGCGCGGACGTCGTGGTGCTGGACATGCCGCTGCTGGACACCCGCCGGGGTAAGGACCTCATGGGGACCTTCCTGGCGGACATAGTGCTCCAGGTGCTCTCCTTTGTGGCGGAGAACGAGCGGGCGAGCATCCGCCAGCGGCAGGCGGAGGGCATAGCAGCGGCAAAGGCGAGGGGCGTGAGATTCGGAAGGCCGCCCCGCCCCCTGCCGGACAACTTCCCGAGCACCTGTCGGCGCTGGAGGGCCGGGGAGATTACCGGGGCGATGGCCGCGAAGGAGTGCGGGATGCCGCTGTCCACCTTCCGCTACCGGGCGGAGAATTCCGAGATGGGGGATGGGTCGGGCGCGCCAGACCGCGCTACGCCCTGCACGAGCGAGAAGGCCGCCCCCGCCGCCCGCCAGCAGCCCGGAAAGCCCTCCGACGCAGCTACTTGGTGAGCTCGCGGATGAGGCCCTTGGCGTTGGCGTCGGTCAGAAGCGGGTCGGCCTCGCTGGTCTCAACCTCACGGGCGCCGGAAAAGACCAGGTCGGCGTCGGTGGCCACGACGATGTTGTTGTCTCGGTCGGCCAGCTCGTCGCGACCGCAGGGGACCACCCACACATGCTTGAACTCTGCCGACAGGGTGCGCACGACGGCCCTCAGGAAGCGAGCACCGTCGCCCTCGACCGCGTCCACGACGTTGGACATGTAGACGCCGTCCGGGGTCAGGTTGGCGTGGATGGCGGCGGCTGCCTCAGCCGTGGCCAGCTGCCAGGCGGGGGTCTTGCCGCAGAAGGTGTCGTTCAGGATGGCCCCGTAGGGGGCACTCTTGCCGCTGCCGCCCTCGCTCTCATCCGCGCCCGTGCCACCCTCCAGCCAGGCGCGGCCATCGGCGCAAATCAGGCCTAGGCGTCCGTTCTCGCGGGTGTCGAACTCCTCCTCCAGCCTGTCGACGAAGAAATAGCGCTGGGCGATGGAGGTAATCTTGGGGTCGACCTCCACGACGTCGATGCGGGCCAGGGGGTGGTGGGCAATCAGGTGCTTGGGGTAGGCATAGCCACCCCCGCCAATCATGGCAAGGTTGCTGAGCTGGGGATTTGCCTCAAAAGCCAAGTCGTAGAGCTTGTCGTATGAAAAGATAAGGTCGGCGTAGCGGTCGTCCAGAAAGGTGGCGCTCTGATACATGCCGCCCACGTTGAGCACGCGGACGGGCTCGCCGTCGTCCCCCTGGAAGTTGAAGACCAGGGCCCAGCCGAACTTGGTGCGGGGGAAGAGATAGACGCCCTCCTGGGCCATGCGGCGGCGAAGGAGGACCAGGGCCACCACAAAGAGGACCATGACAACGACGAGGATGCCAAGGATGACGGGCAGGGCTTTCATGGGGTCCTTTCAGGGCTCGGGGTATGCAGGTGCAGCCGGATTCTACCGCTCGCTCAGGCTCATCTGAAGCAGGTAGACATCCTCGCGCAGGCGGCGGGCGGTGCGGGCGTCAATCTTCTCCTCGTCGTGGAGCTGGCGGATTTGGTCGAGCTCCATGATCAGTGCCCGGGACTCGACTTCGGCCATGTGCAGGCGAGCCTGCTCCACCTCAATCTTGCCCAGGTCGATGGGGGCGGTAGCTCCGGGGTCGATAATCTTGGACATGCCGCGCATGGCCGTCTTGCTGACGCTGGCGCGCATGGCCCGCATCCTCGTGGCCCGGGGGCTCTCCTCGCCTTCGTCCTCCTCGTATACAGGCTCCTTGCCTGCGGCTTCCTCCTCCAGCCCTTCCTCTTCCCCGACATTCTCCCCGTTGGTGCGCAGGGCCTCGAGCACAGCGTAGCGGTCCTTGAGCTCGGCCACGGCGGCGGCGGAAACGACAGGGTCGACGTCGCTCACCTTTTCCTTGAGGAAGGCCACGGCGACCTCCTCCATGAGGATGGCCAGCTGGCGCATCTCCTCCCGCTCGGCCTCGTCCTTGGAGTTGCCGGCCTTGGCCACGTTCTCCGTCTCCTCGCGGGAAGGCCGCCCCACCTCGTGGGCTGCGTTCCTGCCGGCGCCATCGCCTCCGCCCTCACGCTCGTGGACCCCCACGCCCAAGGCCTCCATCTCGTCGTTGAGCAGGTGCTGGATGGTGTTCTTTATGAGCGAGGGGGAGAGGCGGATGCCGCGCACGGCGTTGCCGGCCCTCGTGCCCACGCTCACGCTCTCGCCCGAGATGCGGCGCATCCTGCTGAGCGCCAGAGCGTAGCGGGTGGCCACGGGCACGGAGCAGATACCCTCCTCCACGACCTCGGACAGGCGGGCCTGCTGGCGGGCCAAGATCTCGCGCTGGAGCCTCTCGACCTCCTCGTCCGAGACGGGGGTGTCGCGCTTGTCGCCGATGCGGCGCTGATACTGGGAGATGACCAGGCGGGTGGCCGGCTCGTAATCGGGCCGGGTGTTCTCGGCAATCTTGGCCTCGAGCTCACGGATGACCCCCCGCAGGACCGTCTCGCGCGCCTGGCTCACGGTCATGTCCGTGGACGCCTTCTTCTTGGCTCCGGGCTCGGCGGCCAGACGGGGGAGGGCGAAGTCGGCCACCAGCAGGGTGGTCAGGATGATGCCGGCCGTGAGGAAGATGATGAGGTCGCGGCTCTCCAGGGGGTAGCCGTTGGCGTACATGTAGGGCAGGGAGAAGATGATGGACAGGGTCACGGCGCCCTTGGGCCCGGCCACGGTCATAATGAGGGCCTTCTTGGCCGAGGCCAGCTTCTGGACCCAGCCGCGCTCGCCGGTGGCAGGGTCGAGGTGGACGAGCTCCATGACGAAGGTCCAGACAAAGCGCGTGAGGATGAGGACGGCCGAGATGGCTAGGACAATGCCAATCAGCATCCAGGGCGTGAGGCCGCCGTGGGTGAGGGTGGGGCTCATGGCACGGGGCAACTGCATGCCCAGCATAACGAAGAGGACGCCGTTAATGAGGAAGACGATGACATCCCAGATACTGCGGGAGACCAGGCGGTTGCGGGCGGCGGCTGTTGAGGCCAGGCGGGGCCCCCGGGCGCTCATGACCAGACCGCAGGCTACGACGGCCAGGATGCCGCTCACGTTGATGGCCTCGGCAAAGAGGAAGACCAGGAAGGGTGTCAGCACCTCGTAGAGGACGTGGACGGTCGTGGACTCGAGGCCCCGCGAGCGCACGAAGCCGATGGCGCCGCCGAAGATAAAGCCGAGCACGACACCGAAGGCGATGCCGCCAAAGAAGAGGCGGACAAAGGTTAATGCCGCGTCGCCCACCGAGAAGGCGCCGGTCAGAGCCGCTGCCACGGCGAATTGGAACGCCACGACGCCCGATGCGTCGTTGATGAGGGCCTCGCCCGACAGAAGGGTGTGCTGGCGCTTGCTCAGGCTGACCGTGCTACCCAGGGCGACCACGGCTGCGGCGTCGGTGGGGCCCAGGGCGGCGGCGCAGGCAAAGGCCCCTGCCAGCGTAATCGCCGGCACCAGGGCATGGATGAAGAAGCCCACGACCACGACGATGGCCAGCACCAGACCGATGGCCAGGGACACGATAGGCCACTTGTTGTTCCATAGGTCGACCCGGTTGGAGTGGCGGGCCTCGTTGAAGAGAAGCGGGGCTATGAAGAGGACCAGGAACAGCTCAGGGTCGACCTCGGCCTCCATGGTCGATGGCAGCAGGAAGGCCACCACGAAGCCGATGGCAATCTGGATGAGGGGCAGCGAGACGCGGGAGATGACCTGGTCGAGCACCGCTGAGACAACGACGCAGGCGAGGATAATGAGGATAAGCTCGAATACCTCCACAGACGGCCCCTTACCATGGTGTTTGGCGAACGCATGATTATTGTCACAGTGTATTCCCCGAAAGGCGCCGGGAGCATCCTCGTTATGTGTGGCCTTCCTATTCATTGAGTTGAGAATCCGTCTGTGTTATGCGCGAAGATGCTTTTTGTCCGCTAGCTGGTCCATTACACTTTTATAAGGCTATGTATAGGACAGGCGTCGGGCTATCGGGGAGGGGGAGCGCGTCGTGTCAGAGTTGCAGCCGTTCGGCACGGGCACGAGCATCTACTCTCGCTCGCGAATCAACGGCAGGTATACGGCGCATGAGCCGGTTTTTTCGCTCGAGGAGCTGGCGGAGCTCGAGCGCGCCGAGGCAGCAGCCCAATCTTCGGCGCCCGAGGCTGCCCCCCTTGACCAGGCCTCCCTTGACGAAACCCCCCTTACCCAGGCCTCCCTTGACGAAGCCTCCCTTGCTCAGAACCCCCTCGCATCCCCCGCGCCGGCGAAGTCGGTCCCGAGCCTTAATCAGGTCCCTCTTGTCCAGGCAGAGGAGGAGGCCCCGTCTGACGCGGCTAACCAGCCGCCGGCCCAGGCGCAGGAGGCCCAGCCTGACGCGGCCGACCAGCCGCCGGCCCAACCCCAGCCCAACGTGGCCGCCCA
>CAZEAF010000042.1:11304-13230 GCA_964510125.1 uncultured Coriobacteriaceae bacterium
ACCAGCACCAGCCCGAGGCCCAGTCTCAGCCGGACGCCGCCCGTCACGTCCTCTCCCTGGCCTACGTCGGCCGCCATGCACTGGGGTCCTTAGCCGGCCTGATTTTGTGCTACCTGCTCTACAGCCTGCTCAGCCTGCCCCTCTGGCAAGCGGGTTCCATCGGGGCCGGCCTCGCCTCGTTTTTAGCCTCGGTCGCCGCCCTTGCCGCCATCCTGGTCCTAGGGGAGGGCTATCCCCTTTCCAACCTGGTCGCGGACCCGTCCCGGCTAATCTGCTCCGTCGTCTTGCTGGTGCTCACGGTCTTTCTCGTGACCCTCTTTGTCCAACTCGGGGCCAACTGCTTTGCGGCGGGCCTGTTCGGGGCGGTCCTCATCGGCATTTCGAGCTTCGTGTGTGCCCTGCTTATCCCGCTCTTTAAACGGCAATAAGTAAGGGGCTGTCAACAAACCGCACAGAGCAAGGAGGCTCCCATGGAGCGACCGAACGCCTGGAAAAAGTACAAGGCGGAGGACCTGGACGCGCTCGAGGCCCTTTCCCGCGACTACATCGACTTCATCTCGAACTGCAAGACCGAACGGGAATGCGCGGCCGAGGCCATCGGGCAGGCTGAGAAGGCCGGCTACCGGCCCCTGGCCGAACTGGTGGCCCAGGGCGAGCGGCTCAAGTCCG
The DNA here is from genome assembly GCA_964510125.1 of uncultured Coriobacteriaceae bacterium. Lineage (GTDB taxonomy): Bacteria > Actinomycetota > Coriobacteriia > Coriobacteriales > UMGS124 > CAIFEU01. The sequence goes on from CAZEAF010000042.1 coordinate 11,974, forward strand.
GCGACAAGGTCTGGGCCCAGACCCACGGCAAATCCCTCATCCTGGTCCAGGTGGGCGCCAAGCCTATGGAGCAGGGGTTCAACATCCTGGGTGCCCATATGGACTCGCCGCGTCTGGACGTGAAGCAAAACCCCCTCTACGAGGCCTCTGACCTGGCTCTTCTCGACACCCAATACTACGGCGGCATCAAGAAGTACCAGTGGGTCACCATCCCGCTGGCCCTGCACGGCGTCGTGGCCAAAAAGGACGGCACCACAGTCCTGGTGAGCATCGGCGAGGACCCGGCCGACCCGGTCTTCTGCGTCACCGACCTGCTCATCCACCTGGCCAAGGACCAGCTGGCCAAGCCGGCCGGCCAGGCTGTGGAGGGCGAAGCGCTCGACCTTTTGGTGGGCGGCCGCCCGCTGATTATCGAGAAGGGCGAGAAGGCCGAGAAGGACGAGAAAGCCGAGAAGGACCCCCGCGTCTGCGACCCCTCCAAGGAGCCGGTCAAGGCCTTCGCCCTCAAGCTCCTGGCTGACAAGTACGGCATCGCCGAGGAGGACTTCCTCTCGGCCGAGCTGGAGATTGTGCCGGCGGGACGGGCTCGCGAGCTGGGCTTTGACCGCAGCATGGTGCTGGGCTACGGCCAGGACGACCGCGCGTGCGCCTACACTAGCCTAGCCGCCCAGCTGGCCGTGTCGGTGCCTGCGCGCTCCTCTCTCACCATCCTGGTGGACAAGGAGGAGATTGGCAGCGTGGGCGCCACGGGCATGCAGTCCCGCTTCTTTGAGAACACGGTGGCCGAGATAATGGAGCTGGCGGGGGAGGGCGGCAACCTGCGCCTGCGCCGGGCCCTGCGCAACTCCCGCATGCTGTCCTCGGACGTCTCGGCCGGCCTGGACCCCTCATACGCCAGCACCTTCGAGCCCAAAAACGCCGCCTACCTGGGCCGCGGCCTGGTCTTCAACAAGTACACCGGCGCGCGCGGCAAGAGCGGCAGCAACGATGCCTCCGCCGAGTACGTGGCCCGCGTGCGCCATGTCATGGACGAAGCAGGCGTGTCCTTCCAAACGGCCGAGCTGGGCAGGGTGGACGCGGGCGGTGGCGGGACCATCGCCTACATCCTGGCGCAGTACGACATGGACGTCATAGACTCGGGCGTGGCGGTCCTCTCCATGCACGCCCCCTGGGAGGTCACCAGCAAGGCCGACCTCTACGAGGCCTACCGCGGCTACAAGGCCTTCCTGCTGGACGACTAGGGGCCGCAAGGCCTTT
>CAZEAF010000043.1:0-4033 GCA_964510125.1 uncultured Coriobacteriaceae bacterium
CGGTTGGCCTACTGAGCAAATTTGCGCTACTATTGAGCAAAATTGCTCAGTAGCTAGAGATACTCAGGAGGTATTCAATGGCTGAGGCCCAGTATTGCCGCGGTATCGTCTCCACTCTCGTCTCGCGCATGGAGGAGCCTCGGCGCGCCATCCAGCTGGTCGTGGGTCCCCGGCAAACTGGCAAGAGCACGGCAATCCGGCAGGCATTGGCCCGAACCTCACTGCCGCGCCATGTGGCCCTTGCGAGCGTGGACGCGTCAAGCCGGGATTGGCTTCGGGCGCAGTGGCTGCAGGCGCGCAGTCTCATCGCGGCGGGGTCCCCGGCGGCCGTCTTGGTAATCGACGAAGTCCAGATGGTCCCCCAGTGGTCCGCGGTGGTCAAGGAGCTGTGGGACGAGGACTCCTGGAGCGGCATAGACTTGCGCGTGGTACTCAGCGGCTCGTCCTCGCTGCTCTTGCAGAAGGGGGTGCGCGAGGGGCTCACCGGCCGCTTTGAGATGTTGCGGAGCACGCACTGGACCTATCGCGAATGCTCCGAGGCCTTCGGCTACTCGCTGGACGATTTCCTCTTCTTCGGCGGGTATCCCGGGGCAGCCGCGTTCAAAGACGACAAGAGGCGCTGGCTCGACTATATCAACGACGCGGTCATCGACCCCAGCATTTCCAAGGACGTGGTCTGCCTTGAGGAAGTGCGCAAGCCGGAACTCATGCAGAGGCTGTTTTACATCGGCGCCCCCTACTCCGCCCAGGAGCTCTCGTATCGCAAGCTGCTAGGCCAGCTCGACGATGCAGGAAACACGACAACGGTCGCCCGCTACCTGGGGCTTCTCGACGGGGCAGGCCTGATGTGCGGCCTTCAGAAATACGACCCCAAACTTCTGAGGGAAAAGGCCAGCTCGCCTCGGCTCATGGTGTACGACACCGCCCTCATGACGGCCACGTACGGCCGTTACCGCGATTTCCTGCTCAGCGACCCCGAGCGCCGCGGCCGTCTGGTGGAAAGCGCGGTGGGGGCCTACCTGCTGGGTCGCGCGAAGGCCGACCGCTTCGACGTGCGCTGGTGGCGGGAGGGGAATGCCGAGGTGGACTTTGTGCTCTGCCAGTCAGACGCTGTCGTGGCCATGGAGGTGAAGAGCGGCCGCGTCAAGTCGCTTGGCGGCATCACGGCGTTCGTAAACCGCTTCCCTGGGGCGCGGGTCGTGGTCGTGGGGTCCGAGGCGTGCCCGCTCGAGGCGTTCCTGCGCGGGGAGGTGGCGCTGTTCTCGTGAGGCGGGGGAGCGGTCCGGTTGCCACGACCCTAACCGGGCATCATCGGGAATCTGCCTAATCTGCAAGGTTATGGTAGTCGGGGTGTAAATATCATCTGTAGTAGGGTGTATTCTTCATCTACAATGGGGTGTAAACTTCATCCAGATTAGGGTGTATTCTTCATGTCCTAAAGGAAGGCCCAACATGAGCGCACAAAACGGCAACCTCCGACCGCGCGGTTACATGCCCCGTTTGATTGACGGCCGCCTTGACGCGCTCTTACGCGCGTTTGGCGCGGTGGAAATCGAGGGGCCCAAGTGGTGTGGCAAGACATGGATGGCGCTCTCGCGGGCCAATAGTGTGATTAACCTTATCGACCAAGCTCCCCGTATGGCCACTCGGCTCGACCCAGCGCTGGCACTGGTTGGAGAGGAACCCCACCTTATCGACGAGTGGCAAGAGGTTCCCGAGGTGTGGGATGCCGTGCGCTCAGAGGTGGATGCGGGGGGAGGTGCCTGCGGGCGTTATTTGCTCACGGGTTCCCATGCGCTCAAACGTGCAGAAAGGGAGCGTGTGCACCACAGCGGAGCAGGCAGAATCGGACGGCTGAGGTTGGACACCATGACCCTTGCGGAGCTGGGGGAGTCCGATGCGTCGATAAGCCTCTCCGCACTTTTTCATGGCGAGCCATATACGTCCCGACTGTGCTCCGTTGATATGACAACGGTGGCGCGATGGTGCTGCCGGGGAGGGTGGCCGGGATCGCGTAATGCCTCTGACGAAATGGCGCGCGACCGGGCGATGCAGTATGTTCGCTCGGTTCTCGACGCCAACGTGGCCGATGAGGGGTTGTCGCCGCAGGTCGCCGAGCGCGTTCTCAGGTCCTTGGCGTTCAATGTAGGCCAACCGGCCACCCGCACCACGCTGCTAAAAGACGCTGGATACGAAAACCCGACCCCGGCGCAGGCCAATATGCTCGACGGTTACCTCGACCTGTTCCGCCGCTTGTTCTTGGTGGACGAGATAGGCGGTTGGGAACCCCCTCTTCGGGCGAAGAATCGCGTGCGGGTAAAGCCCAAGAGATACTTTGCCGACCCCTCGTTGGCGGCGGCCTTGCTGCGGGCGTCTCCCGACGGGCTTGTTTTTGACACCCAGACGCTAGGAATGCTCTTTGAGAACCTGGTTATACACGACCTAGCAGTGTTCGCTGAGACCTACGGCAACCTTGGGAGCAGGCTTTACTACTACCGTGACGACAAAGGCCTGGAGGTAGACGCCATCCTCGAACGAGGGACCCAATGGGCCGCCCTCGAGATTAAGCTGAGCGACGTAAAGGTCGACGAGGCGGCGGCAAACCTCCTGCGTCTGGCGGCCAAGGTGACGGCAAACCCCGCCGCACGTAACGCGGGGCCGGCTTTTCTGGCGGTTGTCACGGGTCGGAGCACTATGGCTTACCGGCGCCCCGACGGCATATACGTGATTCCGGCGGCCATGATGACGGCCTAAGCCGTCCGGCCGGAGATGGGCCTGGGAGCCCGGGCACAAAGTACGGTAGTATCCGACCTGTGACTGTTTCCAGCGAGATACCGCTCATGACCGACCGAAGGGGCGCTTGTGGCAAAGAGACGCTATTTGGGGGTCGACGCCCTCAGGCTGCTGGCGATGTTCTTCGTCGTGCTGCTGCATGTGCTGGGCCAGGGCGGGGTCTTGGCTGCCACCGGGTTGCTTGGCCTCAAGTGGGGCTACGCGTGGCTGCTGGAGTGCCTCGCCTACGGTGCCGTGGATATCTACGCGCTGGTAAGCGGCTTTGTCGGCTACCGGCAGGACGGGAGGCCGGTCAAGTACGCGCGGTTTATAGAACTGTGGCTACAGGTTTTGTTTTACAGTGCCCTTTTTGCAGGAATCTTTGCCGTTGCCATGCCTCAGGTTATCGACAAATGGGGCATAATCCACGCCCTGATGCCCGTGACCGGCGCGGGGTACTGGTACTTTACCGCCTACGCGGGGGTCTTTCTGGTATCGCCCCTCCTCAACCGCCTGGTGAGGCAGGCGGGCGAGCGGACCCTGGCCAAGGCCTCGATCCTCTTCCTCGGGCTGTTCGGGGCCTGGTCTGCCGTGGCTTTTCGTCTCGACCCGTTCGTCATGAAAGGCGGCTATAGCTTCGTCTGGCTTGCGATGCTGTGGGTGGTGGGCGCCTGCCTGCGCAAGTACGGGGTCCACGAGCGTGTGTCCTCCCGTGCGGCGCTCGTCCTCGTGCTTGCCTGCACCCTTGTCACCTGGCTGTGGAAGGTCGGTACGACGGCCTATACCACCTCGGCGTTTGGCGAGGCGAGCTGGTGGTGTGACATACCTGTCTCCTACCTTTCGCCCACGGTGTCCCTTGCGGCCGTCGGGCTTGTGTTCTTAGGCGCCCGCTGGGAGGTGGGCGGGCCCCGGCTTGCCAAGGCGATTGAGTTTCTGGCTCCGGCCTCCTTCGGGGTCTACCTCATACAGACCAACCCCTATGTGTTCGTGTATGTCATGACAGACGCCTTCGCCTTCCTGGCGGGCCTTCCCGGCTGGGCTTTTCTTCTCGCTGTACCAGCGGCGGCCTTTGCGGTATTTGCCGCCTGCCTCATCATCGACCGGGTGCGCCTGAGCCTGTTCGGTCTTATGCACGGGCGCGCCCTGTGCGAGGCGGCGGAGCGCTTGGCAAGGAGGCTGGCCGGCACCCTGGTGGACAAGACGGTCGAGCGTCTCGCAGGCGACGGCACCCGCTAGGCGCCGCCGGGCCTCTCGCACCCTG
>CAZEAF010000043.1:4133-6265 GCA_964510125.1 uncultured Coriobacteriaceae bacterium
GAGGTACTTGGCGTGCTTGGCCATGGCGCGGGACAGGGATTTGTAGTGGCCGGGGTTGTGGGCGTCGCTGGCGATGTAGGAGTACATGCCCTGCTTGAGCATGGCCAGGGCGGGCTTCTTCTCCCGGCCCAAACGGCCGCCGTCGATGTAGTCGCAGGAGGCCTGGAGCTTGCATCCCATGTTGATGAAGTCCTGGGCCAGCGAGATGTCGTGCTGCACGGCGATGTAGCGCTCGGGGTGGGCGATAATCACCTCGTAACCCAGCCCCTGCAGCTGGTAGACCGTCTGCTGGTACAGGGCGAACTGGGTGCGGGGGGCGCCGGTGGAGAGCTCCAGCAGAAAGACCCGCTTGCCGCTCTCGCTGGCACTTGTGGGTTCGCAGCCCAGGCGGGGTGCCCAGGTGTCAAAGTCCAGCTCGGACAGCTTGTCCCAGTTGACCTCCCAGCCCATGAGGAGCTTGACGCCCAGCCCGCGCGCCTCGATTGCCTCGTCCAGCTCCCCAAAGGCATCCCACATGGCCCCGTAGTCAAAGTAGGGGTCGCGCACGTGGGGCGTGGCCACCATCTCGGTGACGCCGGCGAGCTTGGCGGCCTCCACCATGGCCAGGGACTCGTCCAAATCCTGGGCACCGTCGTCAACGCCGGGCAGGATGTGGCAGTGGACGTCAATCATGTCTAATGTTTCGCCGCATGCTTGCCGCCACGGACCGGGGCGTAAGGGGCTGCGGCTGAGGCGGCCTGCTTGTCCTGGTTGTGGCGGTGCTCGGTCCGCTTCTCCCCGTCCTTGCTGTAGTAGTAATAATAGTAGTCGTTGGCCCGGTGCTTGGTGCCGTTCATAATCACGCCCTTGAGCCGCCCGCCCGCGTTGCAAATCTGGTTGTAGGCGTGCACGACATCCTCGCGTTTGACCATGTTCTCGCGCACCACCAAAAAGCTGGCGTCCGCGATGCGCGAGATAACGGCCGCGTCGACGAAGGTGCCCACAGGCGGGGTGTCAATCACGATGTAGGCGTACTCCTGCTTGAGCTCGTCCAAAAAGGCCTTGAAGCGCTTGGACCCAAGAAGGTCACTGGGGTTGGGGATGCCGGGCTCCGCGTCAAGGAAGTAGAGCATGGGGATGTGGGTGGGAGCCACGACGCTGGACAGGTCCTCCTTGCGGGTGAGCACGCCCACCAGGCCGCCCGCGGGATGGATGCCCAGGCGGTTGGCCAGGGTCCGGCGGCGCAGGTCGCACTCGAGGAGCAGGGTGGGCTTGCCGCTGGTGGCCATGGCCTCGGCCAGTTTGGCGGACACAAAGCTCTTGCCCTCGTTGGGGGTGGCGGAGGTGAGCATCACGGTCTGCACCGGATTGTCCACGTTGATGTAGCGGATGTTGGCCAGAATCGTCTTGCAGGCGTTGTCGACGCTGGTCATGTCGGCCGCATGGCCGCTGCGCTTGAGCTTTGCCATCGTCTACTACCTCCCAATCTGCGGGACGTTGCCAATCACGGACAGGCCGTCGAGCAGCTCCTCGACCTCGTCTCCGGAGCGCACGCGGGTGTTGAGCATGTCCATGAGGACGATGATGGCCACAGCCACAAAGAGCCCGCCTAAAAAGCCCACCGCCACATAGAGCAGGCGCCGGGGGCCCGAGGGGTCGGTGGGCGCCACGGCCTGGTCGATGGTGTTCACGCTTTCCAGACCCATGACCTGGCGGGAAATCTCGCTGGTATCGGCCACCATGGCGTTGGCGAGGTCGGCCGCCACCCTGGGGTCGGGCCCGGTCACCTCGAGGGTGATGATGCGGGTGGTGGTGGCGGAGGTGACGGAGACCTTGTACTTGCCGGCCTCCGCCTCGGTCAGGTTGACCAGGTTGGCGGCGTCGTCCTTGATGCGGTCGCTCTTAATCAGCGTGGAGACGTCGTTGGAGATGAGCTGGGCTGCGGAGAGCTCGCTTTGGGTGCTGGCGCTGGTATCCTGCTCGCCGCTGCCGGCAAGCACGTACATGGTGGTGGAGGCGGTGTACTCGTCGGGCAGGAAGAAGGCATAGACGCCGACGACAGCTGCGGCCAAGATGGGCAGGACGATGACCAGCCCCAGGTGCTCGCGCAAAAGATGGAAGAGTTCGCTGAGTGTCACGGGGGATTCCTATCG